>JAUHZB010000007.1 GCA_030426125.1 bacterium
CCCTCCTTCCTCCCTGTTGCCAGGGCAGTCTAGCTAGAAAAATACAACTAACTATAAGGGTTGCGCTCGTTGATGGACTTAACCAAACATCTCACGACACGAGCTGAAGACGGCCATGCATCACCTGTCACTTGGTTCCCGAAGGCACACTCTGCTTTCGCAGAACTTCCAAGGATGTCAAACCTGGGTAAGGTTCTTCGCTTACCATCGAATTAAACAACACGCTCCACCGCTTGTGCGGGTCCCCGTCAATTCCTTTATGTTTTAGTCTTGCGACCGTACTCCACAGGCGGGATGCTTAACGCGTTAGCTTCGCTACTAGAAGGGTCGATACTTCTAACAGCTAGCATCCATAGTTTACGGCGTGGACTACCAGGGTATCTAATCCTGTTTGCTCCCCACGCTTTCGTGCCTTAGTGTCAGAAATGAGCCAGTAGACTGCCTACGCCATCGGTGTTCCTACCAATATCTACGGATTTTACTCCTACACTGGAAATTCCATCTACCTCTCTCATTCTCTAGCTGAGCAGTTTAAGATATGTCTATACGGTTGAGCCGTACGCTTTCACATCTTACTTACTCTGCCACCTACGCAACTCTTTACGCCCAGTAATTCCGGATAACGCTTGGGTCCTACGTATGACCGCGGCTGCTGGCACGTAGTTAGCCGACCCTTATTCATGTGTTACTGTCATAATCCTCACACATAAAAGCAGTTTACGACCCGAAAGCCTTCATCCTGCACGCGGCGTTGCTCCATCAGACTTTCGTCCATTGTGGAAAATTCCCTACTGCTGCCTCCCGTAGGAGTCTGGACCGTGTCTCAGTTCCAGTCTGGCTGGTCATCCTCTCAAACCAGCTACCGATCATTGTCTTGGTGAGCTATTACCTCACCAACTAACTAATCAGACGCAGGCCATTCCCAAAGCGCATAAAGCTTTAATCCGAAGACCACATGCGGTATTAGACATCATTTCTGATGCTTATCCCTCACTTTGGGGTATGTTCCTACGCGTTACTCAGCCGTCCGCCGCTCGTGTACTCTACACACACTACTCGACTGTTATTATCCCTAGCCGGGGATAACCTAAGAGAACTAACTCTCGTCAAGTAACCTGTGCAGAGCCTTACCGCTCGACTTGCATGTATTAGGCACGCCGCCAGCGTTCATCCTGAGCCAGGATCAAACTCTCCAAAAAAGTGTTTAATCTTAAGATCAAAAACAAACCATTGTTTTATCTGAAAAACAATGAAAAAACTGACGTTGATTTACACGATTCAATTTTTAATGTCCTATTTTCTAAACAAACTTCTATCTGTCCCACGAAAATATCTCAATGTATGATATATACACCACAAGCAATTGTCAAGTGTTATCTAACCTATTTTGTAGTCAATAAAACAACTATCTTTTAGGCTTTGATTTTGGCTTTTCCTTTTCTTTATCTTCCGCCTCATCAGCCTCTTCAGAAGCTGTGTTATCTATTAGAGCGATAGAAACAACCTTGTCATCTTCTTTGAGGCGCATAATCCGAACGCCTTGAGTCGCCCGACCAAGCTTCGGAATGTCTCCCATACCTAGCCTAATAGTTTGTCCTTGCTCGGAGATAATAATAACCTCTTGTTCAGATTCGCTATTTAAGGTTTTTACAGTTACTAGCTCACCGGTCTTTTTATTTACTACCGCTGAACGAATACCGACTCCACCTCTGGTGTGTGGCGTAAACTGAGCAACTTTAGTTTGTTTTCCATAGCCTGACTGACTAATTACAAAGATGCTGGAACCTTCTTTAACAGTGTCCATACCTATAACTCTATCGCCAGAGCGAAGCCTGATACCGCGGACGCCCCTAGAGGCCCTTCCCATAGCTCGTACACCCTGTTCATGGAAGCGAATGGCTTGACCAAGCGAGGTAGAAATAATTATCTCGTTATCTCCACTACTGATAGTCACCCACTTAAGCTCATCACCCTCATCGAGATTAATAGTGATAAGACCGGAGCTTCGGACGTTGTGATACTGCTCAAGTGCAGTCTTCTTAACCACTCCACGGACCGTACACATGAATAGGAAGCCTTTATTATCTGTTTTAGACAGATTAATTACCGAGCTGACCTTTTCTTCTGGTTGAAGCTGCAAGAGGTTAACAATAGCAATTCCTTTGGCGTTTAGGTTAGCAGCTGGCACCTCATAAGTCTTAAGCCTAAATACCCGACCCTTATTAGTAAAGAAGAGTAAGTAGTCATGGGTGCTAGCGTTAATGACATGTTCAATAACGTCTTCTTCCCTGGTGACCATTCCGCGCTTTCCTTTACCGCCTCTGTTTTGTTTACGGTAGTCAGCAATTTGCGAACGCTTAATGTAATTTGCAGAAGTTAGAGTAACCACCACCTGCTCATCAGGTATGAAATCTTCGTCAGACATCTTACCAAGTTCACCTGGGATAACTACCGTTCGGCGATCATCGCCGTAAGCTTTCTTCAGCTCTAGGAACTCATCTTTAATAATCTTTAAGATCTTCTTTTCGTCTGCTAATATTTCTTCTAATTTAGCGATGGTTTTTAGTAACTCAGCTAATTCATCTTCAATCTTCTGACGTTCTAGACCAGCTAGCGTACGTAGTTGCATAGCTAAGATGGCTTTGGCCTGTAGCTCGCTAAGCTTAAATTTCTTTATTAAGTTCTTACTGGCGTCCTCAGTGGTTTCACTGGATCGAATAGTGGCAATAACTTCGTCAATATTATCTAGGGCAATCTTTAAGCCTTCTAGAATATGAGCCCTGGCTTTAGCAATCTTAAGCTCATATTCGGTTCGTCGCCTTACTACCACCTGACGGTGCTTTATATGCTCACTCAGGATATCTTTTAGACTAAGGACCTTCGGCTGTATTCCATCAACTAAGGCCATCATATTAAAGTGGAAAGTTGTCTGCAATGGTGTCAGCTTATATATCTGATTCATTAGTTTCTTCGGATAGGCATCTTTTTTAAGATCTAAGACAATCCGCACACTTCCCCTTGAGGACTCGTCACGAAGATCAGATATACCGGTAATTTTCTTTTCACGAACTAATTCAGCAATTTTGAGCACCAAAGTTTCTTTATTAAGAGCGTAAGGTATCTCAGAAATAACAATCTTACTACGACCCTTCTTGCCTTCTACTATCTCGGCAACTCCACGATTAACCACACCACCGCGTCCAGTCATATAAGCATTGCGGATGCTTTCCTTCCCGTAGATAATTCCCCCAGTTGGGAAATCTGGCCCCTTAATATACTCTAGCAGATCATCAACCTCGCAGTCAGGGTTATCGATCATGTGCACCTCGGCGTCTATCAACTCACCTAGATTATGTGGTGGTATGTTAGTAGCCATACCAACAGCGATACCGAGTTGTCCGTTTAACAACAAACTAGGAATCTTCGAAGGTAGAACACTTGGTTCAGTTGTTGTACTATCGTAGTTTTCCCTAAAATCTACAGTTTCTTTATCGATATCCGATAACAATTCATCAGCCAAGCGAGCCATTTTGGCTTCGGTATAACGCATGGCGGCTGGCGGATCGCCGTCCATACTACCAAAGTTACCCTGACCATTAACCAAGGTATAGCGCATTGACCACGGCTGAGCCATGCGAACCATAGCGTCATAGATAGATGAATCACCGTGCGGGTGATACTTACCCATTACTGAACCAACGACGTTAGCACTTTTACGGTGGCGAGCGCTACTTCTGAGTCCTTCTTCGTTCATGCTGTAAAGAATTCGCCTATGGACCGGTTTCATACCATCCCTAACGTCAGGCAGGGCTCGATCGATAATAACGCTCATAGAATAACGTAGGTAGCTATCCTCCATGACCCTTTCCATAGTTTTAAGTTCTAGGGATTTTGAAGGCACAGTTATGTCGCTTAAATCTGGTTGTATTGGTGTGTCTGGTGTCTTGTCTTCCATTTATATGTCCAAATCCTTAACAAATTTTGCATTAGTCTGAATAAAGTTCTTCCTGGGCTCAACTTCACTACCCATCAGTTTATTGAAGATTGCGTCAGCTTTTTCAACATCTTCTACCCTCACTTGTACTAAAACCCGCTTTTCGGGGTCCATAGTGGTGTCATACAGCTGTTCAGCATCCATTTCACCAAGACCCTTATAGCGCTTCTGCTCGATGAAGCCAGCCTGTTTAAATCGCTCGGCACTAGTGTCTACCTTTAGACCCTCTTTCTTCCGCTTAGCAATAGTTTCGTCGATAACTTTTGTAAGCTCATCTTCGTCATAAATGTATACGCTAGATTTACGGCCTGGCTTAACCAACTCGAACAACGGTGGTTTAGCTAAGTATAGATGACCACCGTCAACAACTTCACGCATATACCTAAAGAAGAAAGTCATCAATAGCGTACTAATGTGACTACCATCAACATCAGCATCAGTCATGATGATTATCCGATCATAACGCAGACCACTTACGTTAAAGGAATCTTCGATGCCAACACCTAAGGCTTTTATAAGGCTTAGAATCTCGTTATTAGCTAGCATCTTATCCAATCTTGCGCGCTCGACATTTAGCACCTTACCTCTTAGCGGCAGGATAGCTTGAGATTTACTGTCTCTTCCAGACTTAGCCGATCCACCGGCCGAGTCACCCTCAACAAGATAAATCTCTGACTCTAGTGGATCTTTATTAGAACAATCTGCTAACTTGCCTGGCATACTAGCGCCGTCTAAAACACCTTTTCTAAGGATATTCTCTCGAGCAGCACGAGCCGCTTTACGAGCACGAGCCGCTAGCAATGCTTTGCCAACGACTTTCTTAGCAACAGCAGGATGCTCTTCTAAGTAATAGCTAAGATTTTCAGACAGAACCTGATCTACGTAGCCTCGTATCTCCGGGTTACCTAGCTTGTTCTTAGTCTGTCCTTCAAACTGCGGATCTGGAAGTTTAACCAGAATAACAGCGGTTAGTCCTTCCCTGGTATCTTCTCCGGATAGGTTGTCTTCTTTTTCTTTTAATAATCCATTTTTTCTAGCGTAATCGTTGATCACCCTAGTTAATGCTGACCTAAAGCCAGTTAAATGAGTTCCACCATCTGGGTTAGAGACATTGTTTGCGAATGCCTTAATTGTTTCGTTATATACCTCAGCGTACTGCAGGGCTACTTCCACCTGAACATCATCTACAGTCTTATCTACATAGAAGATGTCGTCATCAACCGGTTCTTTACCTTCATTTAAGTGCTTAACATAGCTTTTAATTCCACCTTCGAAATAAAATCCATAGCTTTTATTAGTTCGTTTATCTTCAAGACTAGTATGAATTGCTTTAGTTAAGTATGCTGCATGTCTTAAGCGATTTAAAACAGTATCGTAGTTAATTGTAACTGTTTCAAATATCGAATCATCGGGGTAAAAAGTAATCTTAGTGCCCGTCTTTGTTGTCTTCCCTACAACTTTTAAATCACTTACTGGCACTCCAGTATTGTATTCTTGTGTATGTATTTTTCCGTCACGATGTATTTCAACAAACAACTTAGACGACAGCGCGTTAACAACACTGCTACCAACACCGTGCAAACCACCAGAGACTTTATAGCCACCACCACCGAATTTACCACCAGCGTGCAGCACCGTTAGTACAGTCTCAACTGTACTCTTGCCAGTTTTAGGGTGAACATCAGTTGGTATACCACGTCCGTTATCCCAAACAGTTATTCCGCCATCTTCAAGCAATGTTACTTCAACAGAGGTTGCATGACCAGCTAGAGCTTCGTCAATGCCGTTGTCTACAAGCTCCCAGATTAAATGATGAAGTCCTTCAACGCCGGTACCGCCAATATACATACCTGGTCGCTTACGAACTGGTTCTAAGCCTTCAAGTACCTGAATTTGCCCCGAATCATATTTTTTTTGTTCTTTGCTCACTACAATAAACCCTCATTACCTTTACTAAGCCGGAATTGTTATATTTTTCTCCACTCTTAGGTCCTATTATAAATGATAGTCAGCAATTGGACAACATAAGTCTTGTTAAATTGGACTAATATATGGTTCAATAAGCTTAAGGATAATTAACATACAGAAAGAATAAAATATGTTTAATAAATTAATTAGCAATCTACCCTTTAATCCCAGCTTAATTGATCAAGTATCTTTTTACGCGAAAAGACTCCAAAAAGAGTCAGGCATCCGTCGTGTTGGCTTAGGTCTAGTCGCTCTTACTCTGTTAGTGCAGGGTTTTGCAGTAATGGCTCCAGCCCAGGCCAATGTCAGTTGTGATCCTTCCGGTAACGATATTATTCAGTGTGGTTTTAAGACAAAATCTGAAGCAATAAACAAATGTCGAAGTAACGCCCAAGGGTTCTCAACTATTCTTAAGCACTACGGCTTGAACTGTGACAGCGTAGCTGGAGCTGGAATACAAAACCTACGATCAACTGATTCTAATCGAGCGTTAATGTCTTTAGGTCGTAAACCCTACCAGAAACCTGGCGAAACATCAGTTCAAATTGCTGGCTTATCGCAAAGTTTATACCAACGCCCTCTATGGAGTTGGGATAGCAGAGGTCCATCAACCTATAAAGTACTAACCATGCACACCGCAGATAAACAGCCGGTATATATCATGTATGAATGTGGAAACATTGTAACCCTAAACAACTTCAAACCACCTTCCCCACAAGTCCCAGCCAACCTAAAACTGGCTAAATCCAACCAGCCAACTGGATTTGTTAAACCCGGCCAAACCATCGACTATACCCTTGCTTTCACTAATAAGGGTGGTCAAGCCATTTTCTTCTCAGTAAATGATATCCTACCGCCAACAGTAGATTACGTCAGTTCTTCTTACGGTAACTGGGTATTTGAAAACAAATCTCCAAACCTAAAATGGTTTAACAATACACCGCCGTTCTACACCTTCGGAAACACCGATGCCTTCGGTACACCAGGCTTTATTAAGCTAAAAGTTAAAGTAAAAAATAATGTTACCAACGGAACTCAAATATGTAACCGTGCTTACTTACAAGACGTAAAAGTCGGCACCTCAACCGCAAGAAACACCCCACAGGTTCAGGTATGTAACACTGTAAAAATTGACTGTCCAACTGGGCAAATACTAGGTAGTGACGGCCGAACCTGTGAAGATGTAGTCGTACCTGATGCCCAATGCACATCGCTGACCGCTTTTATAAAGCCAGATGAAACTAACACCCGTAAATACACTTTCGAAACCAAAGCTAATGCCGTTAACGGAGCTACCGTTGAGAGTTACACCTACGACTTCGGTAACGGGGACACCAAAACCAACAATAACAGTGAATTAACTGATCAAATTGAATATGAGTTCAATCAAGTAAAAAGCTATGACGTTACAGTGACCGTAAAGAGTAGTGTTGGCGACAAAGCTAGCCTAAGCTGTCAGACCAAAGTAACCATAAACCCACCAGACGAAGAACCAGTCCTCAGTATCAGTAAAAAAGCCAAGAATATTACACAAGACAAAGAGGATGCCAATAATACAGTTGCCAGAGCTGGCGATGTTATTGAATATAGCCTTACAACTAGCAATGTAAGTAACGTAGACGCTAAAGATACTGCTCTGCAACCTGAAGATCTAACCGATGTTCTAGAATATAGCGACCTAGACCTAAACACTCTAGATGGTGGAGTCTTTGACGATCAGACCAAAGTTCTAGCCTGGAATGAAAAAGTCACCATCAAAGCCAACCAATCTACTACCAAAACCTTCCGAGTTACAGTCAAAAACCCTATCCCGAGCACCCCTCGTCCAGACATTCAAAACAACCGCTCTTCCGGAGACTTAGTGATGCAGAATATTTATGGGAACCAAGTTACCATTAAATTACCTACTACACCTGTAAAAACGACTGAGCAAGTCACCACTACCCTACCCAATACTGGTCCAGGAGAAAGTCTAGCGATTGGTTTTGGAGTATTAGTTATAGCTGGTTACTTCTACTCAAGAAGTCGCTTAATGGCTAAAGAGCTAGATATTGTCAAAAAAGAATATACAACCAGTGGAGGTCTATAAAATGAGTGAAAAATTAAAGATCCATATTGAGCAAGACAACGACACGCCAGAGAGCGCAGAGTTCCAAGACAGCAAAGCTCATGAATCAGAGAATACTAAGCCAGAGCAACACAGCGAGCAAACCAAAGCTGAAAAACAAGAAGAGCTGTCAGCTATTCGACAAGAAATCAACAAAGAAGCTAAGTCGCTAAACAAAAGTGAGATTGACTCTACTAAGCCAGAAAAAAACCCTGGAGCCCAAGGCCCTATCAACAAAGAGCTCAAAGACATGATGCGCACCAGAACTCTTACGCGCATTCGTAAAGAGCTCTCTGCTCCGAACAAAACTCTAAGTAAAGTCATCCACTCCAAGCCTGTTGAGAAAGCCAGTGTTATTGGTGAGAAAACCATAGCCCGACCGATAGGTCTGCTAGGAGGAGCCTTGATAGCTTTAATTGGTAGCGTAGCAACCCTGTATATGGCCAAACACTATGGCTTTGAATACAACTTGCTGCTATTCTTCATCCTCTTTGCCGGTGGATACCTAGCCTTCACCATAGTTGAAGTACTTATACTGATTGCTAAAAGAATCAAACAATAGAAGCTAAATAGTATTGGTCAAAAACTTAATAGCTAATTATTAGCTATTATCGCCGTCTCGATCAATAACCATAGTCTGATCATGGTCTGCGCTAGCTTTGGCTTGATGACGATCACTGATAGGTAGTTCACTACCCTCCGAGCTTGGGCTACCAACATTTAGCGATTGGTTCATAGAGGGAGTAGGAGGCGTATTCTGTGCAGGAGTGTAACCATTTACATTATTGTTCGAATTTACCGCTGTAGGGCCTGTCTGTGGCTGATAGGGCCGATTTGGCATTGGGCTAGACTGCCCCATGGTACCTGCACCCATAGATCCCGCTCCGGTACTCATCGGACGACGCGGTTGAACTGCTTGACCTGTTCTGGCCTGCTGTTTAGCCATCCAGTTATCGAAGAATGACCCTCCGCCTGGACGTGCTGCTGCTGGCCTTGGACCAGCGCCTGGTTGGCCTGTCAATGAGCCTGGTGCGCCAGGACGACGGGCTGGCTTCTCAGCCACTCTCAACCGTTCAGTAATCTCCTTGTCTACTTCCACTTTGGGCCGACCATATTTGGCACTTGAAAGCTGTTTTAAGGCTTGCCCGAGCTTCTCGTTAGGTGTACCAATTGGCGCTAAACCAGCCATACTAAATGGCTGAGTTGGCACACCGCCTATAAGTGTCCTGATTACAGTATTCCAGTTTGGTATACGTAGTAAATCATCACCGTCAAAATGCGGCTGGAAGTATCTAGACAAAGCTTCGACATCATTCTGACCGATACGGAATGAAACGATGGTACCCATGTTACCAAATACAGCATCCCGAATTTCATCTGAAAGCTGAGTAGTGAACTGGTTAGCCACTACTAAGTTAAGGTGGTACTTTCTAGCCTCTGACATAATCGTAGCGAAGGAGTCAGTTGAGAAGTTCTGGAACTCATCAACGTACAGACAGAAGTCCTGCCTTTCGCTTTCCGGGACATTGGCCCTGCTCATAGCTGCCGCCTGAAACTTCATAACGAAGATCATACCCATCAACTTAGAGTTAAGATCGCCCATCTTACCCTTACTTAGATTGACTAATAGAATCTTTTTGTTATCCATTATTTCACGCATGTCGAAGGCACTCTTGGTCTGACCAATAATATTGCGCATCATTTCGTTAGAAAGAAAAGCCCCAAACTTACTAACTACCCAGCTGGTGACTTCTCCAGCCTCATTAGATCGTTGAGCGTTGGGCCACTCTTTTGTCCAAAAGTCGATAACATTCTGATCAGTTACGTACTTAAGTTTTGGCTTCATGAAATCTGGGTCAATTAATAGCTTAGGTATATCTACAAAGGTTCCACCTCTAGGATCAGCCATCAATAGCTGAGCACAATTAGTAAATATACGCTCAAACCGAGCACCTATCATACCCTGGCGATTGGGGTCGTATAGCTTATACAAGATGTTGATTGCTTCCTGTATCAGGAAATCTTTCTGAGCCTCAGTGGAAAACTCGAACAGGTTTAAGCCCATCGGGAAATCCATATCCGAAGGACTAAAATAGATAACATCTTCAGTTCGATCCTGTGGAACCATTCCTAGCAAGTTATCAGCAGTGTCACCATGTGGGTCTACAAAAGCAAAACCATCACCGTTAAGCATGTCCTGTACGGCGAGATTTTCTAAGAAGGTCGATTTACCGGTACCAGTTTGTCCAACAACATACATATGACGCTGTCTATCATTTAAGGTAAGCCTAATTGGCTTTTTAGCCCCACGGAAAAGGTTATACCCAAGTAGCAATCCATCGTCAGGAATATTTCTAGGGGCGTCTACTTGCTTAGAGGCCTGGCGTTGCAACTGAGCTGTAGGAATGTTTTTCTGGTCTGGGAAATGGAATAATGTTGCTAATTCAACAGCATTAAGCACGTTATTATCTATCTCCGGCGGGAAGAACCTAAGTATGTAAGAAGTCACAAAACTTTCTATGTCTTTGGCGCTTGAGAACTTAAAGCCATTCTTGCTAGGAGCATCATATAAGAAGAAAGCAGCTACGATATTATTCAACAAAGCCTGTGATCTCTGTGAGATATTTGAGGATGTTACTACCCTGATTAGAACCTCATAACCAGGATGTCTAGTTTTTTCCTCTATAGCGTCGGCAATTGATTGATCTAGATTAGAAATTTCTTTCTTCTTCTCACCACCAGAATCAGACTTGTCTTCAGGAGGCTTTACAGCAGCCACTACTAGCTGTTTAGCCCACCAGAAAAGATTATCTGACACGGTTTTATCTTTTTCACCAGATCGTTTTTTATTGGCAACTGAATGGGACTGTTTTCTCCAGCCACTTTTTGCAGGTCGGATTAAGATCTGAATACCGGCTCCATCTTCCTTGTCTAGAGTAGACAAAGCGTTAAGTAGGGCCTGCATTGAGTCCCGTTTAATCTCTTGGTAAGTTGCAATCGGATAAGCGTAATTCTCTTTCAAGGTTAACTCTCCACCCATAGTGCCGGCTAGCTTACCCACTGGACTAAAAATATTATGTTCAGTTACTTCTTCTAGTTGAGCCGAAGGATAGGCGCTAATAACAGCTTGGGTTACAACATCCACCATAACCACTGGAACAACAGCGTAAAATTTCACAAAGCCCTTTGCGCCAATAATCTCAAAACTAAAGTGACGCTGGCCATAAAACTCGCCCTTGAAACCTTTTTTGTAAGTAGAAGCGATTATGCCATATAGAGTCTGAGCTTTAGAGATATTCTCTTCACTAACGTCACGAGTATCACGCCCATTACCTTCAATATCTTCACTCGACGGTGGTAGATGGATTTCTAGAGGCACCATCTTTAGACCCCTCTCATAATTTTTCTGCTCGCGTAGGACCTTCTTATAGTGTAGATATACAATAAACATTGTCACAGATACAACAAGTAACAATAAACTGATAAGAATAATTGATAACATCATATATTTTATTAACTATCCATGGGTTTTATATCTTTACTAAATCTGGTCTTTAGATAATCGGCTTTAAAGCGATTTAGTTGAATATTCTGCTGACTGGGGTCATTCTTTGTCTGCTGAACAATAGCCTTAGCCTTGTTTACCCACTCTTTTTCAATTAAATCTACATCTTCGGCAACCATAGGTGATCCACTACTATGCTTAGCGCTTAGCATGTTCTGATCAACAATAGGCTGGCTGGTTAGTTGTTGAGGAGTCGGACTGGCGGAGCCGCCAGCGCTCCCCTGATCAACTGATTGAGGCATAGCTACACTAGGTAAGCCAGTTGCCGGTTGCCCACCTTGGTTATTGCCATCCGTAGTATCAATTGGTTGCTGTGTTGGTGTGTTATTCATAGATCCATATATTTGTTGATCACTCATCACTAAATTATACCAGATCTACATCTGGAAAAGCTAAACTATGATTTTGTCACTTTGAATCTAGAAATATACAGCAAGACTATCACCCCTAAGACTGAAAGTAGTAGTAAATCTTTAGCCGTTAATTGGTTTATTGATATCAACATCAACACTAAAGTGGGCACAATCCCAATAAAAAATGAATACAAAATCAACTTTCTATTACTGCTTAAAGTCTTCAACTGTAGAGTTCTTAAGATGTGCATAGATAGCAGAGAGACGATCAAATAAAACCAAAATAGAACGATTAACACGGCAAAGATTGGTAAGTTTTGTGGATTAGTGAACGATAGAAATAACAATAATCCGACCACTAGTAACCCTAAGAATTTGTAGGAGTTAAATGTCTTTTTTATAGAAGGTAGCATATATAAATAATAACCCGAAATAGCGGGTTATCATAGAAAGTTTGATTTGGTTTGTTGGTTATAAAGGTGCTAGACGGTAAATCCGCTTATGTAAATAAACTATTGAAGCGCTTACCTGTCTAGCTTGACTGACCGCTCTGGCTACCGTTAGGAAGACCAAGAGCGACAAAAAGAGAGTTTTGTAAGTATTAAGACAAAAAATACTTACGCTTATCAATGTAGATTATATATTATAATTTGTCAACAACTTAGCGTTGTGTTTTTCATAACCTTCTCTTAATCACAGGTGTATATATTCGATTATTGCAATTTTTATAACAAAAATGTTAGATGTTATATATACTACATAGTCTGTATATTCATGATTTCTCCCAAATTATTTGTATAATTACTGGCAATTTATATGTAATTATTTTGGCACTCTATTACATTGATAATTTATATATTTGTAATACAAATTCCTGCAGGATATTTTAAAAATATACAATCAATTTCCACTAAATTGGATTTATAATATTCTGCAAAATGACTGAATTGTATATAAATTTTGAGTAAATAATGTTTCGTAAATTTTCCATTTAATAAACTAAAATGAACTTGTGCGCAACCCTAACCTATTTTGCCTGCAATCAAACATGTATATTTCCAACATTGCGTCGGATCTCATTAATATTTTGCACCAGCTAGCAAATTCACTATTATTTAGTAATCCATATAATTACATTTCATTTTCTAATGCAACGCGGGTAGTTAAATGATCGAAATCATATACATTATTTCGTTTTCATGCTTATGGTATTAAATGGCTACCTATAATATAGTATAGTCCGTTTGTTAATACTTGCCTTCAATATCGTCATGACTTATAGCATATTACACATCTATATAAATATAATCGCTCTGAATCGGTCTATTACTTGTTATTATTTCCAACTATTTATTACTAATTCTCTATTATTTTATTAACTATAAAGTATTTGAATAAGCGATCGTTAGTTTTGGCAATTTGAATATATTTTATTCAATTTTACCTATAAAAGACGAATTTGGGTTTAGCTAATTATAGATCAGCCTTAGGATAGGATTCAGGATCGAACAAACTACGAATGACTTATGCACAGATTAGTAAAAAAACTAGCATAATCTTGTTGACAGGAAGCTAAACTCTTTATAATATGTCAGTAGCACTTGAATAAAAAAAGTGCTCAAAAACAAAAAAGTATCAAAAGTAACAGATTGAAAATGACGTTACAACAAAAATAAGAGCGATACGGTCACAAGACTTAAGCTCAAAAACAAACAACAAAAAATTAAACGGCCCTACTCGCAAAGGGCCGTTTTTTTATGCCCAAACTTATGAACTAAGCTAGCTTTATTTCCAACCCAATCAGCTATTTAGTAATGGAGTATTGTTGGATATTATCAATTTTGTGCACTGCGGGAAGCTTTCCAATTATTCAAGTTCATGCGCTTCCTGTCTACATGGTTTTGTTAACCAGTAGTCCGATATAGCCAATTCCCGCTAAATTGTTATTTGCTAAATTCCTACTAAAGATAAAATATTTCTTGACCCCTGTTGCATATTTTGGTACACTTGAAGCTAACCTTAAACAACACGAAGGAGTTTAATAATCGCCAAGACTACCCGTCTGAATAATATGATTCGGGCAAACGAATTACGGGTCATAGACCAGGAAGGAACCCAATTAGGGGTACTATCCCGCTCTGAAGCACTTCAATTAGCTGAAGAACAAGGTTTAGATCTAGTGGAAATTTCGCCAGATGCGAAACCTCCAGTTGCTAAAATCATAGATTGGGGCAAATTCAACTACCAGAAGACTAAACAACTGCAGAAGAACAAGAAGAACGCTAAGTCCTTCGAAGTAAAACAGATGCGCTTTGGTCTAAAGATAGGTGATCATGACCTAGGCGTAAAGGTTAATAAAATAAAGAGTTTCTTAGAATCTGGGAACAAGGTTAAAATAACTATCTTCTTCAGAGGACGAGAAATGGCTCATAAAGACCTTGGCTTTCAACTAGCAGATAAGGTTTTAGCGGCCTTCGGTGATACAATAGCAGTTGATCAGAAGCCTCAACTGAGCGGCAAACAGTTAAATTTCGTAATTAGGAGCAATAAATAATGCCAAAGCTAAAAACACACAGCGGTACAAAAGACCGCGTCAGAGTAACAAAGAACGGTAAAGTTCTACGTCGTCATTCTATGAGCAATCACTTCCTTCAAAAGAAGAGTGCTTCTAGAAAACGCAAACTAGCCGGTCTAGAACAGGTTCATGGTAAACCCAAGAAGAACCTCAAATCAATGTTAGGAGTAAAATAATGCGCGTTAAACGAGGAGTTACAACTCACGCCAAACACCAGAAAATCCGTAAAGCCACCAAGGGTATGACTCGGGGCAACCGATCTAGTATCAAACGCGGTAAACAAACCGTTACTAAAGCTCTACACTACGCCTACCGTGATCGACGAAATCGCAAACGAACCTTCCGGGCTCTTTGGAATGCTCGAATAAATGCAGCCGCCAGATTAAACGGTACTACTTATAGTAAGTTTATTGCCAATTTGAAATCTTCAAAGATTGAACTTGATCGTAAAGTATTAAGCGAAATCGCTGTAAACGAGCCTGAAGCTTTCACAGCTATTGTAAAAGCCAGCTCTAAATAATAGTCATAAGGTTGCTAGGCTATCTGTAAGCCGGGTTCTGTAGTCAGTAGTGACTGCCGACCATCTATCTAGTCGTTGAATTGCTCCAACGATCAAGCGGTTAATCGATGCACTAAGCCGGATACTCTAAATGCACATCTCCTTGCAACGGACAGGGTTTACCCTTCTATTATCGTCACCGATAAAGAATGCGAGCTCTTACCTCGCTCTTTTCACCCTTACCTGCAAAAACAGGCGGTATAGTCTCTGTGGCACTTTCCCTAAAGTTACCTTTGGTTGTCGTTAACAACTGTCCTTCCGTATGTTGCCCGGACTTTCCTCCCTCTCGTAATCGAGACGGTAGTCGGCCAATAACCTAACGTTTAGTATTATACCACTTTTTTACTGTTTATGGTATCTAGTACTTGATTTACTAAAGAATCTGCCTTCTTATTCTTTTCCCTGGGGACATGGGTGAATGTAATCTTATCGAATTGCTTAGAACTCTCTTGCGCAGCCCGATACAACGGAATTAAATCGTGATTTTTAACTTTAAATTTTCCCTTCATCTGGTTAATAACTAATAAGCTATCCATATAGACATCTATTTTAGTTACGCCTCTAGCCAAAGCTGTTTCTAGCCCCATCTTCAACGATTGGTATTCAGCCTGGTTATTAGTTGTAACCCCTAAATAACCGCCATCCTCAACTATTATCTTGTCGGCAGCGTCATAGATTACATATCCGTAGGCTGAAGGTCCAGGATTGCCCCTAGAACCACCGTCACCGAACAGCTTTGCTTCGACCACTTTAAGGTTCTGCTTAACGTCTTCTATAGGGCCCAAGAAGTCAAAACGAATCAGCTTCATTGGTGTCTGATCATCAACCTGTGGACCATAGTAACCTCTAAAAGTCTTTAGTAGCTCTTCAGTTGAAATAAATCTTTCACTTCCAACCATATCTTCTTGGGTGATTTTTCCAATCTGCTTTTCTAGGATACTAGTAATTACTGCTTTTCCGATCACCACATAAGAATCGGGTTCATTAGGTTTAACCTTATCAATCAAATGGATGACATCGTTTACATGCAGGTCCTTATCGTCATTGATCCGCCAAGTTGAGGTAGCTTCTCCGCTAAGGATTGTTTTTGCGAAATCATGACTGACTTTTAAGCTTTTCATTGGTGTTATTGTCTCATATTAGATTATTAATACTAAATTCATTGGTCAGGGTGAGAGGACTTGAACCTCCGCTCTCTGGACCCCCAGCCCAGCGCTTTACCGACTAAGCTACACCCTGTTACTAACAAAAATAGGCTGGTTACCAACATGACAACCTGGAATTAGTCCCAGGTGGGAATCTTCACGCTATGGCCACGGCTATAGCAAATATTAGAATCCCTTATGATAAGTATTCAGATTATCATATTGTTGGCTCCAGCCACTTACATTGTAGCTAGAAACGGTCGTCCATAGCAACCGAATATAATTAATAGTTATAAATGGCCAGGTTTATCTCTATCCTAGAATAAATTTATAAAGGAAATCTATACTATTAACTACTACCGGACCAGCAAGAGGATACAGGAAGAACATAAACAGCACAATCGACATTAAACCGCCGGATTCAATCATATACATTAACCTTTGAAGTGGTTCCGGAGCTACAGCGTAAAGCAACCTAGATCCATCTAGTGGCGGGAATGGAATCATGTTGAATACAAAGAAACTTAAATTTATCAAAATAAAGATGCTAAAGACGTTAAACACATCTGTTCCAATTGCGATGCCGAATATTCTGACAATCAGTCCAGCGATAACCGCAAGACTGAGATTGGTCAACGGTCCGGCTACTCCAATCAGCGCCGATCCAAACTCCTCATAGCGGACGTTGCCTGGATTGAATGGAACTGGCTTGGCGATAAAAAACGGATGTAAGCCTAGTAGAATGAGACCCATGGGTAGCAACAAAGTGGTGAATACATCAATGTGTTTGAACGGATTCAAAGATAGCCTGCCCAAGTCTTTAGCGGTTGGATCCCCCAACCAATGGGCAGTAAAGGCGTGCATCGCCTCATGAATCCCCATGGAGAACAAAATTGAACCGAAGACAATAACTAGATCTATTGCTGTAAGGCTAGAAAACATACCACTTAAGTATAGCAAACTCAGCAACTACCTAACTTCATCTAGCCGACCCCTTGACTTAGACGCAGTTTACAGATAAAATAACAGCTTGAATCTATAAGGAATTAATCATGCAAAAATGTCAGCTAACGGGAAAAGGCAAGCAATACGGAAGTAACGTAAGCTTCTCTCAAAGACACACTAAGAAAGTTTGGAAACCAAATCTACAAAAAAAGACTATTGTTGTAGATGGTCAAAAGCTAACTCTAAAAATTAGCACTCAAGCTATCCGAACCCTCAAGAAAAAAGGCCTAATAACTAACTAAACTACAAGCGGCTCAGCTGACTATTGTCTCTCTAAGACAATATAGCTTGGCTTTTCGGTGAATTGATCAGTATTCTTGATCTTTAACTTAGCTAATTTCTCTTTTGGCTCAACTGCTAACTCTTTCAGTACGCTATCTAGATCAGTTACTGGTACCGGGTATTTGACTGCTTTATCTGCGTAATTTGTTGGAATAACCACTTTAGGATCAATATCTTTTATTAATTTCTGAGCTCCTTTACTATCCAGCGTAAAACCATTGCCACCAACTGGGACAACTAATATGTCCATCATTCCAATTTGCTCTAGCTGTTTTTCGTCTAATTCTGGGTAAATATGGCCAACCACAACAACTCTAATGTCTCCGACTACAATCTTATAGATAACAGCTTTGTTGGTACCCTTTTCATCAATATGTAGCTGGGCAGGTATACCAATAATTGAAATATTGGATAGTTCATACTCACCAGGTCGATTAATCGCAAAATGCGCTTTATCTTCCAATTCATCAGCGCTATTAGTATGCAGCGTAATATCGTTTGGCTTAACTATTGATTTCAGTCCCAACTGCTCTAAATTATCATCAATGACAATACTAGCCTCTTTTGTCGTCAGTTTAATACAGTTACCACCGAAATATTGTAATTCCATCTATTTACTTCCCCTTCTTTGAATTCATTATATTTTGTTTATCTACTAATATCTGTACCTTGGAATTAAACACATTATTAATAAACCGATCATTTATTTGGTTGCGGTAGTTAAATTCTTTCATGGTCATTACTGTATAGCGCAACTCTTTATTTTCATTTTTCTCAAGCTCGGCAACATATTTTTCAAGCTGGACGTTATTAATATCGCCGACAACCAAGAAATCTACTCCACTATGCTCATCTCTAGTAAATTGTCCCGTAAACAACGCTAATTGAACATTTCCAAGCATCTTTAGTGGGTTATCTGCTTTTTTGGAAATTCCAGCTTTTTTAGTCTTAGGTGACATTACCGCTCCAGAATTAAATATCTCGGACAGTGGCTTGTAATAGGTGTACTCTTGGTTAACTTCATAGTACAACTTGTTGTTATTGGTATCTGAAGTATTGGAAGTAATAATACCGACGCTTAATAAATTTGCTAATTCCCTTCTAACCGAATTAATCTGTTCGTCTATCTTCCGAGTTATCTCACGAACAAAGAAAGAACGATTTGGATTGCTGTAGAAAAGTTTTAGTAGTTTTACGCGTGTTTTGGAACCGAATAGTTGTTCGACCATTGTATTACCTCTGTTTTGTTAGTAGTCACCAAAAAATGAATTTCAGTATTTATTTACCCTAAACTACCCATATTGTAGCAGAGATGTTACTCATTACGAATGAAGTTGTTCACTAATTCTGTTGTAGAAGAGACATATTGACTAGGGTTTTTTAGCCAATGAATACTTTTATTTCTTTTAAACCAAGTGGCTTGCTTTTTAGCTAATTTTTTGTCGGCTAAAACGTTCTTTTGAGTTGCTTCAGCAATATTCATACTACTCTCTAGATAGCCTCGAAAGCTTAGGTAGGCTGGCGCCTGAAGCGCGTATGGCTCCCAGCCAAACTCATCAACCAAGCCTTTTAGCTCAGCTATCAGCCCAGCCTCCAAACTTGCTTCTACGCGCTGCTTAATGTTCTTTAGAAGCCTTTCCTTTCCTGGGTCTAGGCCAATGATCAGACAATTGTCCCTTAGCCTCTTATTATTTGGTGGATTCTGGCCAGACTGCAGCACCCCAATTAAGTGGCGTCTATTTTTACGGTTCTCTGGTAACTCTAGTCCCTGGTCAGCAACAGCCTGCTGTAGTTGCTCAATAGATAAACTAGGGTCAACTTTTTGCTTCTTCTCTCTGAACTGATAGTCATATATAACCGAATCTATATACAAACCACTTCCACCAACCATTAATGCTAACTTGGAGCGACTAGCTATATCTTCTATTGCTTCTATGGCTAGTCGTTTAAAATCTGATACATTAAACGGCTGATCAGGCTCTACTATGTCTAGCAGATGATGTCTGACTAGCTCCTGATCTTGCTTACTAGGCTTAGCTGTTCCGATGTCCATGCGCCTATACACCGTTCGAGAGTCAGCACAGATAATTTCAGCATCGAATTTTTTGGCAATCTCCATAGCTAAGCTAGACTTACCGCTGGCCGTCTGCCCTAGAATTACGACTAAAGGAGGTGTTATCTGGTCCATAGATACCTATCTATATTAACCGTGTAATCATCACCCACTTGAAATCCTTCCGTCTCCAGAGCTTTCTGATGACCATCTAAGCCACCAGGATAACCCCTGGCAAGCCCACCATCTTTTCTAACCACTCTTTGCCATGGCAGGTTGTCCGGACCAGTGTGAGCTATCTGACCTACCTCCCAGGCTGCCCAAGGGGCCCCAGCCATAGCAGCTACTGCTCCATAAGTAGTCAGCTTATCCTGCGGTATTTGAGCCACTACCTCATAAACCTTATCTTTAAAGTTAGAATCAACTCTTGGCACTTATCCTACCTACTTTAAAGTTTTTACGAAATCGGAAAGCTCTTCAATCTTGATCTTCTGCTCATCATCACCAGTCCGTACGCTGACCTGACCACTAGCTTGATCTTTAGGCCCAACAATCAACAGTAGTGGTATCTTGAGTGCTACAGCGTCCTTAATCTTCTTACCTAGTGACTGGTTGCGTTCATCGGTGGTAAAGCGCAGTTCGTTGTGCCTTAAGGGTTTTTCTAAGACCACCCCAGACAATACTTCTTGTATTTGTTCCACGTAAGGCTTTACAGAGTCATTAATAGTCAAAATTCGGGCCTGTTCAGGTGCTAACCAGAACGGTAACCAGCCAGCAGTTTTTTCTAAGTAAAAGCCCATAAAACGCTCTAAGGAACCAAGTATGGCCCGGTGAATAATTAGCGGTTGCTGTTCTTTATTCTCGGAGTCTACGTATTTTAGTCCCATTCTGGCTGGAATCAGTAGATCGATCTGTGATGTAGCGATAGAATCTTCTTTTCCAAGCACATTTCTTGTTTGAATATCTACTTTCGGGCCATAAAAAGCGGCTTCACCTTCGGCTTCTACAAAATCTGCGCCAAAGTCTTCCAGTGCACTACGAATGATATTACCAGCCTCTTGCCATGCCTGCTTGTCACCTTCAAACTTATCCTTGGCAAAATCTGGCAACGATAGTCTATACCAATAGTCTTCGATACCAAATACATCATAGACCTGCTTAAACATTTCAAGCACCTTTATAAACTCAGTCTTCAGTTGCTCAGCAGTTACATAAATATGGGCATCATTCTGAGTTATTGGCCCTCTAACCCTGATAAGCCCAGTAAGAGTACCGGAAAGCTCATGTCGATACAGTCCACTTTGCTCTGCTAACTTAAGTGGAAGATCGTTATAGCTAATAACTAACTTCTCGTAAAGCTTATGATGATGCGGACAATTCATTGGTGATACGTAGAATTTCTGGTCTTCAGAGTCAATGATGGTGAACATATCTTCAGCGTAGAACTGAGCGTGACCAGATTTTTGGTACAGTTTCTCATGAGCAATTACAGGTGTATCAACATAGGAGTACCCTTCAGCTTCTTCGATCTGTCGCATATAGCGACCTAGGAGCGTTTTAACAGTTGAACCTCTCGGTAATAGTAGCGGGAGCCCCTTACCGACGTCTTCGTTTATGGTAAATACTTTTAGCTGTTCACCTAGCAAGCGGTGATCGCGTGCTTTAGCCTCCTCTAACATCTTTAGATAGTCATCTAACTCCTGTTGGGTCTGGAAAGCAACACCGTACAGCCGCTGCATCTGAGGATTATCTTCTTTTCCGCGCCAATAAGCCCCGGCAATTTTTGTTAACTTAAAAACACCTACCTGAGAAGTGTTGTCTAAATGTGGGCCGCGACATAAATCGGTAAAAGGACCATTACTATAAAAAGAAACCTTTTCTATCTTACTTTGACCTTCACCTTCAATGCCTAGCTCCTCACTAGCAATATCTTTAGCAGCAGTGGTACCAGCGCGCTTGAGATCATTTAATAACTCCAGCTTATACGGCTGGTTATTCTCTTTCGCCCAGTTAATGGCCTGATCGATATCCATTTCAGACTTCTTGAACTCCTGCCCCTGTTTAATGATCGATTTCATCTCTTTCTCAATGACTTTAAAGTCGGCTTCAGAAAGAGTTACCTCACCTAGATCTAAGTCATAATAGAAACCATTTTCGATAACTGGACCGACACCAAACTTTACGTTTGGAAACTTCTTTTGCACTGCTGTAGCCATAATATGGGCTAGCGAATGTCGCATAGCGTGAAGTTTATCACTGTTTTGCTGATTTCTGGCCATCATTCACCTTTCTCTAAATTATATAAAAAACACGCTTACCGCTGGTTGATTTAAGTATTCTCGTAACTATACTCAAAAACCGCCGTAGCGTGTCTTGGTCCTGTCTCCAGGAGGTTCCACCTAGACATTTACTCTTGTAAGCTGTTTTATACCCTTACCTTACCTTGTGCTGGGTTTGCTCATCGGTTGGTGAGTCCGAATCATTGCACTGTCAGTATAGCACAGCTCCCCTGTTAGCAACTAATATTTTAGGTCCATAAAAGAAAAAAGATTGAATGATTTCGCATGACATTCAATCTTCTTTGGCTGGTTTTAAAAAACCTTCTCAAAACTTCACTTCATCAATCATAGCAGTGATAGCATTATAAGGCTAGTAAATTAGTATTGTTATAAATACACTACTATGTGTGTACATCTCTTCACTATTTTATATCCTGTGTGATATATATTTTGGCCATGAGTATATCCTAAATTTTGCGACATAAAAAAAGACCTTTGATCTAAGGTCTTTGTTGCTATGGTGGGCGATGCAGGATTTGAACCTGCCACCTCTTCAACGTCAATGAAGCGCTCTAGCCAAATGAGCTAATCACCCTTATCTGTTTTAGTGAGTTAATAATACCCTATAAATGAGTGAAATTCAATGCTGGCTAAGTGCGCATCGATATGACTTAACACTTACCAGCTATTGATATTTCCGAGTTTTTGTGTTATCATAAGCGTGTTAATTGAGGTAATTTTTGGTTTGAGTACCAACAAGCAAACGGCTTTAGCTGGTTTTCAGCTTTTCTATGAAGAGCTACCATCATCAAAGCTGATCCGAAGAGTACGACGTTCTAGACCTTCAAAAAAAGCTTAATTTTTTTGAAGAAGAACGATATTAACGGGGGCCTGGTTCGTTATACCCAGGTTCTTTTTAGTTTATCCACTAGCTTTTTTAATAGCTGTATGACAATATGTAGTCATGGTATGTATATATTGTGGATCAAAAACTAACGTTTTAAACTCCCGTGATCAGAAACGAAGTAATACCAAGTGGCGCAGAAGGTCCTGTAGCGGCTGTAAGGCGATAATGACTACTATTGAGTCTTTTGATCTATCTACCTCCCTATCTGTTACAAGACCAGATTCACTCTACCCCTTCTCAAGAGATAAACTGTTCGTGAGCATCTATTATTGCTGTAAGCACCTCACTGACCCCGAAAGAATCGCCTCAGATCTGACGAACACCGTAACCTATAAATTATTACCCTATATATCCGATGGCAGCATCACCAGCAACCAGATTATAAAAACCACCGCTGAAACTTTAAAGAATTTCGATAAACCGGCCCAAGTTCAATACTTAGCCTACCACCCACTAAACAGCTAGATTCTTAATGCCTTCGGTTGATCTATAGAACAATTATTAAATTACTCTTTTTTTGTCTTTTGTGACTACTGCTTTATCGGTAACATCGAACTTATCTAGATATTTGCCAAACATTAGTCTGGTTTGTGAATATAGTGCCGCCAAAGCACTATAGAAAATAGTAGTAATTGGCAGGTACAACCACTGAATAACCATAAAAATTGAACGATGCGCTTTATAGCGCGCTGGCTTTGGTGGCAAAGTCCGTAAACTAAAGAACAGTGATATCATAATTCCGAACATTGCCAGACGCTGTAAGTCACTAACTATAATCGGAAGCTGATTGGCTCCGAAATCCTTGGGGTTCAGTAGAACTGGAATAAATGCTGAGAAAGTAATAATCAGCGCTGATGTTGCCCAAGAGACATGGCCTTCCAACAAACGAAGAGTTTTAGCTACCATATCGAATCTCGGAATTTTATTCTTTTTAAAAAACCCAGTCCTAATTACATAGGCAATATCTGAAGCTCCCCAGGACCAACGTTGCATTTGCACGAATTGCGCTTTGAGCGTTTTTACGTAAGTTGTAGACAGCACAGCGTCTTGGTAGATCGGTAGGAAAATCGGATAGACTTCATGTCGTCCATCGTATCGAAAGTAGGTTCGCCAAAATTGATGACCATCCTCAACGACAGTCCGAACACTCCAATAATCTGTCTCAATTAAAGTCTGCATACTTTGAGCGTGAGCAGAAAAGTTGCGCAGTATATGGGGTCGAAGAGCTACAATGGTTTGCCAAAAAGAGTTACCCGTCGCAACTACCCGCATTGGTGCTGGCGCATCCCAGATATTATTTGTATACAAAGGAATCGGTTGGTAGGAAACATACTTAGGGTCTTCGGTCATGCAGTATGTATAAGTAAGTGCCGCTAGATAACCTGGGTGTGGATGATTATCTGCATCAAGTGTTGTTAGGATAACATTAATTGGTTTAATATTTTTGTCTTCTAGGTAAGATTCAAGCTTACGGGCTGCATAGGTTATGTTCCCCCCTTTACCTATTACTTCACCAGGAATATCTGCTGGATGTTCGACTGCAAAAGCATCTTGAAACTGTGATTTATACTCTGAAATGAGGCCATCTACCCTCTTCTTAACTTCAGCTCCGCCTCTCTGTTCGTGAGCAATAACTAAAATCACCCGATTAAGATCATAATTTGATGCTAATACTGACTCAATGGTCGGCACCAATACTTCCCTAGCCTCTTTGTAAGTTGCAATCATAACAACATGCGTAACGTCATCTGGCTTTACTTTTCTTGGCTTTTCTTTTAATAGTTTCAAATTCGAGAGGTGCCAGTCAGGTCTAGCTAGTTGCTTATCTATCTGCTCCTCAAGCTGAACTTCACGTAGTAAACTAGGCCAATCTAGCTTCTTTTGTTTGTCCATCATTCGCCAACCCTGGATAGCCCGAACACTCATGCCTAAAGATTTAGCAAACCACAGTAGCATATAGCTAATAATGAAAAAGACGGTTAATCGAGGATTAAAAATACTCAGTACAAATGGCAGTATTAGAATCGACCAGCTAAGCAGTCCTGGAAGGATTTCAAATACCCGATAGCCAATACTTCTATCCTTCTCATAGGGAATCTCAATGTCAGGTACTTTCATAAAATACTACCTCAGAACTAATAAAGCATTACTAACAATAGTTGCCAACAGACCTAGTAAACTACCGAGACCTAGGACAATAATTGCGTAACTACGATGATGTGAATATACCTTCATGCTCATTAAAGTATTTGCTAGTAGCACAATTACCAGAAAAGCAATGAAAGCCAAGATATCTAACGCCTGGCCACCATAATATGCACTAATACCTAAGTTTGCTCGATAAGTAACTATAAAGTTACTGCTCTGCCCAGCACTTAGCCTCCACAATATTAAGCTACTACCTAAGATTGTAAGGAAAGAATTAATCGTTAAAAACAGTAGTATTGTTCGGTCGCTAAAATAGTTTTTTGGTATATGCATTTTTTCTATTTTACACTTTTTAAGTCGAACTAACCAGAGAAAAACTGAGTATTTCATGGAGCCGATGGTGGGAATCGAACCCGCGACCCCCGCTTTACGAAAGCGGTGCTCTAGCCAACTGAGCTACATCGGCAGTGTAGCAATACACATATTGTAGCAACATCAATAATAAACCTACTATTTAAGTTGCTTTTTACCCCTTATATTGCTATTATTTGATCTGTCAGAAGCCAGAATCACGGAATATGGGCCCGTGGTGTAGCTGGCCTAACACGCCTCCCTGTCACGGAGGAGATCGCCGGTTCGAATCCGGTCGGGCCCGCCAAGCATAAGCAATATGGAAGGAAGCCATCAAGGCTTCTTTTTGCTATCATTGGTACATGGCAAAAATGACACAAGAAGAATGGCAAAAATCCGTAGAGTGGGTCGGCGTAGTGGCAGGCTGTGTTCTTAAGGAAGATGGTAAATACTTATTAGTCCAAGAGAAGCAAGCTAAGGTATATGGCCTGTGGAACGTACCCGCTGGCCATGTTGATAAAGGTGAGGCTATTGAACAAGCAGCCGTACGTGAAGTTAAAGAAGAGACTGGGCTTAACATTAAACTAGGCGGTAAAATAGGTCTTTATCACGAAGGCATACCTAAACCCGTAATGCACATCTTTTCAGCTGATATAACGGGAGGTGATTTACATGTACAAGAAGATGAAATACTTGATGCAAAGTGGTTCACCTATGCCGAAGTTCAAGCACTCGGTAAAGAGAATAAATTGCGAGCACCTTGGATACTTGATGCAATATCTAAACTTGAACAATAATTCCACATAGCCTCTGTCACGGCCCGCCAGCATAGACAAATAACACTTTTGTGGTATTATTTATTTTATGGCAAACAACATACTTGAAGTTGGCTACGGCTATTCTGGAAGAAGCGCAGTACTGTCAGGTGGAGAAGTATTTGAATATCCCGACACGGTTTATTTTGGTACGGATATACCACAAAAAATCAACAGCATTGGTAGTCCAGACCATCTAGATCAAATAAGACCAACTGAGGCACACTGGGCTGCACTACCATATATAGATAGCGCGTTTGGCGCAGTTGTAATGCGCAACTGTTTTGGTCAATTCTTGGATACCCCGAAGCTATGGGTTTCTCAGTGCTGGTCGCTAGGTCCAGCTCTTGGAGAAGTTGCACGTGTACTGAAGCCTGGTGGCAAGTTGTTTATTAGTGAAGAAAATACTCCCGATGATCTTAGCCACGTTGTACCTATTGTTTTAGAAGCTGGGTTTGATATTGAGACAATTGAAAAGGAGGTTGACATAGACTCCAAAGAGGCGAACCCTGGATACCCTCCCCTAAGAAAACAATTTTTTGGTGATGAGTTAGGCGGTTTTGCTGGAGACGGCTTTTTGTTTAATTATAGATACGTTATAAGTGCGTTTAAGCCTAGTGATCGCGAGTTTACTTCTGGATATTTTGATGCTAGTCATGCACTTCAGTATAGAGCGGACTATACTGATGAATGGCGTGCGGCTGAGGATGGTACGGTGTTAAAGACACTCATACCAGAAGATAGCGAAACAGCTGAAGGCAACCTCAGAATTGCGAGAGGGCTGGTCAGACACCTTGGTGATACGTATAAGGACTACCTGGCTCAACTTGAGTCTGAGCAAAATAGTTCCACATAGCCTCTGTCACGGCCCGCCAGCATAGACAAAATACCATTTTTATGGTATTTTTTGTTTTATGTCACAAGGGATTGAACTAGTTACCTTTCGCCCAGTTACAGTCGAAGATGAACCTTTTCTGGAAGAAATGGGATACTTGGCCGCATTCGCTATAAATGGAAGCCTCCCAGAGGGTACGCCAACCCTTCAAGAAACAAGGCAAACTGACTGGTTCCCAGATAATAATCAAGGATGGGGTCGTGAGAGCGACTTTGGATTAATTGCAACAGATGGAGTTAACTCTGTCGGTGCGGCCTGGTATCGCAAACTTGGGTGGAATGGCTATCCGCCAATCACGGTATTCATTGGCATAGATCAAGCCAATCAGGAACGGGGGCTTGGCACAAAACTCTTAGTCTCACTGCTCGGGCATGCACAAGAACAAAACGTTCCTGAGGTTGTACTACAAGTTCGTAAAGAAAACACCATAGCAAAACACGTCTACGAAAAGTTAGGCTTTGTAGTCGTGGGTCAAAACAGCAAGGATGACTGTGACGTAATGACAGTGTCAACCTCTGCTTTTCGAGAAAAGTAGTTCCAGATAGCTAAAGTTAAGGCCCGCCAGTATTTTGAACCCTGTTATTTTCATATAGGGCAAACCGGATATTAGAACTAGACCACCGTTAAAGTGGTTTTTTTATAATAAGTAGCCTAAAGAAAAGCCGCTAATCTTCTGGGTTAAAATCATAGTCATCCAGTATCTGCGAAGCAACTAACCTGGCCATAAGTTCAGGGTTTTCGTAATATCGATGGTTAGCCATAGTCCCCTCACCATTATGCATTTGTAGACCGAGCCTACCATCTACGCCAGCGTTTTCTGCGAGCGTTTCTAGAGCTTGGATTGAAACTGGATTACCCAAATGACTATCGCCAGCAAAATATACTGTCGCCACCATATCAGGATGCTTGAGTAATGACCCAACTATAGCTTTTTGAGGGTCTGTAGTTGTCATATCGTGCCAGTGCAATGTACCCCGATTAAGGATCACATCTATCATGTATTTTGCGGGTGAATAGTTTTCTGACGGAGTAGCCTCATACGGAGAAAATACTTGAGAATGGTCTTCTTTGTAGCGAGTAAAAGTATTATAGAAGTGATATGGTACAGCAATAAGACGATTGGACCAATGCTTAGTCATAGGCTCAAACATAGTCAGAGTTGCTATATCGACCCCTTCTGGTGACCCCTCTGCAAGAAATGCGGCTGAGTATGCTCCGCCAGAGAAGCCGGCAATATGAACACTAGGCCGTTCAGAAACTCCATATTTTTCCTCTAAGCTCTGCCATATGCTTGGTGTTAAATCAGCATAAGATTGCATGCCGCTAGGTGCAGCATAGCTATCACCAGTGCCTGGATGATCGTATGTTACAACTTGCATACCCAACTCATCTCCAAGCATCTTAACTCTGTCCTGCCCATACTCGTTTACAGGTGAAAAGGTTGCGGTTGGCACCACAAGCAATTCGTCAGTTCTCAGAATTTCTGGAGTGTAATCAACTATGGCAAGTTCGCCATGGTTTCTCAAAGTCTCAATCATAATCTAAATCTTTTTACTATAATATTATTATACCAGTTTTAAGCATAAATTTCAATTAACGTCCCCTTTTTTCAGAAAAATAATTCCACATCTCTAAAGTAACGGCCCGCCAGCGTTTGACCCCTGTTATCTGTACGGAGGGCAAACCGGGTATTAGAACTAGACCACCATTTAGGTGGTTTTTTGATACTATATGACTATGTCAAACATGAATGAAGTTGTTGGGGCGTGGCAAGGATACCTTGATAGTGCGCCGCACTGGGAAAAGCTAGTTGAAGGTATAGAGCCGAAAGTTGGTGGTTGCGGGTTAGTCTATGAGGTGTCCAACCCTATTGATAGACCAGACGAAAGCTTTGCAATTGCCGATATGCGTAGCTTAGACGTTTCTGAGCCTCATAAACATATTAATGGAGAGACTGAAATTTATTTTGTGCTAGAGGGTGTCGGCAAAATCGCCGTGGGCACCCAAGTTCAAGATTTACAACCAGGTACGGTCATTGTTACGCCCCCAGACACCATGCACGTTACTCTGCCTAACAAAGATCTGGTACTTGCTGTAGTGAACACTCCTCCTTTCGAACTAGATAACTATGTTGTCGTGAATGAAGATGACCCAATCGTAGTAAGTGCACTTGGCGAGCTTGGTGCGAAATAATTCCACATAGCCTCTGTCACGGCCCGCCAAGCGTAAGCATATTAAAGTCTCTCATCTTGGGAGACTTTTTGTTACATAATTAAGAATGAAAAATAATTTAACCGATGCAACCGAAAACAATTTAACTGGATTGTCCTAATAATAGTAAAATTTGTCAACCTAGAAACTGTGATGACGTTGATTATTCTATACTTAATTATCTACATGTAGATACCGTGAAATAATCTTAATTATAGTATTTATAGAAAAGTAGTTAACCCGGCTACTATATCTGGAAGTAGAAATAATTCAAGAAACCTCTTTCATGACCACTCAAGTTACTGCACTAATCACATATGCAGGCTAGTTAGACAAACGTATATGTTATATAATAACTATAGAAAGAAAATAATATGAATAAGATAGTAATCGGCATATTTGCCCACCCCGATGATGAGAGCTTTGGGACTGGCGGAAGTCTAGCACTATATAAAAAACAAGGTATTCCTACCTACGTAATTACTGCAACTGACGGAGTTCTTGGTGGCGAAGATAAAAATATTGTTCAAGTTCGAAAAGAGGAACTCAACAAAGCATCGAAGATATTACAGCTTAGTGGGCACTATGAGCTAGGCTTTGCTGACGGCAGTTTATCTAACAATATGTACCAAAAGGTGTTGAGTAAATTAGTTGCGCAAGTAAAGGAAATAGTAGGATCTGAGCCCGGTGAGGTCACTTTCATAACTTTTGATCGAACTGGCATTACTGGACACCTCGATCACATTGCCATGTCCATGATAACCACCTATCTATACCAACACTTGGATAAACTAGTGCCCAGCATAGCAAAAGCCCAGTTACACTACTTTTGCTTGTCTAAGGAACAGAGGCCCAAATCTGACAAAACCTATTTTGTGTACTGCCCTTGTGGCTGCGATGAAGACGAAATAGATATTTCCCTAGATGTCTCATCAGTTCTAGATATTAAAAAACGTGCAATCTTAGCTCACGCCTCACAAAACCCAAAAGCAATACTAGCTAGTGGAGATAAACTTTTAGCAACTGAGCACTTTATTATCTACAAAGACGACAAATAGTAGCTAGCCTGATTATTAGTAAAGACCAGTTATTGAAGATGAATATACAAAGTTGTTTTGTTTTTGTCTTTATAGTCGTTTAAGTAGCTATTAATGTCTTTATAGTTAAAGGCAATATGAGCTGCTTTAATCTTGTCGCCTTCCGGTTGAATATTCTTCACAATCTCTAGACTATAACCAGCATTAATGACATCAGAGACTTCGCCTTTTTTAAGCTCAAATAGAGCTGAAGTAGTTTTAGCTGAAATATCTCGGTTAGACTTATCTATGGCATAGCCATATTCCCCGCCGTTATTCTTAGTAGAGGCATCGTTAGAGTATTTCTTGGCAACATCAGCGAACTTAGCACCATTGTCTAATTCCTGCTTGGCTTTATCTGCTTGCTCTTGAACCGAAGGATCAAGTACTGGTAATAGTTTTTGGGCTAGTAGCTGTTGCCTTAGGCTTCGTTTGAAATCGTCTACTGACCATCCCCAATACTCTTTTAACACGTCTTCAAACACTTTATCACTTCCACCAAGTCTATTTTGATCACGTACTACCTCTATCTCAGCTTCTACTTCTTGGTTGCTTACAGTTACATTATTCTCTTTAGCTAGTCGCTTAATATAGGCATCATTTACTACTTTATCTAGCGCTCGTTTCTTAAATTCAGCTAGCTGTTGCTGACCTGATTCAACCTTAAAATCTAGTTTCTGCTGATTCTCGTAATAATGGATATAGTGCTTTAATTCAAAAAGGTAATTCTCATAGGCCACAAAATCTGAACCAGCTTTTGCTACTGGAAGTGGAAGCACCTTGGAAACACCGTACAGGAAAGAAGAGTATGACTTTAGTTTATAAAGCGATATCATAGTATAGCTAAAGAACACTAGGATAGATAGAATAAACAGGCTGGTAGTTATAAGAACTATCTTGTGCTTGGAGTGCTGTAAAGGATAAATATACTTTCTAGCACTAGAGAGTACTTCTTCTCGGTGTTCGGAAACCGTCTTATTGGTAATATTAGGAGTCTGACTGTTATACTCCTCTTCTGTTTTAGGTTTCTTATTGTATTTGTCTTTAACTTTTTTATAATATTTTTTCATCTAAATTCACTTATTTATCTGCTATTTCTGATGGATCTAATAATTCAGCGACTATTCCTTGGTCTTTCAATATTGTTGATATATTCCTTATAACTTTCTCTGGATGATAGACCTCATGAACAACCATATCACCCATGTAAGTCTGTACTACTATTGTACCAAATCCTAGTAAAGTTGCCTGTATTCCTTTTATCTCATAATTAGTAGATTGTATCTTAGATAAGCCAATATCTACCACGCTACGACTAAACAGCCCTCTCTGGGTAATTTGCAGTAACCTCTGGTCGGTAACAATAAAAATGCTGTAGTACCAAGCAATCCAAGCCGGTAGCATTATTAGAAAAGCCAATACAAATCCCAATCCTAACCCGCCAAAGAAATAGCCAAAACCAAGCGAAGGCTTAACAGCTGCTGGAATAACCCCGATTAAGGGCCCAAGACAAGCAAAAACTAAAGCTTTTCGCATTACTATCGGATGTTTTCGAAAGATATACAGCACTTCTTCGTCGTCGTACTGATCATCGAATACTTTTTGATGTTCTGCCTTCTTTTCGGACATACATATAGGGTAATGCTTTTTTTAGAAGTAGTCCATAGATTGTCTGGCCATTACAGGGTATACTATCTGTTAGCCTGGTCCGGTAGCTCAGCTGGATAGAGCGCCGCCGTCCTAAGGCGGGCGTCGGGGGTTCGAATCCCTCCCGGATCACCAGCTTAAATTGATTTATTTCTTACTTTTCTTTCGTTTCTTTGGTTGAGTGTATACTTCGTGAGTTGTTTGGTAGTCGAATAGCTCATTCTGAGAGAACCAGTGTGATACTTCTTGTTTAGCTTCCTCAGGATCTCCTGAAGCGTGAATAATATTTGGCACGCCAATCCCTTCAGCATTAGCATGCGTAAAGCTCATGTGAGCATAATCACCTCTGATAGTTCCAGGAAGTGCCTTTTGTGGTTCTGTGTCACCAACCATTTTTCGAACTAAACTGACAGCCCCTAGGCCTTCTAAGACAAAGGCTAGCACTGGGCCTTCTTGCATCATTTCTAGAGTTACATCAAAAGCTTCCTGACCACGGCGTGAAACCATCTTACTAATAGTCTCGTAGTGGTGATAAAACTCGTCATAATCCGGCTTTAACATCTTAGCGCCAACAACCTTAAGCCCTGCCTTTTCAAAGCGCATAAGTATCTCACCTATCAGTCCGCGCTTAACAGCATCAGGCTTTAAAATTACTAAAGTTCGTTCCATTAATCTACTCCTTAATTTTCAAATTAACTTCTTATTAGTCTACCACAACTGGGGTAGAATAAGATAATACTTAAGTAAAAACTAACTATTTTTTCTTTTCGCCGTGGAACTTTTCATGAACCGCCTTTAAGTGCGGGTTAGTGACGTGGGTGTATATCTGAGTAGTAGCAATGTTACTGTGCCCTAGCATCTCCTGAACGCTTCTTAGATCTGCCCCGTTCATCAGTAAGTCTGTAGCAAAACTATGTCTGAGTGAATGCGGTGATACTTTTTTTGTTATTCCTGCTAGAGTAGCATAACGAGCGACTAGGCGCTGAACGCTTCGAGCAGTTAATCTATGGAAATTACCGCTGTTGTCTGACTGCTTACTGCCGCTATACCTAATAAACAAAGGCGGAGCATTGTCAGAGCGCATTTCAAGATATCTTTTCAGCCAATCTGCCGCTTCAGAGCTAATAAATATGGGTCGATCCTTTTGACCTTTTCCTCTAATCATAAATTCTCTGCGTTTAATATTAATATGGCCTTTATCTAAACCAACCAGTTCTGAGACACGAAGCCCACTACTAAATAGCAGCTCCAGAATAGCCCGATCACGTAGGCCAGCTTCAGTGCTGGTATCAGGCTGAGAAAACAAACGCTTCAATTCTTCCGGGGTTAGAAAAGTAACCTGTTTGCGTACAGTCTTAGCTAGTTCCACCTTGGTTGGGTTAAGGGCTGGAATATCTCGCTTGGAACAGAATTTTAAAAAACTACGTAGTGCAATAAGATGGTAGTTCTGAGTGGTTTTCTGTAGCTCATCAGATACATTAGTACCTAAACGATTCAGCCACAAGCGCCATTTACGGATTAGATCACTGTCTATGTCGGCTACCTTAATATCTCCAGCAAAATCTATTAACCGAGTAATGTAGTGGTCATAATTAGCAATTGTCCGCTGTGAACGATTCTGCTCAACTTCAAGGTATTCTAGAAAGTCGGTTTTGGCTCTACTTAGTAACACTTCACTAAACCTCGCCGCTAATTATTAATATATTAACAGCCGTCACTCTCGTCAGAAGTTGGTGTAACCTCTAGTAACTTACAGATGGTTTCGGCGCTATCTAAGGTATATTCTGGTATAGTCTCGCTACCACTTGCAAATGGATCGGTACCGACTCTTACCTGGACTCTCTTCAAGACGTCAGCCGCTTTAGCAGTAACATCTATCTCAGCTTGAGCACCTATCAAAGACTTGTTTGGATTGCATCCGTAGCCATCACTTGGGCAGATTACAACATCAGCGACGTTATATATAGCTTTCATTCTTAAGTAATACTTACCTGTTGGGTTTGCAAAGCCATTAATCTGTACAGCGCATTCCCGTTTTGATGATCCGGAACCACAATTGGCTGCTACCTTTAATCCCTGGTTGGTGGGACCTTGAGCGGCGCCAAGTGATACCACTGCATTATCACAGCTTGAGGGTACCAAGAAAGCTGTGAACATATTATCTCGCATATCATCTAGGCTTAGAGTGTCTACAGGCACTAAATCAACTCTTAGTACCCCAACCTTATCGCCCCAGTCACTAACATCACTAAAGACATTCCCTAGAGGACCACAACCTATACCGGTTGGGTTATTATCTCCGTCTGTATTCTGCCAGCTAATAGTTAAACTGCCAAGGTCATCACCCTCTTCTTCGATTGGTACTACCTCTGAAGAAGTAGTTTGTACATTTTCGTACTTCAGTTCCGGTAGACCGTGATCAATAAGGATACAAGTTGGTCGTTCATTTTCATTGCCAATAGCAGAAATTTCATCCTTTAAACCACTACAATCATCATAAGGATCAAGATCACCACCAGCAATTAGGTCTTCAGCATAATTAATACCTGACTCAGCAGCGTAGAGAGCTTGAGAGGCCAACTGCCTATCTAATGCTTCACGCTGTTCTCTTCTAGCCAATTGAGCAAACCCAGTGACAATAAGTGAAAGTATCAACATAATAATAAGGGTTACAATAATAGCTACTAGTCCCTGTTCATTATTCTGTGTTTGTTTAAAACTACTCACTGTTTCCCCCTACTTTAACCTTCGCTTTACGGTTTCTGTTAATCCAGAGGTTGCACAGAACTGACTGTCCCGTCCCCCCTTACAAAAGCCTGTTGCTTCATCATACAGATCAGTTTCACCGAAAGACACCTTTATATTAACAGTATAAGCGGAATCTGTCTGCTGAACAATTGAAAACTCTCTAACATGCATGTTTTCTGCTATCAGGTTTTGTTCCTGGGTGGTATGTCCAGTTACAGAGTTACAATCTCCAGTGGATCTAGAAACTGAAAACTCCTGATCCTTCACTACATACTTCTTATTGCCAATACAAACTTCGCTGGTGTCTCCAGGAGTAAAAGATATTGCTTCCGGACTAGGCGCACTAGCTCCATAGGTAATTGACTGAGTAATATCATCAAGAACGGCTCTAGTTACATTCTGAGTCCGAGAAACTATTGAACCTTTGTAGTAGTTTCGCCCTATCTGAATAAGTCCGTAGGTGCAAAGCAGTAGTATCACTGAGAATACGGTGGTTGCTATCATCAACTCTACTATAGTAAATCCAGATTGCTCCTTTGTGTGAATCCTCCTAAAAAACATTATGGAGTTTCCTCCGGTGTCTTAACTCTATAGGTAAAGGTAGAATTTTGCTCATTCCCATTTAAGCCATCCCAAGTTACTTTAACTGTAAAATTATTATCCTCTTCTTTGTTAATTTCTGTTAGGTAACGGCCTAGTTTACAGGTATCCGGTGTTGATGCGTTCAAAGGGACATACTTATTATCTGCATCCAAACCTATGCAAAATTTTGAAGGACTAGGATTTGCCTCGGTTAAATACTTCGGGTTATCTTTAACAAATCCATCAAGTTTCTCAACTGAGGAACTAGCTAGTTTCTGAGCTTCAGTTTGTTCCTGAGCCATTTGAACCTGCTGCAAAGATCTATTACTAATAGCAAATGCGCCAGTAAGAACAGAGCCAACAATCGCAATAGCTATTAGAACCTCAACTATAGTATCCCCGCGTTGCGACAATCGTTTGAAATTTACAATCATTATGAACAACTCCCTTGCACGGTTGTAGAAATGGTAGCTGACCGATTTTCACCACCAATGTCAATAATCCCAAACTGATCCGTTGTGCCACTCCTAAAACATATCCTAACCCCTTTTTGAGGGTTTTTATTAGCATCATACTCATTCCTAAAGTCACCCCCAATGTAACCAGGAGTTCTGTTTTCATCACTCAACATACCATTAGTTATTGCTATGTAATTAGTACTAAGCCCCCCTGAAGCCAACCTAGTACCGCCATCACCATCGGGCTCAGTGTCGCCAAGTGAAGTAAAAAATCCAATGGAGTTGTAGTTTGGTGTGGTTTCCCCAATTGAGGTTATACTCTCAATTTTTATACCGTTTTTTAGCTGTATTTCTTCAAAACCATTCAGTACAGTAGCTTTCGAGTCTGCCATATTAGTATTCAAGACTCCAGCAGACTTCCTAGCTCCAGCAACACTGTAAACTCTGAAATTATCCTGGTTGCTAAATTGTATTACTCTACCCAAGTACACACAATTTACGGATTCGCCCAATTCTGAAGTACCTATAAATTCTAGCTTATCACCACTAGGAGCAACTCTACACCCTTCGTCTTGGCTAGGATAATATCCATTAGCCACATTGTTTATCACCTTAGTTATCTGCTCACTGACGTCATTCATGGCAGTATTAAACTGCGTCTTACTCTGTGAGCCGCCAACTAAAACTAATGCACTGACCAAAATGACACTCGAAACTGCCAAAAAAATTAATGTTTCGACAATAGTAAACCCTTTGGGAGTAGACCCACGCTTCATGATCTTAATTATAGCATAAGGGTTATCTATAATTTGCAATAAAAACTATAAGATAAATAGATTCTTGTACCAATCAATCATACTACCACCAAACAAAACAACAATCACTGTAGCGGCTATTAAATATGGTCCAAATGGTAGTTGCTTCTTTAAATTAAACTTTTTAGATAACAATAGCACTCCTCCACCAATCATAGAACCCAAGAAAGAGGCAATAAATAATAATAGAAAGGCTTCCACTACTCCTCCAGCCAAAGCTCCAAGCAAAATTGCCAGCTTTACGTCCCCTCCGCCAATCCACTTACCCGAAGAAAGCTGGAATAATAGCCAAAACAAGCCACTAATAGTTAAGGAGCCAATAATAATACTCAAGAGCCCTCTAAGACTAAGTTCACCGCTTAGCGCCTGATAAAGCATCTGCAAACCAAATACAGCAAGCAAACTATAGACAATCTTATTTGGAAGTAACAACCATCTTAGATCAAAGATAATAAGTGCCATAAAACCCACTAAATACACCAACCAAAATGCAAATAGTACTACTTGCTCAACGCCAACTATGCCCACTGGCCAATACACATAAGAAAATACAAATAAAGCGGCTGTAGCTAGCTCCACTAGCGGATACTGCCATGAGATTGCCTTCTTGCAGTACCGACACTTACCACCCAGAGAAAGCCAGCTAAATAGTGGGACCAGATCAAGAGCGGAAAGCTGGTGCTTACAGTTAATACAGATTGAGCGGCCATTTATGATAGATAGATTTACCTTACCCTTAACCTTACTCTGACCCGTAGTATTCTTTTTAGATTTTATATCTAGACCGTAACTATGTTTATCCTGCTCATACAGACGATAAACGAAAGCATTTACAAAGCTACCAAGACAAAGTCCAAGCAAGATAAGAATAAGTATTATCATTTGCTTAGTTTAGCATAAAAAACAGCCCCTTTTGGGGCTGTTTAAACAATATAGTAAGTGTCTTACTTAATATATTACGTAGTTATACAGCGGGTTGCTTCTCCCTGAGCTGTTTCTACCTTGAATACGACTGCAAAATCTCTGTCTCGGGTACTTGAGCTCGGTGCACCATCTACACAAGTTTGATTAAATTGCCATCGAGCCTGTAACTCACTAGCTGAATTAAGCGAACCGTAAGCTGGATCAGTAGTCAACTCATTTGATTTATCAGTATCATAAGATACGTTATTTTCATCTAATGTTCTGCAATTTGTAGTGCTTCCATTCTTATTTGTAACACAGTCATTAACTGCAGCAGCTAATAGTGACGCATCGTTCTCACGTCCTCTGTTCCTACTATTCCTCTGCAGTGCTGGAACTGCTAAGAATACGATTAACATTATTAATCCTGCTATAGCTAGTACAATCAAAACTTCAATAATGGTGAAGCCTGACTCTTGTTTTTTTAGTTTTTGTAGCATTTATGTATGCCCCCTACATTATGGTTACGTTTATTGATAGTCTTAATATATATCTACTGCTTATATATTGCAAGCTTTTTTATACCCTTACTACCTCTAGCCAGCTAAGTTTTGGCCGGCTAAGCCGTAGATAGGTAGCAATACAGCAGCAACAATAATAAAAGCGAAGATTCCAATAATTACCATCAGTAATGGTTCAATAATACTAGAGATGGTTCTAATCTGTTGATCAACCTCTTTTTCGTAGTAACTTGCAATTTTCTCTAGCATGGCCTCAATCGCACCAGATTGTTCACCAATCTGAAGCATATTTGGTACTAGCGGCAAGAAGTTAGGATCACCCTGCAGAGATTCTGACAAGGCCTTACCACCCTTTACTTTTTCAGAAGCCTTGGCTAGTGCTGCTTCAACGTGAACGTTGTTGATTGCATCACCAGTAATCTTTAGCATCTGAAGTAGCGGAACTCCACTACCAACCAGAGTAGTTCCAGTCCTAGCAAATCTGGCCATATACAATTTCATAAAGAGTGGTCCGACTGGCCAAGCTTTCATCTTCATGCGATCAATTGTCGCTCTTCCACCCGGGGTTCTAACCCACCGGCCGAAGAAAACAGCGGCTATTACCGTTAAAACTATCACTATATACCAGTAATCTATTATGAAGTGAGACAAAGCAAGTAGTGCCACTGTTACAAACGGCAAAGTTGCTCCAGGAAGGTCTTCGTAGAGAACTTCAACTTGCGGTAGCACCTGGACTATCATGAAGCCAACAACAGCGAACATCACCAGTATTACTACTGCCGGATATACTAAAGCTCCCCTAACCTTGCTGATTATCTCGGCATCCTTTTCTTGCTGATCGGCTAATCTTTGCAAGGACTTATCTAGGGTTCCAGATACTTCACCCGCAGCCACCATGCTAATAAAGACACTATTGAAAGCCTTAGGGTGGCTACCCATCGCCTTAGACAAAGATGAACCACCTTCTACATCGGCTATCACCTGATTAATTATTGACTTCAGCGGCTTATTCTCAGTTTGCTGAGCAACATTTCTAAGACTTTGAACCAGCGGTAAACCAGCGTTAATAAGGGTAGAAAGCTGTCTAGAGAAAAGAACTTTGTCGGAAGTCTTTATCCTATTTGTAAACTTACTAAAAATTCCACTTTCGCTATCTTTAAGCTTGATGCTAAGTGGTGACATTCCTTGCTGACGGATAAGCTTAGCAGCTGCTTGTTCAGAGTCAGCTGACACTTCAGAGTGAACCTTCTCTCCGGTCTGACTGTTTCTAGCGGTAAAGTCAAAAGTTAACATACTAGCTTCTCATTAACCTATCTAGTTCATCTATATCTACGGCGTAGTTTCTAGCTTCTTCATAGGTAATTGTTCCATTATGAATCAAGCCAACTAAGGTCTTATCCATAGATTGCATACCAAATTCAGCACCTGTCTGGATAACGGCTTCTAGCTGGTGACTCTTCCCTTCACGGATGATGTTTCGTACTGCTGGTGTAGCTACTAGGATTTCAGCTGAAGCCACCCGACCACCTCCGATTGATGGTATCAGACGCTGAGAAACAATAGACATCAAGATGTTAGCTAACTGAGAACGAATCTGTGGTTGCTGGTGTGGCGGGAAAACGTCAATCATACGATCGATACTCTGGGCTGCACTGTTAGTGTGTAGTGTCGCAAACACTAAGTGACCAGTTTCTGCAATTGTAATAGCGGAGCTGATAGTTTCTAGGTCACGCATCTCACCAATTAGCACCACATCCGGGTCTTGACGCAAGCTAGAGCGAAGTGCTGCTGAGAAGGAATAGGTATCGTAGTGAACTTCACGCTGGACTATAACTGACTTAATGGATTTATGAGTAAACTCAATCGGATCCTCGATGGTTACGATGTGCGTAGCCCGTTCATGGTTAATTTTGTTTATCAGAGCGGCTAGTGAAGTAGACTTACCAGAGCCAGTAGGACCAGTGACTAGCACTAGGCCTCTAGGGTAATCAGCGAATTTGTTAACCACTGCCGGTAAACCAAGTTGCTCAATGCTGAGTATCTCGTTTGGGATTAACCTTAGGGCTGCTGCTAGGTTTCCCCGCTCGTGGAAAGCATTTACCCTAAATCGTCCTAAGTCGCCAAAGGCAAACGAAAAGTCGAATTCTTTATCTTTAAGCAGAATCTGCTTCTGATCTTCATCGAGTATCGCAAATATTAGAGCTTCGATAGTTTCCTCTGTTAGAGGATCAGTTCCAGTAACTGGCGTCAATGCACCGTCAATACGCAACATTGGTGGTAAGCTAACTTGCAAGTGAAGGTCAGAGGCCTTCTTTTTAATTACTTCTTCTAGTAGGATTTCTATTCTTGGTTGCATATTGTGCCCTGTTTAATACCCCTTATGTGTTATCGGCTGCTGCCACCCTGTTAACTTCAGCTAGTGTAGTTTGTCCGGTTAGTGCTTTTAAGTATCCATCTTCTCGCATGGTTATCATACCTTCAGCTATTGCTTGCTTCTGTATTTCCGCACTAGTTGAACGTTTAAGTATTAAGTTCTGAATGGTTTCACTAATGCCGAATACTTCGTATAGCCCCATTCTACCTTTATACCCACCGGGTGTTTCGGGAGCATCATTGCCCTTAAATAAAGTATAAGCTTTTTGACCCCTAAGTGGCAAGTTATCATACCCAAGATTATCTTTAGCTTTAGCTCTCTCCGCTTCTGACCCCGGTAACAACTTACCAAGCGTAGCGTTAATTGCAGTGGTTTCAGTAGGAGTAGATTGGTAAGAAGTCTTTTCATCGCTTGTTCGTCGCACCAATCTCTGTCCAATCACAGTGTGTACCGTACTGGCTATTAAGAAGGGTTCAATGCCCATATCTAATAACCGAGGAAGAATTCCAGCCGCTGAGTTGGTATGCAGGGTACTAAACACTAAGTGCCCCGTTAAAGCGGCCTGGACCGCTAACTGGGCCGTCTCTTTATCACGAATCTCTCCAACCATCACGATGTTAGGGTCCTGACGCAAAATAGAGCGCAGGCCGTTGGCAAAAGTTAGACCGACCTCAGGATTAACCTGAATCTGATTAATGCCAGCCATCTTATACTCAACCGGGTCTTCGAGAGTAACAATGTTTACAGTGTCATCCTTGATTTCCTGAAGCAAAGCATACAGCGATGTCGACTTACCCGAACCGGTTGGACCACTGGTGAGGATCATTCCGTTGGTCTGTTTTAATCCCTCTCGTATAGTTCTCAGCGCCTGACCGTGATAGCCCATATCTTCTAACTTAAGGCTGGTACCACTTTTATCCAGTAGCCTAATTACTACCTGCTCACCCCAGACGACTGGGCTAATAGAGATACGTAAGTCAATAGCATGGTTGTCGACCATTATGGCAAAGCCACCATCCTGAGGAATGCGGTGTTCATCAATCTTTAGATTCGATAGAATCTTTATTCTAGAAACCAGTGGTGCTTCCGTACTTTTTGGCAACTGCATAATTTCCCTAAGCACTCCATCAATCCGAGCTCGAATACGAAGCATCTTCTCTAGCGGTTCGATATGGATATCGCTAGCTCGGTTCTTAGCAGCGTATTCCATAATGGTAGACAGCGCCTTACTGATCGGCGAATCTTGAACTATGGTCTGAACAGCATTCTTATCTTTATTAGCCTCAGCTTTCTTAGCTGCATCAGCATCACTAAGCTTATCTGAGGTATCCTGAAGATCACCAACTAAGCGGTTATCTAGGCGTTCTGAATACTGTTTTAGTATCCGCCGAATACCATTTTCGCTAGCCGAATACACCTTTAAAGGCCGACCTATCTTATTAGCCAAGAAGTCAGCTGCTTGGACATTGTCAGCATCGAGCATGGCGACCACTAGACGGTGTTGCATTTCGCCAAGTGGCACAGCCATATAACGTTCGGCTATTTCTTGAGGCAGAAGTTGCAGAACATCAGAGTCAACTTTAGCATCGCTAAGATTTACATAGGGAATGTTATTTACCTTAGCTATGGTTCGAGTTAGATCTTCGTCACTAATATGGCCATCGCTAATCAGTAAACTAAAAAGCGGAATCGCTTCTTTTTCGGCTTTGGCGTGGATTGTTTCTAGCTTTTTATCGTCTATCAGCCCTTGGTCAATTAGATCAGCCTCGACTTGTTTTTGAGTTGTGGCAGAAAGTACGCTCACTTGGTCTACTCCGTTCTATGGCTAATTATTGACGTCCTTGAAAGGATCAGTATTGGGGTCTTCTCCAATTTTTATCAGTTGCGTTGGGTTATTGGCTTTGCTATTGAAATACTTATCGTTTTGCTCAGGCGTATCAAAATCGGCAGAAATTAGATCGACTACTTCGGCTTTTTGTTTCTTAACACTGTCAGGAGTAAATAAATAGTTAGAGGCAACTACCGAGAAAATGGCACTAATAAAAGCAACTAAAATAAATACAGCTATATCTTTTTGCTTCATATTATTTTACCTCCTCCTCTTTAATCTCTAGCTTCTTCTCTGGTTGGTAATAGGTCTTCATATCTATTGTAGCTTTCATGTCATTTGCCCCACCCTCAAGTACTATCTTCTCGATAGAGAATGGTCGGATCGACCGCTCTAGAGTAGACACTAATCGTTGAATGTTGCCAACTGAACCACTAACTACAATTTGAACTGGCATCTCCTGAATAGTACTATCAGTTATCTGGCTCTGTGCAACTTCGTCGTCAACACCGGTAATTTCATCTAAGTTCAACTTTTTGTCTTTAACGATTTTCTCAATGCTGGAAGTCATAGCTGGGAAATCATATTTACTTGGAAGAGCGTCTAGAACTAAGCGAGCGTTGTCGCCATCTTTTTCACCGTTGCCCTCAGGGTTTCCATCGAGCATATTCGGTGAAAGATTAACGAATTCTTGGTAAGACTGCACTAGATCACCGACTGTATCTAGGTTCTGCTCATTATTGTCTCTAGCTAACTCTTTTTGTTCCTTAACCTTAGTCTGATACAAACTCTGGCTGAACAAAGCTCGGGAAGAAATTATTGAGAAGACTGCCACAAACACAGCTGCCGCAATAAAGCCGACAATAGTAGCCTGGGATTTATCTATTTGTAGTCTTTTGCTTATTATTTTCTTTGCCATTATTGTGCCTGTACCTCTGGTTCCGGCAAAGCCTGGAACACGTCATCTGGTTTCTCTGTTTCGGATCTAGTAGTAGTCTTATTCTTATCTACAACTAGCTTGATAGACTGGTTATTATCGAAAATTATGGGGTCAAATTTTAATTCAATAGTGTATTTTACTGAAGACTCGCCTTCACTGACCTCTAGAGCTAGAACGACATCAGAAAATGGTCGTGGTTCACTATCTAGAGGTTCAGAGGTATTTTGGTACTTAGTGAATTTCAAGGTGTCGACAAATTGGTTAATGTTACTAATAGCATTGGACTCACCTTCAAAGATTATAGTGTTCTCTTCAAAATCTAAATCGGTTTTACCAATACTTACTTCAGCTGGGGTTACTTGAGTGATATAGGTAAACAATCTACCTGTAGCTGGCTTGGAGTCATGCAGACCTGGCAATTCATTTAGCTGATTCTGGATGGTGAGCACTTTATTTAGATCAGGAATCTTTTCAAGCTGAGCTTGTGATTCTTGGATGTCCTCGGTAACTCTTTTAATATGTCCAGGCTGATCAAAGCGAACAATAATGAACAAGAACAAGAAAACCGCAAAAGAAATTGAAGCTACTAAGAATGAAATGACAATAACTGTCCGTTTTATACGCTTTGCCTTGATGTATTGCAGTTTAATATCTGGTAGTAAGTTAAACTGAATCATTACTCTTCTCTCTCCGCTAGTCCTGCCGCAACACCAAAGTGGTTAGACGCAGCCAGCAGTTCGTTTTGCCGGTTAGCTGGGAAGGAGACATTTCGCCATGCATTACCAATCTCTACGTTAAGACCAAACTTATTGGCTACGTATAGCGGGAATTCTGGTAAAGCTGAAGCGCCACCAGTCATAATTATTCGTTCAATCTTTACCCCAGGATATTTAGTCTGGAAGAATTTGATAGATTTTTCCATCTCAGTAACTAGTATATCAATGGTCCCGATAATAGCGTTATATATCTGGCCTTCTAGTTTATCTTTATTTAACCCAAACTTATTCACGAACTGTGTAGCTTGTTTTTCGTCAATGTTCAGAGTCTGAGTTGCTGAGCGGATAATTGCTTCTGATCCGGTTGGAATAGCCCTAGCGAGGTGTGGAGCGCCGTTGACACTTACTACTAAATCAGTTGATCGATTACCAATATCTACTACCATCTGCGGAGCAGTAGTGTTAAATGGAATAACTGCCCTAGCCAAAGCCATATGATCTGGCTCAAAAGCAATAACATTTAGTCCAATTGACTCCAGCATATCCAATCGACTCTCGACGAATTCATTGGTAACACTAGTTAGTAGTACCTCTACCTTGTTCTTATCCTTGGGTGATTCCCCAAGCACAGCCCAGTCAATCTTTGATTCTGCTAAAGGAGTTGGGATCAATGAATCTGCCTGATACTGAATGGTCTTGGCAATCTCCCCTTCACTGAGCTTGTCTATATCTACAACTGTAGTAAATACTCGCTGACTAGGCAGTCCAACAGCTACATTTTTGGTAACTACGTTAGCTTGGCTAATAAGTTCATTAATAGCGTGGGCTAGTTTCTGCAAGTCGCCTGGGGAGTCACTCATAGCAATAGTGCTATCTAGTGGAACGTAAGCGTATTTAACTAAGGCTTTGGTTTTACCACTGTTATGAAGTTGCACTAAACGAACGGCTGTGGTGCCGATGTCTAATCCGAAAAATTCTGATACCCCACTCAGTACGCTCATATTGAATAAATTATAGCACAGTAATGCTAATGTTAAGTACTTTTTTGTTAGGATTTATCAGAGATATACACACCCTAAAGCAATGGAGGTAGCTCTGTAATGAAGTCGTAAGGGGTTTTGCCTGTTTCAGCTGGTTTCTTTTGTGGTCTAACTATCCACTGTTCTGGGGTAAGGCTAAATACTTCAGCGGCTGCACTGCTTCCAGGTGTATCTTGGTTGTTTTCATCTCGTATAGAGCCAATGGCTCGTCTGAACTTAACCTCTTTGGCTGTTAGTGAACCATTGACCACTAGTCTGGTTCCACAAGAGTTCATCAAGGGGCTTGTACCATTGAAGCAAGTATCAATTACTCCACTGCCTGTGACTCCGCTCTTTGGTTGAGCTACGAACATACCAGTTATTGTTTCTACATTGCTTCTAATATTTATGTTACCGGAGACAAAGACGTGTAGTGATGGGATCTCATCAAGAGAACCCCAGTTTGTAGTTGCATAGGTAATATTGTCAGTAATAGTGAGATCACCATCAATGAAGATGTTTGCCCTGAAGCCATTGTTTAGAGATCCTGACATAGTTAAGCCACCATAGTGTTTGTTGCCAGAATCAGCAGAGTCAAAGTTAGATAGATTAATTGAAGTAGTACCACTGGCAGGAAGATCACCTACATCGGAGGCATAGTCAGGAATACATTCAGCGGCACCGAAGCCACCACCATAGCCATCGCTATCTCCTTCATCGTTTGCAAAGGTTAGACCTTTTGGAGCACCACCATTGAGATTAGAGCTAGTGAAGCCAGAAATTGAATCATAGGCAATGACGGCCAGTTGGGCACCTGAACCTTGGAAGCTTGCTGGGCCACGGTTGGA
>JAUHZB010000013.1 GCA_030426125.1 bacterium
TCATAGAGTGCGGGCAGGGGGGTGGATTTTACTACATTGTCACTAACCAGCTTTTCCAGGAGTTGCCATAAGGGATAGCCAGTAGAGATTTCCATGTGGTTAAAGTTAATATTGAAATTATTAGAATTCTTTAAAATTCTGAGTTTCTCCAACTCCTGTACAAACAACCATAGACTATTCCTCAGCTTGTTATCCATATAAACATTATAAAGGTTTGTTATGTTAGCCACTATATATCAGCATATTTCGCACACCTTTTACCGTACCTTTGTACACCCATCATATCTGTTAATTGATGAGAATCGATTAAAGCAAAAAGTCTAAAAAAATTATGACGCCTTCATGTGTCACTTGGTCACCCTTTGGATACTTATTGGTCACCTGGCTACTTAAAATCAAAGAGTTCAGACAAGGACACGTTAAGTGCCTTTGCTATCTCTGCTGCTGTCTTGATACACATGTTGCGTCCATTCTCAATATCCCAAAAGTATGAGCGATGAAGGTCAGCTTTTTCAGCAAGCTCTTCCTGAGTAAGATTATTTTGTTTTCTTAGAAATTCAATTCTTTCACCTAATTTTCGATATAAGACGGAGTACTTCATTCACTTAAAGTACAGAAATACTAGATTTATTTTTACCAGATATATCTTGCTTTTTTATTATTTTCGGTCAATAATTAGTTATATGAAACAGATAAAGAATCGGATATTGTCATGGATTAAAAAGCATAAAATAGCTACAGCTATAATTATAATAATTTTATTAACATTTGCGGTCGTACCTCCACCTGATGATGAGTCTGGTGAAATATCGCAAGCAACAAGTAGTGAAGAGCAAGTTTCTGATGAAGCACAGCAAGAAGCAGAAGAGAAGGTGTTGTATGAGCTTGTTTCAGAAGATGGGAATGTAAAATCTGTTGTTATATTAAAGCAAGACCCAACAGAAGAGGATATTAAAGCTGTTGGCAAACAAATAGATTCAGAATATGGTGATGAAGACTTCATCAGGATTGGTATATTCTCAAACAAAGAACAAGCTACAATACATACTAATGTTGATGCGGTACTTGAGCTGAAAGGAAAGAATGCTGAAAAATACGATGATGCGTATGTTGCCCAATACAATATAAATCAGGCGACGGGGTTAAAGGAGTATATACTTTATCCTTCAAAAAGTGCCCAACGGGTAAGTCTCTAAAAGGAGTCTCAAAAAGAGCCAGTAGTCTTCTGGCTTGTAATCCAGCGCCTTCTATTGGATAATATCCATATGCTAAGAGGGAGACAAATACAGCTAAATCTTAAAAGTGATGAATATAAGTCCATAAAGCACTTAAATTCTGAGACTTTACCGAACCTAGTTGTTTTAACTGGTAAGAACGGGGTGGGCAAGTCCCATTTACTAGAAGCCATAGCAGAAGGAAGTGTTACGGTTAGCGGTATCGACCCTGCACGTATTAGTTTGGTCACGCAAAGTGACTTCACAAAGCCTAGGCCTAAGGAAATGGCTGATAGGAATGCCTATCAATCGTACAAGAGTCAAAAAATTAACTCTCTGAGCACAATGCAGTCTCAACTCGAGCAGCAAGGTAGTGTATTGGGCAAAACTGAGCAAGAAAAACTTAGGGAAATAGCAAAAGAACAACACACTACAATTTATAAGATAAGTGAAGGGATGATTCATGCTGGCTCACTAAAGAGGAGATATACTCAATATATAAGCAAAGTAAATCAATTATTGCGGCAGCATAAAAATAATCATAGCTTTAGCTATGTGAGGGAGATATACGAAAAGGGTGATGAATTCTTTCAGAATATTGATGGAAGCAAATATATAAGTGAATCAAGTATTGCGGGCGTCTTTAGTAAGGGTGTAATTCCTGAGCAGCTAGCAGTTGTGATTTTTGAATATGCATACAGGTATAAAAAGAACGAGTTGCATATATGGCAAAACGAAAAAAAGGGAGGCAAATATGATGTACTTACGGATGAACAGTTTGTAGATAGTTATGGCTCTCCACCATGGGAGCTTATTAACTCACTGCTAGAAAAGTTTCCAGATTTTAAGTACAAACTACATTTTGAGCTTGATTCCTTTGACCCAGATGAGAGCCGCTACGAACTTTATTTTGTAAACCATACAAGCGATACTGTTAAGCTTTATCCTGAGAACCTATCGTCGGGCGAAAAGACAATTCTCTCCATAGTTTTATCAATATTTAGTGCAGGAACTAACTCTGAGTTTCCTGAATTGCTTTTGCTGGATGAGGTCGATGCCGCCCTTCATCCTAGTATGTGCACTAGTTTTATTTCTGCGGTAAACGAAGTCTTTTGTATTGATAATGATATCCCCGTGATGATTGTAACTCATTCAGCAAGTACAGTTGCGGTGGCGCCAAATGAATCTGTCTATGTTTTATATCGTGATGAATCTGGTACGGGTATTGAGTTGGCATCTAAAGCAAAAGCTCTAAAAATACTGTCAGAAGGATTCGTTGGCATAACCGTACAGGATAACCAGAGTGTAATTCTTCATAAAGTAGAGGATGCTGCAAAGCATTCAATTGTATTTGAAGGTGAGAGCGACGAAATTTATATTAGAGAGGTAATCAAGCGCAGTAATAGTAAGTTAGGCGATAGCTGCTCTATTACCAGCGGTGATGGTTATGGTGGTTTAGATAATGTTTGGAAAGTATTAAAAACACGCATGGGTTCAAGAATAAATGCTGGGAAAAAAATGGTGCTTGTTTTTGACTGCGACCAGCAAAGGCCTAAAGAAAAGCATGGAATACATGCAAAGCTCTCCATCGAGAGGGTTGATGCCAATCCAATCAAAGATGGTATAGAGAACTTATTAGTTAGTAGTATTGTAGAACGATTAATCAGTAACTTTGGCGAGGATGTTATTTATGACGGCAAAGATGGTAAGGAAGTAAACGAACTATATAAAAATGAAATAGCTGAGTGGGTTGTGAATAATGCTTCAACACAAGAGTTTCAGCCTTTTATTGATTTGGTAGCAAGCCTAGAGAGCGAATACTTTAGTGAATGAACAAGAAATAAAAGATAAGCTAATTAAATATGCTGAGGCGTATATAGCTGGCTACACAGATTCAATAAAAAGTCATTATCAAGAAATATACTGGAAGGTCATACAAAACAATCTTGAGCTAGCTTTTTTCCCACTGTATGACCGTATTCTTGGTAAGGATGTATCGGTAAAGGCGCTATTTTCAGAAAACGATTTTTATATGTTTTTTCTTGAGCAAAAAAAAGTTAGAGTCGGTAAGTATATCAATGCCATTAATGACGAGAATTATTCTAAGCAGTGGACAATGGACACGCCTAGCGACAAGCGTTTGGTGCAGGTAAAAAAATCCCTCGGTATTGGGGAAAAACCAAAGCTACCTATTCTTGGGAAGGTCAATGTGCCTGGAGCAAGTATTATTACATACCCCATATCCCATATTAGTTCACAAGGTGAAAGCCATGGTAGGTCTAAGGGTCAACAGGATGCACGGCAGGCTGAGAAGGAGCTGCCAAGAGTGCAAGAGTGGTCAAAGAAAACCAATAAAAAGCTAGAATTTACCGAAAGGTATTACGAGTTGAAAAAAAGTAATATAAGCCCCCAGCAAAGAGGGCATAACTTTGAAGTACTTTGGCGAGAAGTGCTTGATTTTTATGGTTGGCAAACAAAGAAGATACAAATTAGTGGTGAGCAAAATGATTTTACAGCCATATATCAAGGCATACATGTATTAGGTGAGGTAAGGTGGTTTAAGGAAGCGATGAGTGGGGCAAAAATGCGTGAATTCCTTGGAAAACTAGATGCAAGACCTCAAACAATAGGACTTTTTATTTCTCACTCAGGAGTAAGTGAAGGAGGTCTGGATGTGGTTAGGCGTGCAATTAATACCAAAACTGTAGTTATTTTTGGCAAAAGCGAAATTGAACAAATTCTGGAAGGGCGAGGGCATCCAGGTAAAGTATTCCAAAAAGGCCTAAGAGATGTTTATGACTTTGTTTTCGAAAAGCATCTCAAAACGTAATGATTTTAAGCTTTATATCTAGATAACATTTGCTTTGAATATCCACGCTTTCCTTGGTCTGGTTTTGGCATCTTTATTTTTAGCTCAAAAGGTAGGTTTGCGTTCTGACTGTTCCTATAGATAAACTCATTGCTACTATTATAACAGATAACAGTCATTGACAAAAATACATATTAATGTATAATAGGATATTATGATAAATTCACCGGAGATGGCTAGAACAGTTATTGATCAAACTGTCTTTGCAGGCCAGATGATAGTTGGCGAACATGGTAACCCAGATCCCGGAGTTGCTGATTTGGTTGTTCGTAATTTAGCAGTGTTAACTGATCGTATTAAGCCAAATCAATTCGATAGATTACCTCAGTCTACGCAGGATCAAGTTCGTGATGTTGCTTCACTAGGTAGGGCTATTGCTGAAATCTCTCCAGCAGACTTGGAACGTTTGCCAAACGAAACTGATGAACAGTTTAGCTATAGGAGTGAAGTTCGCCAACCAATACAGGCATTGCAAGCATTCTTTCACAATCGAGAAATGAGCACTGATGACACTCTTCAGCAGGGAGCTTTAAGATACGCAATAAGTGAGTCCACTGAAGCCTTCGATAGCCTGCTTAGCCATACTTATCAGCTACCGAGCGTTAATGAGACTCTCGGATATTTCCAGGGTAACGCAGGGGCTGCCTCAAAGCGAATCGGAACATTAGCTCTAGATAATAGCTAATAGAATAAATTTAACTATATTCAAGCTTTTTTAGTTAGTTCATTTTTATATGAGCTAATAAAGTAAGCTAGCATAGACACCCCAAAGCCAAACCACAGTATTTTAAAAGCTCCAGTCTGCAGGTGTGTTCCTAGTTTTATTGCGTGAAAGAAGATTAGTAACATAGCAACTCTGTTTAGAGCTACAACTATTGGCCAGTTATTCTTAATAATTGGTTTTTCTCTCAGCCTGTCAGTCACTTCGTAGCTTAGGAATATGAGTAGGGCGATCCCAGCAATAAGGATAAAAAATCTTCCGTTAGGGCCAGCGTAATCTATTGGCTTAATATCTATTTTCAAGGATTCTATGGTCAGTAGCAATGGGTGGAGAAGTATGAGGACTAGCACCCAATTACTGGTTTGCCGGAAGAATTTCCTGTAGTTGAACATCTCCGGATTATGGCGTTTATACCAGGCAGTCATTAGGTGGAACCACATAATAGTAAAAGCAAGAAGCCCAAAAACAGGGAATAGGGTTATTAAAGAAATGTTTTCGATCTCCCAGCCTAGACCATTCAGCCAGTAATATATACTAGGTAGGCAAGCTAGAGTTAGTAACAAATAAAGACTGGTTAATGGTTTTTTCATGAACTAAGTATACGATAACTATTTGTTATTACCATGATATTAACCTAAAGGGTATAATGAAATCAGAAAATGCAAAGGTAGCTATAAAGTAGTTTTAAATTAGGGGGTATGAAGTTGAATAAAACAATTGTCGGAGCAGTGATGGTACTAGTGGTACTACTAGTAGTTGGCGGTGTATACATAAATTCTAGTAGCCAGGATTCAGATGTGACTAGCGACCTGTCTACTACTACAGAAGAAGTTCGGCAGGTAACAATTGATCAAGTAGAGGATCATAATTCTGAAGATGATTGTTGGACCATCGTGGAAGACAAAGTCTACGATATTACTTCTTATGTACCCAGACACCCGGGAGGCGATGAGATACTAAGAGCTTGTGGTGAAGATGGCACTAGTCTCTTTCTAGAACGGCGGGATGAAAATGGCCGAGCGGTGGGTAGTGGCACGGCGCATAGTTCTAGTGCCCAGTCTCAACTGGAACAGTTTTTTGTCGGTAACCTAAGTAGTAATTAGTTTATACCTAGGCTAAAAATTCAAATGTATATCGTACTAGTTTAGGTCACGCTTATGCTATAATCTAGGTAAATTATGCTGTCTATTAATAACCTTAAATCTAAGCACCCAAGGATATATAAAATTGTTTTAATTAGTGTAGCGGTGAGCTTTTTGGTTTTAGCTGGATTTTTGTTTTATAGGTCTCAATATACTTTATCGGCTGCAGATGAAGCCAAACTATATTCTGAAGCAGAGCAGTTATTATCTGAGGATAAAGTTGACCAGGCCGATGAAAAATACCAACAAATTGCTGGTAAGAAATTTAGCAAAAAGGATAAGAGCGCTGTTTATTTAACGCAGTCAACAATATGCTACCAGTACAATAAATTGGATTGCTCGCTGGAGGCCTTAGATAAGTATGATAATAATACCAAAGCCGACCATAATATCTATATGACTAAAGCTTCGATTCTATACATTCTTGATAGGCCAGATGAAAGAGAGGAGGCTTTAAAGCAGGCTCTAGAAAGCTTGCGTGAACAATCCAATCTTAGCGACGAAGATCAGCAGTTAAAAGATAGTCTAGAAGAGGCCTTTAAATAATGAAATCTCTGTTTAATAAAAAATCACCGATAGCACTGTTGCTTCTACTAGTAATTCTAGTCACGTCGCTTTTTGGTGTATTTCAAAACCCTAGGACAGTTGAAGCAGCGCCTCAAACTAGTTATCTTCGGATGACCTATAAAACCCCATCACAAGCCGAATTAAATGAATATATGTGGTTAGCCAGACGGGGAAACATCGGTTCAAATCCACAGGCGTTTACTCCGAATAACAAGACAATTAACGCTAGTTTTTCAGAAAGTCCTACTAATAATCTTGGGCCAGCACCGGCGGCCTATAGTTCAGTTGATAGGCAGTCAGTACTGCGCACATATGTAGCCCAAACCTCACTCAATATTCCAGACTGTGCAACTGATGTTAGCTTTAGGCTAACTGGTAACGGTAGTGATAGCAGTGCCTTGCGCCTAAGTTATCTGTCTAACGATAATCTTGGTGGTCCTGGTCCATTCTTTAATACTCCCAATCGAACTATTGACTGGGGTGAAGCTAACATTAGGGTATTAACCAGTGCTGGTCGACGAATCAACGCTCCAATTTTTGATGTAAAGCCTACTTTCCCGGGATTTAATCTTCCCAATAATCAAGGGGCTATCTCGGCAAACTTTGTCTCTCCGTCAGTATCGGCTACACCAGCGGAAATCAGAAATGGGGTCCGTTTGGTGTACTCTGCTGAGACTCTAGATTTTGTTAGTAATATAAATTTGCTAAAGCTAATAAATTCTGGTGTAAAAGAGGGTAGAGAATATAGCTATCGGACAACTGGTCATCCTTATCTGCAAGTGAACTATAATTTGGATAATTGTGCTAATCAGACATTTAGTATTTCGGTTGATGGTGATACTGAGCTTAATGACAATGAATTACCAACTAGTGTAGATTTCTCAGGGACCGCTACAGTAGACCCAAGTCGTCGAGTAAAT
>JAUHZB010000014.1 GCA_030426125.1 bacterium
ATGCTGAACAATATTCCTGGTTTGCTATCTAGATCTATAAGTAGTTGGTTTAAGCGATCCTCGACGTCTTGGATCTGGAAATTAGATTTCTCCAGACTGGCGATACTGCTATCTAGGAGGCTTTTTATCTGGGTATTATCTAGTTTTTTTAGGCGCTTGTTCTTTGGATCCTTAAATAGGGCAAGTACATCTGCTTCACTGGGTTCACTAAAGAAGAATTCTGTTAGCTCTGGTAGTTCGCTAAACAGCTTTAAGCGCTCCTGCGTTAAGCCCAGTACTTGTTTCTTGTAATCTTCGCTAGTTCTTTCACTGCTTCTGGGCATATAGCTAGAACATAGTTCGTATAGTTCACTAAGGTCCATGTTGCGTATGGCTAGACCATTCATCCAGATCAAGCGCTGTTCATCAAAGCGAGCTCCACTCTTTTGAACTCGCTCTAGACTGAACTTTTCTATTAACTCTTCCCTACTAAATATCTCTTGCTCAGTGCCATCATTCCAGCCTAAGGATGCTATAAAATTGACAAGCACTTCGGGCAGGATGCCTTCTTTAATGTATTCTAGGAGGTCCTTAGCACCATCACGCTTAGATAGCTTCTTATTGCCACTGGGGCTTAGGATATGCGGCATGGTGGCTAAAACAGGGCGCTCAATACCAAGAGCTTCATAGAGGTTTAAATAATTAGGTATTGAAGCTAGGAATTCCTGGCCCCGAATGACGTGACTAATATTCATTTCCTGGTCATCGACGATGTGGGCAAAATTGTAGGTTGGGTAGCCATCAGTTTTAATTAAGATAAAGTCGTCAACTACTTCTGGTCCAGTAGAGAGTTCGCCCATGACAGCATCTTGCCAAGTATAGCTTTTAGGTTCAGACTTAAATCTTAAGGGCTGACTACCATCCCACTTTGGTGGATCTGTTGGTCGGTGATTGCGGTAGAGGAATGGTTTCTTTTGTTTCTGGGCTTCTTCACGGAAGGCTTGAACTTCGGCTGGGCTATAAGGGTCAGCGTAGGCTCGACCGCTATCTATCAGTTTTTGAGCCCAAGTTTTGTAGATTTCTAGTCTTTGGCTTTGATGGTAAGGTCCATGGTTGCCACGTTCTGAAGATTCACCGTCTTGGCTTGGTCCTTCGTCGTAGTCCAAACCTAGTGCCTTTAGGCAGGCGATAATATGTTTATCTGCATCCTTTTGTTCGCGAACTTTATCGGTATCTTCAATTCTAAGAATAAACTGTCCATTGTTCTGTCTGGCTACTAGCCAGGCGAATAAGGCAGTCCGAATACCACCAACATGTAGTAATCCAGTTGGGCTGGGTGCAAACCGAGTGCGGACGGGCTGAGATTTCATATCTGTTATTGTACGGTAAAATAACTATTACCAAAAGTTATTTTAAATACTAGACACAATTTTGATCAGCTGGTCGCTACTAAGGTTGGCGTTATTGCTGAGTTTATACCAAATACCACCGTCTACCCAGGTAGCGTTGTTATTGTCATAGATGTACACTGTTCGGCCATTAGCAAATTCGGTAGCGTAGTCTTTTTGGCGTGAGGTTAAGTAGTCGTTTAGCAGTGAAGCACTGTCCAGGTTAGACTTAGTTTGCTCAATGGTGTAGTTGCGATCATCTGAATTAGATCGGAAGTTAAGAACCACCCTGCCCGACTGATATTCGACTGGTCCTTTTAGGCCAAAGCCGGCTGGCTGGTAGCCTGGTTTACTGATGCTGAAACCGACTTTTGGTGAACTGGTGTATAGGGCGATTGTTGGCACGTTTTGGTACACAAAAAAAGCGATTAACAATAACGCAGTAAGTGAGGAAGCGACAATACTTAGCTTTCTAGTTGCTGACTTTTTGCCCTTCTTTTTATGGTCGTAGGTTTGGCGGTGGCTGGTCGATGCATTAATAGCTGATTCAAATATATCTTTAGTTCGTTGTTGTTGGGTTTTCTGTTTATGGACTGTGGGATGTGGTGGTGTATCGGTAATGTCGTAGGACTTATGTTGTCTGGTTTGCTTAGGTTCTTTTGCTACTGGCAGATGTTCCATCTTTTTGGTAACTAATGTATGTGCTGAATGACCGAATTTGCTAACGTTATGACTGCGTTTAACTTGTTTAGCTCTAGACAGTCGCCCGTGATCTATATTGGAACGAAGGCTAACAGTTGGTTTTGATGAGTCAGCAACAGTGTGCTTATTGGCTTTTGGTTTTTGAACGTAGTGTCGAGCCAAAGTTTGGGTTTTGGTTACCTTTCTTTTGGCATGGTTAATTGAAGCCGAAGATTTTTTGTGGGCTGTTTTCTTAGTCTGATTAGAATTGTGATCTTTGCCTGAATCTTGCTTGTGGGTCTTGTTAGGTTGAGGCTGGTGATTGACTTTAGTTTTGCTGGTAGGTCGAATAATGTCTGATACCTGGTGCTTTGGATGAATGTGCTTACTCTTTGACTTGCCAGTTGTCGTGGAGTGGCTGTTAGACGAGGCGACGGTGCCATTTTTGACGTCGTATACTTTACCGTTGATAGTTATTGTATTCTTCAGTGTGCTCACAGTTACCCTTTATGGCGCTTATGTAACTATATTACGCTAACTACCACCAATTTAACAAATATCTTTACAGAAAATTAGCTATTTTTTTGGTGTCAGCATGTACTAATCTTCTAGGTTGAGTTTTAAGAAAGTTTTGTTTAGGTTGGTTGTTTTAGTCTTAGAATCTGGCTCTGCTTTAGCTAAAGTGAACAGCCGTTCGTAGTCACGATCAAAAAACGGTAGGCTGTTGGCGGTTATTGCGACTAAGGTGCGCCGGTTTTGGTTGTCGAACTCAAAGACTTCCAGCATATTATCTCGATTTACTGTTATCCGATGACCATCCATCCAGGTGGCTAACTGTCCTTTAAGTAATTGTTCTTTAAAGTCGAAGTTGTGTCGTTCATCCTCTTCAAGGTCATAGATGGCGACTCCTTTTCTGCTTTGGGCCATCACGAATCTGGTGTTGGCTGAGAAGCTTAATTCCACTGGATTATCTAGTTTTAAGATATTGTATGGCACTAGGGCGTTTTTCCGCTTGCCATCAACCTTTTGAACAAAATCTTTATAGATGTAAAGTCGTCCTTCAGTTGGCGATATGGCACTGGCATACCAATGACCATCGAATTTAACAATGTCCAGTAGTAGTTTAGACTTTGGGAATTCACGAACATCGTAGTCCTTGTTGTTGTCGCGAATCCTAAGCATTGTACTGTCTGGGTTATCTGGATCAACTGTGCCATAGATCAGAATGTTTTGTTGATGTGGCTGAAAAGAGGTTGCATTTGCAAGCACTGGAGTTAGGTTGGTAGATTTAGTGTTGGCTGAACTGACGCTTAAGTCTGTCTTCCAGATGTAGAATTGGTCAGCTTTTTTGTCTCTTAGAGTTATAGATTTGGGGGTTAGTTTATAGAACTTATTTAGATTTAGGCTCTTAGCTGGTTCTTCACGGTTAATCAGGACATATTCGGCCTTGTTGTCATAGTAGTGTTTCACCAAGAAGTTCTTGTTATCTGAGGACCATTCTATTAGCTCTAATTTATCGCTGTTAGCTTTTTGGGCAGAGGTGTATAGGCTAGTTGGAAGCTCAAAGCTTTCTACGGGATCGAGTTTGGTTGGCTAATTATTACCCATTTGCGGTCCAGGCTCTGTGTTGAAAAGGCCGGGTTGGTGTCGTAGCTTTTCACTTGGCTGGTCTTCAGTTCTGATGGGAACAGCTTGGGGTAGATTAGCCTTTCGATGCTACTACCACTGAGTTGGATAGTCTTTTTCCAGCTGTCGTAGCCATCACGACGTAGTTCAATGTCGTATTTGCCTTCTGGAACGGTTAATCTTTTTTCGGTACTGCCATTAGCCTTGCCATTTAGGAAAATAGAACTAGATTCAGGCCCAGAGTTAATGAATATTAGTCCGTTTTGAACAATATTTCCAGTTTGGCTATCTAGCTTATAGCCATAGGAGATGTAAACCAAGATAAAGGCCGATAGTAAGATAGCGATGCCCATAAGAAAGTATCCAATGTAGATTCTTCTAATGTGGGCTCGTTTTTTATTAGGGTCTAGAAAATCCATATTTTTTATCAGCTAGCTTTATTTTACGGTTAATACTGATAATTATATCATGCATGAGTGAGCAAAAAATTAGAAATATTTTAGAATATATCGGTGATTCTTTGCCACAAGCTAGGTGCATTACTAGGAATAATTTCTAGTTGCTCGTTGTTATTAGTTGGCTTGTTGCTTTTCTTGTTTTTGCTAGGACTGGGGCTAATTTGCTCGCCAATAACTACTAAACGATTCAGTGATGTACCTGGTGGATCACAGGTTATTAGGGTGGCGGTGGCCGGTTTATCGGTTGCCCCTAAAACGCCTAGTTCAGTAGGTTTAACGATTTTCTTTTCGTAGATCCGATAGCTATAGCGAACTTTATCGTAAGTTAGGTAGAAGACATCGCCTTTATCGAGTTTACTAAGCAGAACGAATGCAAACTTATACTTACCGCTGTTTAAGATATTGTTACTAGAGTGACCAAATATTACGGAGTTCCCTTTCTCGCCTGGGTTCGGGGTGGTTGCATAGTGTACTACCCCTCGCTCTAGTGCTGCCTGAATGGCGTCTTCTTCTATAGACGGTTCATCATAGACTACCGGAATTTCGACGTTAATCTTGGGGATTATTACTTTCGGGGTGCTATCGGTGGCAGTAGTTGATCCATCGATAATTATTGGCGTAGCGCTAACCGATTTACTAGGTGTAATAAAGGGAGCGATAAAACGGTCATTAAAGAAGCCAAATAGTAGTATCAGAACTACTACACTACCAAGGCCAACTCCGAACAGTAACGATTGAAAATGCTCTTTAGCTTTCAGTTTCCGTTTGGCAGAATTAGAAGCCCCGGCGGTTAATTGCTTCTTGATATCCGATACTGAACGTGAGCTACCTTTTAGGCCGCTTTTTTTAGTCATTTGTTTAGTATTGTTGGATTGGATTGGGGCTTGATCTGACTTAGTGCTAGCAGCGGTGCTATCTGCTTTATTATTATCTTCAGGTTTATCTGTTTTTTGTTTATCGTGGTTTGCATAAAATTCTTGCCAGACCTGATGTTTTTCGCTGTCGCTCAGGGCAACGTAGTAGTTGTGCCAGGCAGTTTGTATCTCAGCAAGTGATTTGCCGGATTCGGTTAAGGACATCATAAACTTTTGATGCTTAGATTGGGGCCGATGCATCTCCACTACTTCAATAACTTCTTCTTCAGCGTTAGGCTCATTGTTATAGATGTTATTAATTTTTTGGCGTACTAAATCGGCAGCTTGGTGGCCGGATTTGTGTTGAGAGCTAGTATTATGTTTTTTTGCCATAAGAATTATCTATTAGTATACGTTATTTGCTAAAGATACGCTGAAGTAAATCTACTAGTAAAATAATAGTAAAAATTATTGCAGTATCTATTTACTAGTCAAAAACTCACCCTGTTATTATAGCTGTTATCGGGTTATACTAACAGTCGGTTATACTCTAGCCATGCCGCAGTGGTGGAATTGGTAGACACGCCGGACTCAAAATCCTGTGGGGGCAACCCCGTGACGGTTCAAGTCCGTCCTGCGGCACCAAGTTATAATTAAGTATTCGTTACTGCCTTTCGTCAATAATATCTAACAGCCTATCGCTCATTATCATAACTCGGTGTTTTGCCCCAAAGTAGTGGTCGCGGTTATATTCTGCCCTTTCCTCTGCTTCCACTTCTTTAAGTGTTACAAAATCTTGCAGTATCCAACCTGGTCGGAATTTTTTTTCGTCTCCTGGTTTGGCCATATCTTCGGCTAGATAGATGTTTACTATATCGTCAGCATATGGTTTTTTATCATGCCTTCTCATGGATGCTTTTCTGGATTTCACTTGCAGTTTGCCAATAACCTCTACTCCATCTTCATCGGCCTGTCTTAGACTAATGTTCCAGGCATGAGATGTGCTACTGCCAAATCCGTGTGATTGACCACGATTCTCTGACCAGTAGGAAGGTAGTGCAAGTTGACCTAAGGCCTGATTAGGTAGAGTGTATCTTTGATGAAGTAGAATAGTCGCCAGTTCAGCCTGAAATCCGGAAAGCCCTGAGAATGTATTTCTTCGGCCCCTTTCATCTAGATGATTTTTTTCGAAGATACTACTGTAATAGGTTTCTGTTTGAGCGGCCAGCCCAACCAGGGCATCATACATATCGCTTTGTACTTCTTCAGTTGGCAATTCTCCAAACATGGCCATACTTAGCTCTGAACGCAGGGTGCTGAGACCAAGTTCAGCACGCATTAGACTGTCGCCTATAGTACCTGTTTCTTGTGATGAGTCTACAACATAATCCCAGTTATCTTTAGCTGCAGCCAAGAGCTCTACTCGTTCATCAGTGTCAGTGGTAAGTCGCTGTGCGCCTTCCAAAGCCATTGCTCCGAC
>JAUHZB010000008.1 GCA_030426125.1 bacterium
AAAAAAACTAGATAATACCCAGATAAAAAGCCTCCTAGATAGCAGTATCGCCAGTCTGGAGAAATCTAATTTCCAGATCCAAGACGTCGAGGATCGCTTAAACCAACTACTTATAGATCTAGATAGTAAACCAGGAATATTGTTCAGCATCATTCGAATCGCTCTAAGCGGAGCGCCAGCCTCTCCAGGACTATTCGACACCTTACATGTGCTAGGTAAAGAGACCTCACTAAAGCGACTTAAAAAGGCTAGCTCGATACTTTAACTAGAGAAAAGCTTGACCGTTTGCTACAATAGCTGTCATGAATAATGATATAAAAAATAAAAACAATATAAGTAAATCCACCAAGCCAGATCCTGGCCTGCAACCACCCTCAACCAACAACCCCAAGATAGATCTAAGCAGTCATCCCGATGCTGTGGCTGCTGGACTTGGAACAACACCATCGTATGGTGCAAAACCAGCTTCTAACTCAGAAGCACCTGGTCAACTCGGTAACTCAACGCCAAAAGCCAAGAAACCACGTCGTAGCCCCAAACAGTGGTTTAAAGATTTGTCCAAAAAACAAAAGATCGCCGTTATTGTAGCCATTGTACTAGTTTTATCTGGAGCAAGCGCTTCGGCATACTTTCTAACCAGATCAGAACCACCGGCTGAGCCACAAGCCGTCCAGCCAGAACCAGAAAAACCGACTACTGTTCCTAGCAAGCTAACAGGTGTAGAAGTGAAGCCAGCCCAGAACAAGCGCTCTATTACCGCTGTAATGATAGAAAACAGCCTAGAAGCTCGCCCACAATCTGGTCTAGGCAGTGCTGGCGTAGTATTTGAAGCAATAGCTGAAGGTGGAATAACTCGGTTCCTAGCCCTATATCAAACCGAAAAGCCAAGCAATATTGGACCTGTAAGAAGTGTTCGACCTTACTACATAGACTGGCTACAAGGTTTTGATGCAGCAGTTGCCCATGCCGGTGGAAGCGCTGAAGGTCTAGCTAAGATTAGGAACGAATCAGTAAAAGATCTAGATCAGTTTGCCAACCCGCTAGCCTACCGAAGAGAATCTAGTCGGATATCTCCACACAACCTATACACCTCCACAGCTGCCCTAGATCAGCTCAAAAAACAAAAGAAATTTACATCGGTAGAGTTTACTAGCATAAAAAGAAAAGAAGAGTCCCCAAGCAACAAACCAAAGGCTAAGTCTATAGACTTTAACATTTCTAGCTTCAACTACAATCCACACTATGACTACCATAAGAAAACCAACAGCTACAGGCGCAGTCTAGCAGGGAAGCCACACACAGACTTAAACACCAAAAAACAAATATCTGCCAAGGTAGTTGTTGCCATGGTTATGAACTACGGAATAGCTCCTAATGGCGTGAACAGCTCCTACAACAGTGTAGGTAGCGGGAAAGTATATATCTTCCAAGACGGCAAAGTCACCCAAGGTATATGGAAGAAGACTGCCTCAAAGAAGCAAATTGTCTTTAAAGATAAAGATAACAAGACTATTGAGCTTAATCCTGGTAATACCTGGATAAGCGCTGTTAACTCTGCTGGAGCAGTAACCTTTAAGTAATGAGTGAGCAACCACCGCGTCCAAGCATAGATCCGGAGTTAGTAGCCAAATTAAAGAGCCAAGCCGAGAGCTATATACCTGAGGTCAGACAATTACTGCCTCAACTACCGGAAGATCTTAGAGTAAGTATAAATAATAAGGTGTTAATAAAGTCCACCGGTACTGGGGGCTATCCAGTAGCCGAAGATGAGATTGCAGTTGCTTTTGATCCTGACTTTGATGGAGATAAAGAACAGCAGCAAGTAAACTTCAGGGGTTCAGTTTTTCATGAAGCATATCACGTAGCTCAGGGATTTGTTGGCGAAGATAGTAGATTCAAAGGTTCACCGTTCATTGAGAACGCTATATTAGAAGGCGCTGCCACAAAGTTTGAGATGATACGGGCTGGCACCAAACCGGGCTGGTCTGAATATCCAGAAGATGAAATTGATGAATGGTTTAATGAAGTGCTCGGCATGGAATATACACCAGATGGGGAGACTTGGGGTCGTATCAAATTCTACGATCCGGAGACTAAACGGCGCTGGGTCCTATACCGAGTCGGTTGCTACGTAATAGATAATGCTCTGACCAATAGCGATCTGGAAATCGAAGATCTAGTAAATATGGAGCCTAAGGAAATACTTAAATTGAGTAAACTCACAGGCCAATCCAAGGGCAGTGAGCAACAACCAGCTACCTGATAGGATGCTGGTATTTATCTGCTAATTTCTTAACGTCCGGAATACCAAATTCTTTAGCCCAGTCTTTGAATTTCTTAGCTTGCAAAGGTAAATCAGCTTCTAGGATCTTTAAGAAGAAGTCATAGGAGTTAAACACAGGATGCTTGGAATGATAACGATCGCCGTAGCAAAGTAATCTTCCTTCAATACTATCAGGAATGTAGTCTTTATTCGGCAAAGGGAAGGGACGACTAGCTATTTCTTCCTTGCTAAGACCCATTAAGACGTGGTCCTGAACTAGCCGGCAGATCCGACTATCTATACCCTCATCAGCTAATATCTTTGAACCAAGAATAGCATGCTGTACATACATCCGGTCATTACTGACTTTGGCCTCTTCATCGAAGAATAGGTAGGTGCCGATATCATGAAGTAGGCAAGAGGCCCGAAGAAGGTCTTTGTCTACCTTAGAGCTATCTTTCATTTGATCAACGCACCACAAGGCTATTTCACAGACTATTTGGCAGTGGCCATAGACAAGGTTATATACTTTGTCATTGGGGGCATATTTTCGGTGTAGCTTTTCGATTTCATCTATTGAGGGAAGCTTGCTGTTTGGTTTCATCTTATTATTCTATCATCACTACACTTCAATATATTCACTCTTAGTCTAATATTGTGAATGGCCAACAATAAAGCTAGCACAGGCATAAGGTCTTCGATCTCGTGTTCGAACAAAAAGAGTAGCCTCCGCTGCATTGTTTACTAGTTCGTAAAAACCAAATCCGTTAACATCGCCTTCAGTTAGACGAGATATTACATCTGGCCTAACGTACATTTCATTCGAATTATTCATCTTAAACGCAGCAACAAACTCTTGCTCCAAAGCAGTTTCCTCTTCTGTAGGATCATCGACATCCATGATTACATAAGAACCAAATTCTTGCGGTACTAGTTTTAGAATGCCGGCAAGGGCTAGAGTTGATGATTCGCCCTGATAGTCTACTGATTGGGCTTCTTCAGGGATACTGTAACTTGGATCTACTACTACAATACGATCACCATGCCCAGTTTCTTCAAGGGCTTTTAGTAACTCTCCGTTTATTCCGCGGCCAATTCCTCTTAATGGTGGCATAACATCTCCTTATAGTTATAGAGTTATAATAATATCAAAGAAGAGAATAGTCAAATTTATACACTGAGTTTAGGATACATGGTAGCAGTTGGTGATCCTACTGCATGAGAATTGGAACGAAATGAAGCAAGAGATAATAAGATGGGGCGAGATGCTAGGAACTGGTCAAAAAGCCAGTCAAGCTTTTTCCTGAGGGAGAACTACTAAAAACAGGCTGTGTTGATACTACGCTTTGTGCGCCTTTAGCTGCTTGAATCGCTTTTGCAGACTTAACTGATTCAACTGACAATGCGACTTGAGATGTTTCTTTGGTGAAGCCAACCGCATCTCCACTTTCATCGTAGATAACACCTGATTTAAACCAACCAATATGTGTACCACTCCAGCCATAAATTAAACCGTTTTGAATGTATGCAACAGCGTCGCCATCCCATGTGTAAATCGTTTCCTTATCATCAGCAATATATGCCTGTGCGTCGCCGTTTGAATCATAGAGTGATATTTCCGCCATAATTACAAGTATATCAAACTAAAGTTAGTTATCTTCTTTGTTTTCATCTGGGTCAAACGGCCGCTTAACTCCTATAACCTCAGCACCGTCAATTTTTGAGTAAGCTTGAGTTATTTTTTGCAAAAATGCTTTCCATTGTTCGTCAGTCATATTTTGATCGTCATAAACGAGCAAGATAGCTTTCTTGGCACCAAATTTTTGTATGTAGCCCTTTAAGCTTTTATATGACTCTTTTTGATCAATGTTCCCAGAGAGATCATCATGTCCAGATCTTTTAAGTTCAACAACTACAGGGCCATAAAATCCGTAATAAACAGCGTAGTCAGGTTTTGTATCGTCCAAAGCCTCCGGCTCTCTAATAACCACAACGTCCTCTGGTCTAAAACCTGCACCATAACGAAATAGAGAGTTCTCCAGCAAAACTGCGATAGTTTTCTGCATTTTTTTCTCTTTTATAATCTTATGTCCTTCACCAATTAGTTTTGGTATGAAAATTTTTTCAATAACTTGCCTGAGGTGGTAATGGAGTTCGTAATCTGAATTGATATCAAGATAATCCTTCTTACTGAGATTGTTATAGGTGTTTATCGCTTCTGAAAACGAAGGTTTTGATAGCTTCTCTATATAGTATTTCTTTAATTCGTTAATGTGGTGTGTGTACATTGAGGTGTTATCTGAATTAGACACCAATTTCTCAAGTTCGTTGACTGGATCAAAGCTACCATAGACAACTAGGTTCTTATAGTATTGATCAACTGCCTTCCAAAGATACATTGCATAGTTATTCCATTTGATGCCTCTTCCTATTAACTCAAAAGAAAAATCCAACAAATCGTCAAATTTGTCCTTGTATGAAAGGTCATCCAGCTCCATTAATGGTTTCAGTAGCTTGCCATCGTGCAGTTCGCTTTCAATTGAGCTAACTCTGTGAACGCCCAATTCTTCAACAAACTCAACAGCAGAAGATTTCAAGTAGTCAAACAAGAAATCTATGGCATCTCTATTCTTAAACTTGCTTACTAGCAGTGAATTAGCTTCGATTGCCAAGTTGTGCCACTCGTGATCTGGGTCTTTGTGCTTTCCGAATACGCGCAGAAGATTATCCTCATCTGGCATAAGATTGTTTGATACTTTTAACGCCCTCACTCTATCCCATTGATGCACAGATTTGCTTTCACTCAAGACTTTTAGGGTTTCAGCTGCTTCTTGGATATCGTACTTCTCGGCAAAATCTATGAGATTGCCTGGCATAAATTTCGCATTGTCATTGCTCAAGTCATCATAAAAACCACTTATTAATTTCTTCTCTTCGTCATCTAAATCTGATATTAATTTTTGGATAGCTAGGGTGTCTTCTGTATATGCGTAGGGAATTAACGAAATAATCTTTTTTCGATAGTTTGTTATTTCATCAATGCCAGCAACAACGGCAAATTTTACTACAAGTGCAAAGATAGGTGTAAGGCTCGTAATGCTATAACGCATACCAGTTCCATTTTCACGATATTCTTTTATATCAACTTTAGTTATTGCTGGATCAAATGGGTCTAGTACTTTTTGTTTTAGTAATTCCCAAATTTCATCTAGTTGAGATTTAGAAAGCTCGAAATTATCACTGCTACTGTCTCTGTAATTTCTTTCGATTTCTTCAACAGCTTTTATTAATGCGGGGAATGATCCCTCAGTAGCCTGCCTAATGTTGTTCATAAGCTCTTCTTCGGGTTTCCCTCTTTTTGTAGCCTCTTCTCTCTGTTGCTTAATTTGCTTGTCATGCTCGTCAAACAATTTTGGAAGTTTCTCTCTTCCGATTTTTTCTATTTGCTTTTTCTTCGGATTATCGGAGTAAATTGCACCAGTAATAATTCTAAAGAACAACCATTTTTTATCTTCAAACATATTGATGAGATCGATAATTAAATCGATATCCTCGGGCTTTATAGTCATGGCGAGTATTGAATGTAAATTAAAAACTAAACGAAGCTCATCTGACTTAAGTGAAACCTCTAATAGAGATCTGGAGTAGTCTTTATCATTCTCATAAACAGTCTTAACAGCTTCATCAATAAAGTCGGAGCGTCCTGCGTAATAGCCGCTGTCAAGTGAGTAAGCTGCCAATATGAGGTCTTTCAAGAGCTGTAGCAGATCTTTATTAAAATTATTCTTAAGCGAATCTAAGAATCCGTTTCTAGACTTTTCAAAACTCGACCTCCGATAGTCAATGAACCTTTTAAGGGAGTTTGGGTTATCAATCAGCCCTTTTATGAATAGCTTGATGGATTCTGGATCATCAATTTTTTCAACCGCAATTCTTGAATATGAATCATGCTCAGTACTCAAGCCATCAAGAAAGATTGCTATTGAATCAGGGTGGTTTGGGTCGGTTTCAAATGCTATTCGCTGCACACCGTCTTGCACTAACTGATCACTCGAATCTATTTCTTTCAGTTGAGCAAGTAAATTGGAGTCTTTCATCTGCCCTAAAGTATCTATTGCAGCCCGGACCAACCTTGCATCATTGTGATTCTTTGAAATGATTATCATTAAATTGGTGAATTCATTTTTTTTGGTCGATGTTAATTTATCTAGCTCAATGCAGTACTTGATAATACGAAGTCTTATGATTGTCATGAGCACTTCGGTATCATCGTTAAGATCAGAACTTTGCACTTCATCTAACAACTTTTTAACTTGTACAGTACTTGCATAAGATGCAGTATTAAATGCTATTTCGTCACTAATGTTCACTTGCTTAGATAAATAATAATCAACGACAGTATCAAAAACTTCAGACTTAGTTGACTGATCGATTCCTGCTGAGGTTAGACCAGTCAAGATTTTATGCCAAGCTTCGTTTTTTGTATTTCCAGATTTTACCTTATCCAAATGGATAAATTCTTTTAACAAGTCAGGATTCTCGTCCAAAATAAATGATAGCGTGTTGTACCAAGAAGGTAGCATTTCTCTTAAGTTTGGCTCAAATGCTAAATCGTAAACATTTTGACTAATGTAAGGAAGTCTCGATATAGCCTTTGCAGACAAATACTCCTGTAATTCGCTGTTAGTGAAGCTTATCTTGCCATCTGTTTTAATTAGTAAACTTCGCTCATAAATGTCTTCTAGTGTGGTTTGTTGGAGTAGAATTTGCTTAACATCAGACTCACTTTTATCAATAAAGGTAATCATCTCGTCTTCACTGATACTGTTTGTCTGGGCTATCTCCATTGTTAGTGCCAAGTTTTCAAGAAAACGCTCTTTAAGCATTGCTATTTGGCGGCTAGATTTGTCTTGATTTTCAATTTCTAGAGAGCTGTTTACAAAATTATCGAAGATCGTTGATCTATTGATGTGGTTGATTATCGTGGAGTCTTTCTCGATTTCACTGGCAAGCATCTCAAGGTAGCGGGGATTTTGAATGATGGTCTGATTGTTTTCTTCCTTCCTAAAGCTGTTTATCACAGTCTCTACTTGAGGCTTAGTTAAGCCGATGTCAACTAGAAAACCTTTAGCATCAGACCTGCTCAGAGGCTCTATTAAAATATAGTTTGAGTCTTTGATTGATCTGAACTTTGCTTCAAATTTCTCAAAAAAGTGGATTCTACAAGAAACAACAACCTTCAGTGCGTTCGAATAATCCATTAAGTCCTTTATTTCATCAATTACATGAGAGAGCTCATGAGTTGGAACTTCATCAAGACCATCAAGTAAGGCTAAATTTAAATTATCAATTTGTGTTTTTGAATTTATGTAATCTTTTAGTGGTTGACCTTCACGCTTATTCTTTAGCTCAATTCGTTGTACTTTTATGCTAGCACTAGCACACATTCTCTCAAGTTCTTTTAAAAGACGTGTTTTTCCATGCCCAGGTTCAGCTACAACAAAAGTGTTTTTGTAACTAAGTATGTTGCCGAGTTGAATCGACTTGCTTTCACTTATTATTCTTAGGTAGCCACCGTATTCACGATATTGTCTTAGCAATTCCTCGAAATCATTTTCAAGAACTAGATTGGGCTGTATGTAGTTAGTCTCTGCCACACTTAATATTATATCTTTTTTTGGCCTTATTTCTCGAGTATTTTTTTAACCTCCTCTTTCTTAATTCTAGATTCTATTGAAGCTAATGTTTCAAAGTATTTTACTAATGATTTAAGTTCTTCCTTTGACATGGTTTTTAGAGAACGAGTCCTGAAACGTAATATTTAGGAGGCTTATCTCCAAATTTATTTTCTGCTACTGATCCTGCCTTAAATATAAGCATCAACCCTATCACAAAGTTTATGTATGGGATAAAAGCTAGCGTAGTCCACCAACCACTCATATCCATATCATGAAAGCGTTTAACTGTGCAGATGCCTTAGTAAATAAACCACAACAACATAAAAGGGATCAAGACAAACGGATTTGGTGAGCCTAAGGGAATCAAGGTTGAACACCTTAACAGACGAGATTAACAACTTAGACCAAAGACTTGAGAGGCTAGGTATCGTAGAGAATGGTGATAGTTTTATATATTTGGATGATGGGGCAAATCATGTTTAGGATTAATCTAGCCAAGAAGAGATATGGCACAGATCTACTTTTATCTGAATTGTTTAATGAGCAAACTTTCTACACAGCGTTTGTAAAAGACATAAAAGATGCAGCTCAAACTATAACAATCGAAAGTCCCTACTTAACAGAAAGGAGAGCTTTACAGTTTTCTAAAATATTTAAGAAACTCCATAAACGAGGTGTTCATATTCGTATAAATACCCGTGAGCCCAGGCATCACGACAAATTTCTTGAGATTCAAGCTTGGAAAGCGATTAAAGTACTGCGTAAATCTAAAGTTAAAGTTTACTTATGTAATGACATGAGACACCGCAAACTAGCGATTATAGATAATAAAATATTGTGGGACGGCAGCCTTAATATTATGTCACAGTCCAATAGTAAGGAAATCATGAGGCGCTGCCACTCAGCTACGTTGTGCAAACAAATGATAACCTTCACCAAAGTAAATAATAGGTTTTGGTGATATACTAGGCAATATTATGAGTGATCAAGAATTTAATGAGAAAGACATTGGGGTAGTTATTCGCTATCTTGAAATTCATAACCCAGAAAACGCTGACAGAGATTATGCAATACAATTACTCGAATCGATGCAAGGTCTAGCTCACGATATCTCGAAATCTGAAGAAATAAATTCTGATTTAATTCAAAAAGCACTCAATAATCTAAAACATGATATATAGCTAAAATGGCAATATATCTGATGACTTAACGTGTAAACACTTTGCCAGACTTTCAAGTGTGGTTAAGGTTGGCATAACCTCACCTCTTTCTATTTTTGCATAGTGGTTGGTGCTGACCCCTGCTTTACTAGCAACTTCTACTTGCGTTAAATGCTTAGCTAATCTAGCTCGTCTGATATTTCTTGAAACCGTTATAATTAATTCTGCCATCAGCGTATATGATAGCAGATTTTAATTGTAATTTAATCTACAATCCATTCTATTACGCTTACCAGTAGTTACATGCTTACTTTCAAAATGCCTATGTAGTCCTCTTTTAAAATAAGTATTATGTAATATACTTGTAATATTACAAGTATATATGCTACCTTTCAAGTACAGGAGGAGGAAGGTATGGGTAAACTAAATAAACTCACTTTAGCGAGTACATTGCTAGCTTTTGGGTGCCTGATAGCCTTTCCCGACAGTGCTTTTGCACAAGGCTCGGGTGACGTTGGACAAGTAGAAAACTTTATTAGGAACGTTATCCAAGCCATAGCAGGATTAGCCGGTCTCATTGCGACCGGCTTTTTTGTTGTCGGGGGGTTTGGCTATATAACCAGTTCGGGTAATCCTGAAGTATTAGACCGTAGTAAGAGAACTTTGTTCTACTCTGGTTTAGGGCTAGCAATAACCGTAGGAGCGTTTGTACTGAGTAGTATCGTTGGCGGTATTGCTTCAAGCGCCTTTGGAGGGTAACACCAAAGATGCAAGAGATTGTCACTCAACTACACGGGGTGGCAACTCTCGCGGTCGTCAATACCGACATTCAAAACTATCTGCGACCGATAATGCTATCTCTTATTGGTTTAGCTGGAGTAGTCTCAGCGTTCTTTATAATCCTCGGTGGTATTGGCTACTCAACCAGTGCTGGAAAACCAGAAAAACTGGAGCATTCTAAGAAAGTTCTTAAGAATGCCCTTATTGGTTTGGTTATAGTCATTGCAGCAGGAACGCTCACAGCAATCCTCAGTAATGCGTACTCCAGTGGTGGCAATGCCAGTCTAGAAAATGCACCAGTGCTGACACCAATTAACACCGATACTGGCGGTGGTGGCATTACTGAACTCCTGATCAATGCCATTATTGGTTTGTTTAAGCATATTATTGAAACCGCAGCTCAGCCATTTATTAGCGCCCTCGATTTCTTTACGCGTAGTACACCACTGATGGCAGATAACCCCAGTGTCTTTAAATTGTGGCTGACTGTCCACTCAACAACAAGACGATGCTCGATTAGTGAATATTATCTTAGCTAATGTGGGGACAGTAGTTGCGTTTCGATCCGGTAGCCCCGTTGATGAAAAGCTCATATTACCCTTGTTTAGCCCCTACGTGAGTGAAGGCGAAATTGCTAATCTTCCAGCATATAACTACTACATCCGCATTGCAGCAATTGAGGCTCAAGAACCTATGTCGGGGCAAACTGTGGTATTGGATGAAGCAACGCATAACTATACAGATAGAGTAATAGAAAGCTCGAGGCATATGTATGGAAAAACAAGTGTCCAACGCTCTCCTGCAAAAAACAAAGCAGCTGCTAAAAAAATAAATAGTAGTCATGGAAAGAAAAACTTGGTATTGCCAAATAAAAAACTTATATAGACGTCCAAACTGTACTCTCTAATCCGGAGAGCTTAGTAAGAAATTTTTTTCCTGATCTGCTAGCTTTAGTGTCAACTTGCCAATAAATATAATCGCAATAACGTTTATTACGACACTAATATATATGGCTGTGTTAATTCGTGAGGCGCTAAAATATGCTCCACTTCCCGCAATAGTTGTCACGAAGGGAGCAAGAAATGAACCACCGCAAGCAATACAGTGTGACCCTACTAGCGCACCGACACTACCGAAAGTACTTGCCTTTACTCCTTTAGCCTGCTGCTTTCTCTTTATTGCAAGTCCCATGAGCATTAGATTAATTGCTGTGACAAAAGAAAATAGAAATATTGATAAGACTCTAGGGTCAGTAACATTGCTAATAATAGTCGTGAACGAATTAATCATAAAAGAAATTTTTTCGAAAAAATTAAGATTAGGATTAGTAAAGATAACCCCAAATAGATCAAGACTGGTGAGGTATACAAACAGCCACAACATAGAAAACCAAAGTATTATAAAGCGCCAGGGTCTTTTTCTTATTAGCAAGCTGATAAACCAAACATTTATTCTTAATGTGTCTTTTCGGTTAGCCACTTATTTCCCCAATTCTTAGTTCCTCCAATAGTTGACGTGCCTCTGGAGAGTGGAATTCACTAGGAAATTCAGGATTTTCTTCCCTTAGCTTATCGGCATACTCTTTAGGTGCACCTTGGTTTTTGAAGGCCTCGGTTGCGTCAACACCACAGGCTTGTAATATTAAGTCCCCACCTGGGTGTCGGTTTATAAATTCTGTTAAATCATATACATAATCATCAATTACTGTCCAACAATCTTCCTTGGATTTATGCTGGGCAACCTCACTAAGTGTATAGGTGCTAGTTTCTGGAGGTGCTTCTACTTGAGGTTTGCTATCGTCTACTTCAGCTGTATCGGGACTGTCTATAATAGTCACGGAGCTTCGGTTTATTAGTACTCCAGCAATAGCAACAAAAATAAAGGGAAGAGCCAATAGTGCAAATACTGTCTTTTTCATAAATTAAATATCAACCCTCCTCAGTAGTTGCGCATTGAAGGCAACAATAATTGTAGATAGTGACATCAACGCAGCACCTACAGCAGGTGACAGTACGAAGCCGATTGATGCGAATGCACCGGCTGCCATTGGTACAGCGATTAAATTATAGCCTGTTGCCCAGACTAAGTTTTGAACCATCTTTGCGTACGTTTTTCTGGAAAGAGTGACTATCTTAGAAACGCCCCGTGGATCACTGCTGGCGAGGACTATCCCGGCTGATTCAATAGCTACATCTGTTCCAGCTCCTATCGCAATACCAATATCTGCTTGAGTGAGAGCTGGGGCATCATTTACCCCATCACCAACCATTGCGACTTTCGACCCATCCTTTTGGAGTTTTAATACAACTTCAGACTTGTTTTGAGGTAAAACTTCAGCGTAGTATTCGTCTATACCTAGTTCTTTAGCGACCCATTTTGCTACTCCATCTGAATCACCAGTCAACAGTGCGACACGTTTGTCACTAGCTTGCAGTTTCGCTACTGCCTCAAATGACTCTGCTCGTATGACGTCGGTTATTAAAAATGCGGCTTTCACTTCTGAATTATCAAATAAGTAAACTATAGTTTGCCCATTACTGTCTGCATCTTGGCTTGCTCTATTGAATTTGTCACTTAAGGTAATCGAGTGTTCTTGAAGCAACCTAGGTCCGCCAACAAAGTACTCTTTGGTATTAAACTCAGCTTTTGCTCCCCGGCCTTCTAGAGCACTAAACTTGCTAATTTTTGGTAAAGACAACTTCTTTTTTTCAGCAGCGTCAACAATAGCTCTAGCTATAGGATGCTCCGAATCGTGTTCAATAGAGGCAGCCAGTTTTAGATATTTTGAAACGTCATCTGAAATTATATTCACTACGCCTTGTTCACCTTTAGTGAGTGTTCCAGTTTTATCGAAAAGCACTACATCAATCTTTCTTGCTGCTTCCAAAGCCATTCTTTGTCGGATAAGTAACCCAGACTTTGCAGCTTTAGTGGTAGATATGGCAGTTACTAATGGTATAGCAAGGCCTAGGGCATGGGGACAAGCGATAATTAGAACAGCAACCACCCGCTCTAATATATAGTTAGCACTCTGATCACTAAACACACCCCAACCTATTGCTGTTATAAGCGCCGCTAGAACTGCAAAGTAGAATAGATATTTAGCTGCAGTATCAGCGAGCAGCTGAGTTCTTGATTTACTGGCCTGAGCATCGGCAACTAATTTCATTATTCCTGAAAGGGCACTATCTTCACCTATTTTGGTGACTTTAACCTCCAAAGAGCCACTTCCGTTAATCGTGCCGCCGATTACAAGAGCACCCTTGGTCTTGTCGACCGCTTTTGATTCACCAGTTAACATCGACTCATTTACCTTAGTAGTTCCTTTAACAACTTCACCATCAGCCGGAACATTTGTTCCTGGTCGAATAAGCACCATATCACCAATTTTGAGTTCACTCACTGCGACGGTTTTAATTTTTCCATTAATTAACAGTTCTGCTTCATCAGGTAGTAATTTGGCTAACTCTTTAAGCGCGCCCTGGGCATTGCTAATTGAAGCCATTTCCAGCCAGTGTCCTAGTAACATAATTGTAATTAAGGTGGCTAGCTCCCACCAAAAACCCATACCATCTACCAATCCAAGGGTTATCATCGAACTGTAGACAAATGCTACACTAATAGCTAGGGATATAAGCGTCATCATGCCTGGCTGGCGGTTAGCTATTTCAGCCTTACCACCCCGTAGGAATACTAAGCCTCCGTAAAAGAAAATGATCACACCTAAGATTGCTGATATATATTGACTGCCGGTGAAACTAATGGAGGTAAAGTTTAGTAGATCTTGAATTGTTGGTGAAAAATACAGTACTGGTAATGTCAGTGCCAAAGATAGCCAAAACTTGTTTCTAAACATATTAATACTATGGCCAGCGTGTTTATCATGATCGTGACTATCGTTTGCATCTATGGTCTTTTTTTCTAAAGCCATATGACATTCGGGGCATGTGCCACGCTCATCTTTCTGAACCTCTGGGTGCATCGGGCAAACATACTTGATCATCGAATTTTACTCCAGTTCTTTGCACTATCGGTTGTTTTATAAATCTCCAAAGACTTATTTATGAGGTACATTACATCAGCGTCTTGTGGATCATGGACTAAATACATAACTAAATCACCGCTATAGGAATCAATATTGTCCCATGTTTTTCCTCCATCTACAGTCATCATCAGACCAGAATCTACCGTATTGACTACTAGGTTTTCACTATTACTTGGATTTACTGAAACTGTAGTGATTGTGCCAGCTAAATTTAAGCCAGACCAAGTGTTACCCTTATCGCTGCTTATCTGTAAACCTTCAGAAGTACCAGCATACAGAACGTTACTATTATCAGAACTTGTAGCGAGCGTATAGATATTGCTAGGAGCTGTCTGTATAATTTGCCAGTCTTTTCCTTCGTTTGTGCTTCGCTGTAGCTGTCCTTGATAGGTTCCATAAACGATATTTGGATCTACCCAACTCACAGCCATTGCGTGAAAGTCTACAGGACCATCAGCGCCAGCAGAAATCTTTTCCCAAGTTTTACCACCATCTGTGGATCTTTGGAAACCGATATTGCCACCTCTACTAGAATGACCACTACTATAAAATATGCTAGTTTCTGTCGGGTGAGCAGAAAATCCCATGTAGTCATCTTGATCATCACTAACTTGTACTAACTCATTATCATCTATCATAGCTAACAAGCCTCTATGTGTTGCAATATAGACTTTAGACGGATTTTCTCTATCTACTGCTAAACCGTGGGCATCTTGTAGTCTGGATATCGTTTCGTTTTTGTCAGACTGCTCCTCGCTGTTGTTCGGCTTCAAGGTAATTAGTAAGGCAAGTGCCAGAACAAATACTGTAGCTCCAATAATTATTTTCTTCACGGTCGCTCCTTTTGGTGATGATCGAGGCTGTTGACTTCTTCTCTAGATTGTCTTGACTCGATAGAATATTTTATTATCTCAAGATTGCAACTTTTATTCTCCTTGCACCATTTCTCGCATTTTATAGCTATCGTCTCACTACGGTAATGTAGCCCACATTCATTGCATCGATATAACTTTTTTTGATTTTCTTTCATATCGCCTACCCTCCACAAGTTGATTTTTGAAGTGGTACTAAATTATTTAAGCGATCTTTAATCTGCTCATCGGAAGGTTGGTCTTTCTGGGCAAAGATTACTATGTTGCCAATTAGGTTATTTATCCGAGTGAGTTCGTTTTCGTCTAGATCAGATTCGGCTGTTTCTTCTTTTACGGTTGAGCCACCCCCATGTGCGTAGGCCTTTTTAAAGAATAGGTCGCTAATAGTAGAGCCTGTTTCATCGTTTGTGGATAAATTACTTTTCTTGCCAAAGAATTCTTCCATATTTTGGTTTAGAAAATCATTCCAGTCTTTTTGCTCGTAACTGTCGGCATCACCAATATATACATAGTAGTTTGTGTCTTCTGAAACCTCTGGCAGTAACTGCCCGTGCGTTTTCACTGTACCCATCCTCATCATTCCATGATCAAAACGTCGCCCCAGGATATTATCCTGTCCACCTATAAAATTCCAACCATAGTATTTCAAGAACTCACCACCAGTAAGCCCTTTCCAGTGGACGTGGGTCATCTGGTCCACGCCATCATGGAAGTCTACAGGTTCTTCTGGCAATTCAACACTGCAAGAGTCGGCATTATAATTCTCTTGGAACTCTGACTTTGTGAAATCCACAGCCTGACCATCTACAACTATCTGTGTTCGTATATGATAATGCTCAAAGGCAGGTTGTCTAATATTTTCTGGGCTAGACGCATATAGGTAGCTATAGCCAGCGCCAAGAACAAGTAATGATACTCCTACAATGCTTAGGCCAAAAAATAGTAATCGTCTAGAACTTAGCTTCATGAATACCGCCTAGTGCTAGAGTTATTCTCAAGTAACCAACCGAAAATGTAACCAATAAGAGCAAAAAAGGCTGAGATTGTAATTCCACCAAGAATAAAACTCTCCCAGGTTATAGCATAACTCTCAACATTCATGCCATGCATCCACCACTCAGTTATTGTCCGTGACATATCTGGGAATAGAGCCACGAATATTGAACAAGTCACCCAGATAAACGCCGTGGTTTTTGCTGATACCATTGCTAGATTATGTTTTGATATTTTCATAGATCCCCCTTATTTGTTATTCGATAGATTATATAAATCTAGTAGCTCAGTGATTAGTTCTTCTTGAGCCTTATCGTTACTGGATTCAAAGCCATCTTTAACATGTGTTCGAATATGGTTTTCTAAAATTAGTTTATTTAATGATCCGAGTGATTTTTGAATAGCTAGACTTTGAGTTAAAATATCCATGCAATATTTTTCTTCATCAATGGCTTTTACTAGCCCCTTGAACTGGCCTTCAATTATCTTAGATCTGTGGGTTGCTCGTTTTTTAATATCTTTAATCATATTGCCATTGTATACCCCATGGGGGTATAATGCAAATACTCGTATTGTACCCATATGCTGGGTTTGGAAGATAGTAAATAAATGAATATGGGGTAAAGTATAAGTGTAATGAAAAAATTAATCCAAATAGTTAGCACTACTACGTCTGCGGTATTTATACTATTTGGATTAATTTTAGTAAACCACGTTTCAGCGATGCCGAGTGATGTCCACGATCCGAATATGAAGGTGCACTCAGCAAGAGCAAACGGTGAAAGCAAATGTGTATCACAGTGCACTAACTCTGCACCAGGCAAGAAACAGGATGAACTTAACCTAGAACAAGACAATGAAGATGACGATCACCCGATAACTCCCTACTACGCTGCATACCTAACACCATCTTATGACTACAGCAGTAGACTAGCCTCTATTAAAAGCAAGCAATCACTTAGACCACCTCCAAAGGTACCAATATATATCTCACTCGGTGTATTCAGAGTTTAGGATAGTACTCGCTCAAACGCAGTATAAATTATTCTAATCGGAGACAACATAGTGAAACAATCAAAAAGCAATTCTAAATCATTCCTTTCCGTCGCAGTAATTGCGGTGGTCGGAGTATTCGGTATCGGAGCTTATTTAGTTATAAGCAACTCGCAGGAAGTATCCGCTCCCCAGTCATCACAAACAACAAATATAAGTCCTGACGCAAACGCTGAAACTGTGGGAGCTGACCTCAACTCTGAAACTTACAAAATGTACGCTGAGCTAACTGGTGAGAGCTATGATCGAACATTTATTGCCAATATGATCGAACATCATAAGGGTGCTGTAGATATGGCTGAGGTAGCAAAAACAAATGCTTCAAGACAAGAAATCAAAGATATGGCAGACGATATCATTAATGCTCAAACAACTGAGATTAGTAACATGGAAAAGTGGCAGAAAGATTGGGGTTATCCTGCTAGTAGCGGCGAAGCCATGATGGATCACAGCGCCATGGGCATGATGGTTGAAATGGACACTATGACAGAGAGCTTACGGAACCTAAAAGGTGATGCGTTCGATGAAATGTTCGTGGAGCAGATGATACTTCATCACCAGTCAGCACTAGATATGGCCACACCTGGGCAGTCAAATGCATTACACCAAGAAGTAAAACAATTAACTTTAGCAATAGTAAATGCTCAGTCAAAAGAAATAGCTCAAATGAAACAATGGCAGGAAGCCTGGGGTTTTAACTCATAGAAAGACGAAGGGAGAATATTGAATGAGTAATAAGCTATCTATTGGCATAATTTCGGTATTGTTAATTGACGGGATGGGTTTTGTTATATTAGCAAAGGAACCACCAGCTGAACGCCCAGGTGTAGAGCAATTAAACATAAAGAATAGGTGGAAAAAACTTCAGATCGTTTCCTTATAAAAACAAACCACAAATTTGAAATATATAATTGTATAAAACGACGAATATTGGCTACGTATGTATCTTGGGACGTATAAAAATATCACTAAAGTAAACTTAGCCAGTAGTCAGACCAGCGGTAAAATAACAGCATGATGATGAGAGCGTAAGTAGACGCAATAAGTTCATACTTGTAGCTAATAAATTTATTAAGACCCTTACCGAAATTTAAGTACTTATTCTCAACACAGAATGCAACCGTCAGCCAGAACATTGCAAATGTGACTAGCCAAACGAGCATACAATAAAGGCAAAGCTTTCCGATATCAAATACACCTTGGTAGAAAAGCCAAGTACAAAACCCAGCACCAAACGAAATTCCGCCGAACAGAGTTCTCCACCATGCTTTCGTGAGCCTACGAGCGCCGGCGCCAATAGTCATAGCAGCTGTAAACACAGCCGTAAAACCAAAAATACCGATAAAGGAGTTAGGAAATCCAAATGCACTAGCTTGAGGGCTTGCAATGACTGGCGAGCAGGCCACGACCGGACTAAGGCTACAGCTTGCAACATACGACGGCTCTAAAAGTATCTCTATTTTTTCAATCGACAATATCAATGCTGCACTTATTCCAATAGCAGCTAATACAGCGAGCCATCGAGCAAGTACCACATCTGACTTTGATTTGTCGTCCCGATGCACTATGACCGTTAAGATTATTAGTCCAATTACTGCTAGATAAACATACTGCACTTTACCACGGAGTAGAAAGATCGATACAAACATATACAAAATAGGTAAGATCCAGAAATATTGCTTTAATTTTGTTCGTAGAGAATAAACTACTTTTTTTAGTCCCATTTATGGCATCTTTTCAATTGCAAGCTTATCATGACCTTGATTACCCGTTTCAAGTATTCGGCGGACATCTTGACCTGCAACGTTAAGATTATTGGCTCCCAATACTACACTCACTGAAATCTCCTCGTTATCTGTACCTGCTTGACGAATAGTAGCACCTAGAAAACACTTTCCTGCTTCATCGGTATTGCCAACCTTAATACCAACAATGTCATCCTGATTAATAAAAGAATTGTAGTTATAAATTGTGCCGGTTATCGGTATAGTAGCTTGTTTTTGAAGTACAATCTGTCGCAGTACAGGATTTTTCAGATATAAATAACCTAGTCGTGCCATCTCTGTCGGTGTGCTAACAGTATCAGGTGAAAAGCCGCTAGCATCAGCGACTGTAGTTTTACTAAAACCAAGCTCTTCAAGCATATGATTTGCTTTAATAGTATAGGCATCGATGGATCCAAATGCCCATATAGCTAGACTATCAGCAATATTATTGGACGAAGGCAGCATAATTGCCTGCAAAGCCTGATACTGACTTATCTCTTGACCTAAAGCGATGGGCACAACTGTACCACTTTTGCGTACGTAATCCTCATATATTGCGATGTCTTTTTCTGTAATCTTGAAAAGAGGCCCTTGGTCACCTTTGGCTAATGGCATCTCTCGCATAATTGTTAGTGCTGTTATAACTTTTGCAAGACTTGCAATCGGTACAGGTTCAACACTAGAACCTTCAATTGAAGTAGCAACCAATGAATCTTTGGGCACGGCATAAGCTGCATTACCATAACTCGGCCATGAGATAGGGCTATCCAGCACAACTTGCTCTTTGGCTTCTACTTTAGTAGGCGTCACAGATCGAAATTCTTGTGCTGCTGGAACTGGAACCGGAGCTGATTCTTTATTTGGTAAGATCTGTGTAACAAATAATCCAAGCACTAAAAGCATTGTGCCTGAACTAGCTAAAGCAGTTTTGCTCCAACGCTTACTTCTTTGCTTCTTCCCATATACATAATAATAATGCTTTGCCATAAAACATTCATTATATTGTACTGACGATAGAAATCAACTAAAGATTAGTTCATATATGCCCGTGCACATACTAGATGTTAGCTTTATTTTCGAGTACACTAGTACTTAATGGAAAGTTCTGCCCTCACAACAAATGCAACCATCGCACGACTACCCGTTCAGGCTGATATCAGAAAAGGTAGAGTATGAGATGGGTCAAGATTTCACTTCTAGTGATGCTGTTCGGAGGAGTCCTCACAACATGCTCTCTTATAGGTTTTACAAGTCATCAAAGTAATCAGATCGGTACAGAGTGCGGTACGAATTGTAGCCCGCACGCTCAAGGTAGCGCACAATCTCAATCAGAAAGAAATAACGAAGATGACATAGATCCAGTACCGCCCTCCTCCTCGCCTTGGCCGCTTCAAACAATGGCTCTTTCAGCGCTCTATCTCATACCTGTGGGTATGTTCTTGCGCTGGTACCCAAGAGATCGTTCGATGTTGCTGACGACACACCTTCTTTTTTGATTTTCTATAGTTTCACCTATGGTCATTAAACAATTAAGGAGAAATTATGGATAAACGTTTTTTTATTATACTAATAGTGATTATGGTAGGCTTTTTTAGCTTATTTATAATCAGTAAAGATAAAACTGATGATAGTACAACGGCAGCTACATCAGGCTCGAGCCACTACTATGGCAAAGAAGATAGTCCAGTTACAATAACTGAGTTTGTAGATTTTCAATGTGAAGCTTGTTACGCATACTATCCGTATGTAAAACAAGTCAAGGAACAATATAAAGATCAGGTTAGATTCCAAGTTAGACACTTTCCAATATCTTCAGGGCACCAATTTGCAATGCAGGCGGCTCGCACTGCAGAAGCTGCGGGAAAACAGGGAAAATTTTGGGAGATGCATGACAAGATATTTGAAGGCCAAAAGACCTGGGAAAGGTCTCAAGATCCAACGAGTATCTTTGACGGCTATGCACAGGAGATTGGACTTGATATGACACAATTTAAGTCCGACTTTGCCAGCGAAGAGGTGAATGCAACAATAAACAAAGACTTACAAGACGTAAAAGAACTTGGTGGCACGGGAACACCGACCTTTGCAATTAATGGCAAAAAGATTGAGAATCCTGGAGCGACAGTAGAAGAATTGTCAAAGATGATTGAAGATGCCCTTAAGGCAGAAGGAATTACCCCTAATCCAGCGCCGGCTCAGCCAGCAACAAACTCACAAACAGCGCCACCCACAGGTACTAGTGGCTTAGCCCCTGGTGAATCTCAAGAAGATCATGATAGAGAATCCCAGCAAAGTCAGTAAAAACTTAAGTTGTATAAAAGGTGTGGTAAAATGAGTTTGTTAATGCAAAAACAAAAATACAAAAATTTCAGGTCTCGCTTAAGTATTGCGCTAACAGTAGCGTTATTTGGGTTTACTTTGGTCAGTAGTCCTATTGTGTTGGCAGACCGATTTGACGAAAAGATTAATGATCTTCGGCAACAGAATAGTCAAAATCAACAGGCAGATAGTCTGCTTGAATATGAGGAACAAGATATTCAGGCAGTTATCGACCGACTTCAAGGTGATATTACAGCTGCTGAAAGACAAATAGCTATCACCAGTACTAAACGGACTGAAACTAAAACTAAGATTAAGACCGCCGAGGATGAACTCGTTCAACAAAAAGCTCTAATGGGTAAAAATATCCGAGCTATGTATGTTGAAGGAGATATATCGACAGTTGAGATGTTAGCATCAAGTAAAAATCTGAGTGATTTCATCGACAAAGAGCAGTATCGTAATAGTTTACAAGATAAAATTACGGATACACTGAAGGAGATAACTGCATTAAAAGAGCAACTAGAGTCTGAAAAGAAAACCCTAGACAAATTGATCACTGATCAGCAAAATATCCAAAAACAACTCGATGGTCAGCGTTCAGAACAGAAACGCCTACTTAACTTAAACCAGGATCAACAGGCCAGTTACGAACAAACTATTGTTGCCAACAACAGCAAAATAGCTGAGCTTCGTCGGCAACAAATTAGTGAGAATGCTCGTTTCACAAGCGGAACTAAAACTAACGTTCCAGATTCAACAGGATACCCCTGGTCAAATGCGCCATTTCCAAATAGTATTTCCGATTCTTGGGGTATGTACCAGCGGCAATGTGTTAGCTATACCGCTTGGAAGGTCTGGAAGAGTGGCCGTCACATGCCATATTGGGGTGGACGAGGTAACGCTAAACAATGGGACGATAACGCTCGTGCTGCAGGTATACCAGTTGACAACAAACCAAAAGTTGGTGATGTGGCAGTAAGTAACAGTGGATACTACGGACATACTATGTACGTCGAAGCTGTATACGACGATGGCACAATTTATATTAGTCAATACAATGCTAGTTGGGATGGTAGATATTCAGAGGCAAGAATTCCAATAGGTAATTTAGTGTTTATTCATTTTTAGGTAACTTAAGCTAGGACAGTAATGATCAATAAACAGAGGCTAATATAGTGTCACATCAGCAATCGGAGGGGGCCAAAGATAGCGGTCTCAAGATTGGTATATTTTTAAACGGTGCGTATGCAATCGTTGGATTTGTGCTTGGCATAATTACCGGTTCCCTCGCACTTATAGCAGATGCAACTCATAATTTAACTGATAATTTTACACTAGGTGTTTCATTTGCTGCCAACCGGATTGCCCGTCGTGATGCTAATGATAGCAAATCCTTCGGTTATGGACGAGCTACAATTCTAGCGGCACTGCTTAACGCCAGTTTCATGATTGCTATAGCAATTTTTGTTGCTTATGAAGCGGTTGATCGATTGCGCAATCCGGTATCTATAGAAGGTGGGGTTGTTGCCGCTGTGGCTTTCATTGGTATCATTGTAAATTCATTTATCGCCTACAAGCTATCGAGAAACCGAAACGATCTGAATATGCGTAGTGCCTTCGTTGATCAAGCATTCGATGCCATTTCGTCACTGGGCACAATGATTGCCGGATTAATAATGCTATTCACTGATATTCAATACATCGACACTATTGTCGCCCTTTTAATTGTAGGATTACTCCTGTACAACACGGTAAAGATACTTGGAGAAGCTGTTCATATATTATTTGAAGGGACGCCTAAAGATACGGACGTCGCCACTATTATTCAGACTATATCAAATATGCCGAATATCAAGGATGTTGATGATATGCATATCTGGGCTATACGTTCTGGCTATAACGCCCTAAGTTGCCATATAGTCATCGACGAAAAGGACCTACAAGACAGCCGAAAGATTGTAGAGAGGATAAAATCTACCCTTCAATCAAGTTATAATATTCAACATTCTACGATTGAAGTCGAACCAGAAAGCAGCCGTAAGTACACAACCCACGAACATCATTAATCGGCAGGCCAAAAAACAATATACTAACACGAATGCGTTCTTTGGTAGTAGCTTTTCAGCTGTATTTATCCTTTTTGTTTACTACGTAGGTAAAACCGTTCAAAACCAAGTATTGCTACTAACCCTACAATTGCGGAGTAGATAATGAATGGGTCGCTGCTGGCCTTCATGATCAGAAAAGCGCCTAGTACAATAACGTCCAATACAATTGCTGTAATGATAATATAACGATTAGCTTTCACTTTATCCTTTAGCTTATGGATTAGTCCCCAGTGCACCATAATATCCATAATAAGGTAAAATATAGCACCAAGTGATGCAATACGACTAAGGTCAAAAAAGATTGTTAAAAAGATAGCTATTGTGAGGGTATAGATAAGTGTATGAGTTTGAATATCTCCTGGTAGATGAAAATGACGATGTGGTACGAGTTTCATTTCTGTTAACATTGCAAGCATCCTTGAAACTGCAAACGAGCTGGCTATGACACTGGATATTGTAGCTACGACTGCTAACATAACTGTGAACCACAAACCAAAGTTTCCAAATGCTGGGCGAGCAGCTTCGGCAAGGGCAAAGTTTTTGGACTGGATAATTTCAGGTAGTGGCAAGTTACCAGCAACCGCTAATGCTACTAGGAAGTAAACCACTACGCAAATGGCGAGAGAGAATATAATCGCTCTACCAACATTCTTATGTGGTTGTTTGATTTCTGACCCACTATTGGTGATAGTAGTGAACCCTTTATATGCCAGTATCGCCAAGGCCACTGCAGCCACAGTACCAGTTAAGCCATACTCCACTCCTCCAGTATCTGCCGAAAAGCTCTCCAGAGAAAACCCAGACAACCATAACCCTGCCAGCGCAAAAACCGCAATACCACCAATTTTAAAGACTGAGAACAATAAAGAAACTTTACTTACTGCTTTGTTGCCTAAGATGTTAATAATAAAGGCAAAAATTAACAATCCAACCCCCAAAAGAGATACCAACCAACCAGATTTAGCGGCATCGAATAACTGCAGCACATATGTTCCGAAAGTTCTAGCCACAAGACTTTCATTAATTACCATTGAGAAATACATGAGTAATGCTCCTACGGCAGTTATGGCGCCCATCCCGTAAGCTTCTTTTAGGAACATAGCGATACCGCCAGCGCTTGGGAAGGTATTAGATAGCCGAACATAAGAATAGGCGCTAAATGCGGTCACAATTGCACCAACAATGAATATTAAGGGGAATAGCGGTCCAGCTAATTCAGCGATCTGGCCAGTTAGGGCAAATATACCAGCTCCAATAATAACGGCCGTACCCATTGAAATAGCACCAGCTAGAGATAAACTGTTCTTTTTATACCGGGCTGATTTATTAATGCTTGATTTAGTCGCCATAAGATTGTGTTTATCATTATCTTTGTACTTTTATTATATACAAAAACTATACTTAAACCATTCCACTCTTATTAAGCTACGAGTTGTAGGATCCCAATAACTATTGAGACTACGAGCGCAAACAGTGTAATGTAAATTGCATGGCGTGCTTGCCGTTTGGCGCTCTCTGCATTTTTTCTTGATTCAACAAGTTCCACATATTCAAGATAGCGGAAATAGGCATCTGTTAGCATAAAGTAATTGCCCGTATAGTCCTTGCTAAACCCTACATTAGCCCTATTTGAGTCTACAAAAACCTGATTAAAGGTTCTATCAATGCTAGCAATGAGAGATTGATTATTTATATCAAGCCCCTTTGATTTTAATTTATCAATGACTGCTTGATAAGAAATTCCGTTTTCAAGATTGTCGTATGCTAACTTATGTATCAATAAAATGTAGTCAATATTCATCGCATATTACTCGACTAAATTCGAGCTAGTAAATTAAGAATGCCAGGGTTTGCGTACACTTTCTTCTGCCTGGGTAGAGTATCAATGCACTGTATTATATTCTTTTTTTCTAATGTATCTAAGTAGCGCCGCACCGTATTCGCAGGTATGTCGAGCCGTTTTGACACGAGACTGACAGTTAGATAAGGCTGAACAAAACAATATTCTAGAACCCGGAGCAACCCAAGATGAGCTACCTCATCTTGAATTTGTGTACGATACTTTTTGTACAGAGCATCAATGTCTCTTGCAACTCTAAGTGATAAGATTGCTTGAGTTTCTATACCTTTTAGGTAGTACATAATCCACTGATACCAGTCCTGTTTTGTATCAACTTTATGGAGAGCATTTATATACGATTGCTTACTTTTGTCGAAATAACCGCTAGGATATAACATCGGAGCGCGCAGTTGTTTAGTTTTCAGTAAATAGAGCGTTATGAGTAACCTTCCTGTTCTGCCGTTACCATCATTAAAAGGGTGAATAGCTTCAAATCTATGGTGAATTACAGCACTCTTTATTAGATGAGGCAATATCGTATCATTTGTCCCAATAAACTTTTCTAATTCATCCATGAGTTGCGGAACATGTATTGCATCAGGCGGTATGTAGCGTGCATCACCTCGCCCAGTACCATCTTTGCCAATCCACACTTCACCTACTCTATATGCACCGGGAGTTTTAGACTGTCCTCTAACACCACTCATTAAAGTCTTATGGACTTGCCGCACTATTAATTGATTTAAGGGACGTCTTTCTATAGAACCTGCACCTTTCTCAAGGGCAATCTGGTAGTTCACTATTTCGGCTACATCATCAACTTTTTCTGGATCTGTGACCAATTCTGATCTATAGACATCTTCCATAGATGCTTGTGTGCCCTCAAGACGAGAGCTTGACTCGGCTTCTTTACCGAGAAGTGGCCTCATAAGAAGATTAGGGTTATGTAGTAAAGAAACTGCCTCGTTCAAACCGCTCAGTGCTCCTTGAGCGTTTGCTAATTGTATGGCAAGATCTTTAGTCCATATTTCACTTAAATCTGGTGGAAAATTATGTTCTAGTAAACTCATAATCCTCCCAATAATAGCAAAAATTGGTAAGTTAGTCAACACACCGTACCACAGCTGGTGCGGTCATTATTGTGGTGGAGGAATAAATTATACAAACGGCTCTACTTTCCGTAGGTCTCGAATTATACATACCGAACAAACCCGTCAAGGTAGTACGAGTCTCCACCTTGACAGCTTTGCCCTGCGGCCTTGTTGAGTAACCTCCGTTACAAAAAGTAAAGGAGGAAGAAATGCCAGAAGCAAACAAATATAACGGGTGGAGTAATCGTGAGACGTGGGTTGTCAACCTATGGCTAACCAACGATCAGGCAAGTTACTATCTAATGCTTGAAGCGCTTAAGCACTCAGACAGTGACTATACCTGTGCTGAATGGCTACAAGAACGGTTGCGTGATCAGCTGGATGAAGAAGCTGGTACTGCGAGCATGTGGTCAGACTTACTCAGCACCGCATTCTACCGCGTTGACTGGGTCGAGGTTATCGAGTGTAACCGCGAGTAGTCTCTGGTCCTGAGTAGGACACTAAACTGCTTTCAACTACATATCGAGAGAGCTCTGGGCAACAATATTTATATCAGACACATCGATATACTCATCGTCCATTTTCTTTTCAATATACCTATTCAGCGAGGCTACTGTTGTGCTACTCGAAACCAATATGATTACATTTGGGTATGAATAACCCTCTAGCCATCCCTCATCTTCATAATGTTTAAAATATAGATCGATCCGCTTTTTAATAATGAAATTCATAGTATGTTCACTAAAGATATCAATTATGTACGCTTCTGGCTGTGTACTGTCAGGATTAATTCTCTGTAGATAGAGATCGGGTAGTGATTCTGGGAAGTAGTCATAACCAGCTAACTCAGTTTTAGTAAATATGTTGAAAGTATTAGGATATGCTTTTGTTATATCCAAATACATACGCATAATGTTGAGGTTATGATTAATAAAAGCTTGGCCTAAACTTCTGTCCTTATACCTCGTATGCAATACCTGTTTATTAATGTCTGGCTCTTCTCTGAGCCGCTTTATGGCTTGCGGGGTTAAATGATAGCTGGCTGGCTTTCTATCTATCTTATAGGTCTTACTGTAGCGTCTCGTGACGTAACCGTTCTTCATCAAAATATTTAACGTATTCTGAATAGTCCACTTTAGCACCCCTCTATATTCTGCTAGTAGACTTGGCGTAACAAATCGAAATAGGTAGATAATTTTCAGTAATTGTAGTTGTTTAGCGTTTAGTTTCGGTTCAGGCTTTTTCATAACTTATCATTCACATATAGACTTTCTGCCCCACCGCTGGTTTTATTTTATCTCTATATACATAGTATATAAGAAGGAGAATATATATTAGCGTATATATCTGTTAATAACTATATATTAATTAGTTTTCCATGACTAATATAATAATACAACAAGATTGTCTTGAACTATTCATTCAAGCATAGTAAACTATTCATATAGGAATAGTTATATGAGGGCATTATGGCTAGAACAAAGGGAACAAAAAATAAACCACCAATCCCACCAAAAGAGGTGTTAATCCCCGAGGATGAAAAGTTAGCAATACTAGCAGACCTGTTGTTAGAGCTGGTAGCAGAGGAGATGAAATGTCAGACTCCTTGACAGCTAAGAATGCAGTTGCTGCTATCCGTGTCTCGACTACCAAACAAGGTACTAATGGTGACTCACCAGAAGCTCAAAAAGAGCAAATAGAACGCTTTGCTGAAACTAAAGGTATAGTCATCAAGAAGTATTTCGTATTCTTAGAGTCTGCCAGCAAAGCCCAACAACCAATGCAAGAAGCAATTGATTACTGTAAAGTTCCGAAGAATAAAGTCGAACTTTTTATTATCAAGTCTATTGATAGATTTACCCGTGGCGGTTCCTTGTCCTACGATCTACTTAAGAATCAGCTAGACGCCTGCCAGGTCAGCCTAGTTGATATATATGGTGTCATTAGCGCTACTCAGGTTAATACTATGGAGCACCTAGGCTTAGAGTATAGGTGGAGTATTTACTCCCCTAGTAAAAAGTCTGAAATCTTAGAGGCCGAACGATCAAAAGATGAGCTAAGGGATATTATGAGCCGTATGATTGGCGCAGAAGTGCGTTACACCCGTATGGGTTACTGGATGCGACGTCCGCCCTATGGCTACACGAGTGAAAAAATTGATACCCAAAACGGTAAGCGAACAATTCTACGTCCACATCCTGAGGAATCAAAATACATTATTAAAATGTTTGAGCTTAGAGCTACTGGGAGATATACCGATAGAGAGATAGTCGAGAAGATTAATGCTATGGGTTATAGTTCACGAATTAAATATGTTTATACTAAGCCTAATAAGACCAAGCCAATGAAACAACGTGGCGGAACGTTGATGAACGACCGTCAGCTATGGCGCCTAATGCGCAATCCAATCTATGCAGGCGTTAATGTAGAAAAGTGGACAGATAACGAACCCGTGAAGTGCATGTTTGAAGGCTTGGTTTCTATTGATTTATTCAATAGAGCCAACAAAGGTAAACGAACGATTGTTGAACATGCTAATAGCCGGATATCTATCTATGACAAGCAACCGCCTGAGCACTTAACAAATAAGGGCAAGCGTAGTGCAGATTTCCCATACAAGAAATTTGTTATGTGCCCACAGTGTAATAAGCCATTGCTTGGTAGCGCATCAAGAGGTAAAAGTGGAAAGTACTATCCTGCCTATCATTGTAATAAGCGTGGTCATAACTTCAGAGTTAGTAAACAAGACTTAGAGACCAGAGTTAATGAGTTTATTGGAGATCTTCAAATATCCCCTGAAAAATTAGATACGTTATTTAAGGCCATAGATGCCTCATGGGAGAAAATGAACGCTGAGTACCAAGTTAGTTTAAATAGCTTTGATGAGCGTATTCAAGCGCTTGAGAATGAAGCTACGATAACGGTCGGTAAACTAAAGGTGCTCAGTAGTGATACTGCAATTAAATACATGGAGGAGGATCTCTTGAAGATAGAGAAAGAGATTAATAACTTAAAGCAACAAAAGGAAGCTATGAAGAACAAGAAACCGCTTGATATTGGCAAAGCTAAAGCTCGGATCAAATACTTCGTCGAACACCTTGATGAATTACTCAAAAAACAGATTGACCCTATCAAAAAAGCTCAGTTTTTTGGAGTAATATTCAACCAAGTCCCAACCTACGAGGATATAAAAAGTCGAACACAAAAAACACCCCAATTTTCAGGGGTGAATTCGTTATTTACTCTCGCAAATGTAAATAATTCTCTTTTGGTGACCCCGGCGGGATTCGAACCCGCGATCTTCTGGATGAGAACCAGATATCCTGAACCGCTAGACGACGGGGCCACAGCAATGGAATATTATACCCTATATCTATAAATATCTGGTAGTTTAGTTATATCGTTTATGGTAACATTACAGTAGTAAAAGCATAATAATCGCAGGGACTTAATGATCGTTTGGATAATTATTATTGGTGGACTAATAAGTATCTCGCTAGCTACTTACTTAAAATTCCAAGCAGCTAAGAAAACTGAACTGTCTCCAGCAGAAGAAGCAACTAGCGGTCAAAAATCTAGCTCATCTACAGTCCTAGAAGCCGTTTCTGACGGAGTAGTAATCCTAGACAACAAGGGTGTCATAAAGATGATCAACCCAGCTGCCTGCGCCTTGTCTGGCTGGCAGCAAAAGGATGCTATTGGCATCGATCATCGCTCTGTATTTAAACTAAGTAACGAAAAGGGTAAACCTTACGAAGACAGTGACAACCCGCTAAGTCGAACACTAGCTGACGGTAAAACCCATCGGGACAGCAATGCCATCCTAACTGAAAACGGTAGTAACAAAAGCATCGTACTAAGTATGAGTGTATCGCCGCTATTCGATAGTGAGCAAGAAATTAATGGAGCAATTGGCATACTTCGGGATATTAGCCAAGAAAAACAAGCTGAAAAACAAAGAGCCGAGTTTATTAGTACCGCCTCTCACGAGATGCGAACACCAGTAGCCTCGATCGAAGGTTACCTGGCATTAGCTATGAACCCAAAAGTTAGCAGTATTGATGACAAAGCCAGGAGCTATCTTGTAAAAGCCCACGCTGCCACCCAGCACCTCGGCAGCCTATTCCAAGACCTACTAACCAGTGCCAAAGTAGAAGATGGGCGTTTAACTAATCATCCGAGTGTAGTAGAAATGAGCAGCTTTTTAACCAGCCTAACAGAAGATCTGAAATTCGTGGTCAAGAAAAACATAGCCGTCGAATTTGTGGTTGGTAATAATGGGGCACTAATTAAACCACAGGAAGACACTGGCAGTATTCGTGTTGTTCAGCCAATCTACAACATCTATGCTGACCCAGAGCGAATCAGGGAAGTCGTCACCAATCTTTTCGACAATGCAGTGAAGTACACTGAATCCGGTAAGATTACTATCGGACTAACAGGCGATAACGATATAGTACAGCTATATATTAAAGACACTGGTAAAGGCATCCCTAGTAATGACATCCCACACCTGTTCCAAAAGTTTTACCGAGTCGATAGTAGTGACACCCGAACCGAAAGTGGTACTGGACTTGGCTTGTTCATTACCCGAAAGATTATTGAAATGTACCGCGGTCGTATCTGGGTAGAAAGCAAAGTAGGCCAGGGTAGTACCTTCTACATTAATATCCCAAGACTCAACAACCAGCAAGCCGCAGAACTATCTGGAAATTCGACAACTAAAACCGTAAAACCAACCACATAGTAATCTTGGCTGGAATATTCATTAATAGATCAAACATGATACAATATTAAAAACATTAAGCATAAGAGGAACTACAGAACAATGGCCAAAATCATGCTAGTCGAAGACGACAATAACCTAAGAGAAATTTATGGGGCAAGACTGCTTGCTGAAGGTTATGAGATTGTCTCCGCTAAAGACGGCGAAGAAGCCTTAGCCATGGCAGTAAAAGAAAAGCCAGATCTAATTATTAGCGACATTATGATGCCTAAAATCAGTGGCTTTGACATGCTAGATATCCTTAGAACTACTGCAGAAACAAAAAATACTAAAGTCATTATGATGACCGCCTTAAGTCAGTCTGAAGATAAAGACCGAGCCGGTAAACTAGGAGCCGACAGATACCTTGTAAAATCTCAGGTAACCCTAGAAGACGTGGCTAAAGCAGCCCAAGAAGTGCTAGCCGGCACACCAGCCAGCCCAGCACCTGCAGCGCCAGCTGATCCAGCTGCTGCACCAACTCCAACGCCTGCCGCTGAACCAGCAACGACTCCAGCACCTGCAGCACCAGCCACTCCAACTCCGACAGCAACACCAGAGCCAGCAACTAGTGATTCAGTTACTCCTGCAACACCTGCTGCTACTCCAGCCACACCGGCACCCACGCCAGCTGAGCCAGCTGCAACACCTGCTACACCGGCACCAACTCCAACCGAACCAACAACGCCAGCACCAGCTCCAACGCCTGCCGCTGAACCAGCAGCGCCAGCCACTCCAACTCCGACAGCAACACCAGAGCCAGCAACAAGTGATTCAGCTACACCTACTACAGCACCCACACCGACTGAGCCAGCTGCAGCAACCCCAGCTCCAGCCACTCCGGCACCCACACCAGCTGAGCCAGCTGCAACACCTGCTACACCGGCACCCACACCAACTGAGCCAACAACGCCAGCACCAGCTCCAACGCCTGCCTCAGAACCAGCAGCGACTCCAGCACCTGCAGCGCCAGCAAACGAATCCTCAACTGAGAATAAAAAAGTACTAGAAGATGCTATGGCTAAATTATCTAGTAATACTACTGCACCCGAACCTAAATCTGAAGAAGGCAAATCTAGTACCATTCGACCCGGAGAACATCCACCAACTTCAGTGCATACTAAAGTCATTAAGCCAATTAACGACTTATCTAAACAAGAAGACAACCTCCAAAAACTAATTGCTGAAGAAGAAAGTAAAGAGCAAGAACAAGCCGCAAATGCCCCAGCCAGTCCAGTGATTAGCGATATTACCGCCGCACCTGAAAAGCCAGCAGAGACCCAGACACCACAACCGACAACAACAGAACAAGACAGCAATCCTACACCACCAGCAGCAGCGCCACAAGCTTAGTTTGTTTTAGGTTATAATATTGGTTAATGCGCATAAATAAATATATTGCTTTGTCTACTAAACTATCTAGGCGTAAGGCCGATCAAGCAGTAGCTGAAAAGCGAGTAAAAGTGAATGGTCAAGCTGCTTCAACCGGGCAAGAAGTAACAGACCAGGACAGCGTTACGCTAAACGGTCATAAAATATCCCCAGTCAAACAGCTAGTCACTATTAAACTAAATAAACCTGTCGGTTACGTAGTTAGCCGCAACGGACAGGGAAGCCAAACCATCTATGATTTACTACCACGCCAATTTCATAAATTAAACCCAATCGGTCGACTAGATAAAGATTCCTCCGGCTTGCTACTTCTAACTAACGATGGTGATTTAATTCAAGAGTTAACTCACCCGACTAAACAAAAGCAGAAGATTTACTCGGTTGAACTAAATAAACCACTCAGGAGAACGGACAGACAAGCTATCGAACAGGGAGTTATACTGGAAGACGGCATTAGCAAGCTTCAGTTAAATGAACTAAATAATATGAATGGCAGCACTAAAGGCCAAACCTGGCAGGTTAGCATGCATGAGGGACGCAATCGTCAGATACGGCGGACTTTTGAAAAACAAGGCTACCGGGTGACCAAGCTACACCGCCAACAAATGGGAAAGTATAAGCTAGCAAATATCAAAAGCGGACAATGGGAATATGTCTAGCAATATAATTCAAATCGATTACTGACTAGCTAACAGATAGAAAATATGGTAAAATATCTTTAATGAGTAAACACAAACTACCAATAGTGGCTATAGTTGGACGCGCCAATGTCGGCAAGTCTACTTTGTTTAATAATGTCCTTAGACGCCGTGAAACAATAGTCGCCAAAGAAGCTGGGACTACTAGAGATAGTATTATGGCTAAAGCATCTGTATATATCGACGGTGGTGAGGACAATGAGTCGGCTACTAGTATCAGTCGAACAGACAGAACTAAAAGTCAAGAAAAAATTAGACAAGACTTTTGGCTGGTAGACACCGCTGGCGTAAAAGACCCTGAAGACGACTTTGAGTTAACTATTCAGGATCAAGTAGTCCAAGCCTCAGATAGCGCCGATATTATCTGGGTGGTAATTGATGCCACCATTATGATCACTGAGGAAGACCGCCGAGTGGCTAAAACTGCTCTAAAGAGCAAAAAGCCAGTAGTGCTAGTAGTCAACAAAATGGACAAAGCTAGCAAAAAGGGAGTCGATGACTTTAAACGCCTTGGCATTAAGAACATTATCCTGATATCTGCAGCTCAAAACCTTGGTATAGACGATCTTCTGGAAGACTTAGTAGAACAGGTGCCAAGAGCCCGCCTGAACGAGGCCCCAGACAAACTCAAGCTTGCCATATTAGGTAGACCGAATGTAGGTAAGTCACATTTATTTAATAGTCTAGCCAAAAAACAGCAGGCAATAGTTGCCGACAGAGCTGGAACCACGAGGGATATAAACCGAGCTACCATTAAATACCAAGGGCGTGAAATTGAGCTACTCGACACCGCTGGTATCCGCAAAAGTGGAAAAATTGAAGTCGGAATAGAGAAGTTTAGTGTTCTTAGATCACTTAGCGCTATAGAGCAGTCAGATATCTGTCTACTAGTTATGGATGTCAACGAGCTAAACACCGGTTTAGATCAAAAAATCGCTGGGATGATCAAAGAAGCTGGCAAAGGACTAATTATTGTTATTAGTAAGTGGGATAGTATAGATGATGAAAAAACTGCCTATACTCGCGATCAGTTAGCTGGCCAAATCCGCTACAGTTTTGACTTTGTGCCGTGGGCACCGTTGGTTATCACCAGCTCGGTAACTGGACAGAATGTAACCAAGATTTTTGAATTAACTCTTCAAATAGATGAGAGGCGGAATAAGAGCTATAAAACTAGCGAACTAAACCGCTGGCTACGTAAAACTGTTAGTTTACATCCACCAGCTGGACTAAAGAACCGATCACCGAAGCTCAACTACATAATTCACGAAGACGACAACCCCAACCCCAGCTTTAAGGTGTTTGGTTCGCACACTAAATACTTACACTGGAGCTACAAGCGCTTTATGGATCGAAAGTTTAGAGAAGACTACGACCTCGATGGTACTCCTATTAAATTTTGGTTTATAGAGAAGGCTGACCGTCATAAGCATGGTGTTAAACCATCAGATCAATAATAGCTAAGAATTAGTTTATTCTTTACTATTTTACTGGCATACTAAGGTCATGGGACTATTCACCAAGAAACTAAACAATACCGCCTCACACACACCGCTGTATACTCTAGATAACCATAAAAGCTGGTTAATCGTTGGTCTAGGTAATCCCGGTGAGAAATACCTTAAAACTCGACATAATGCTGGTTTTTTGGCGCTGGATAATTTCGTGAACCAATCCAGCGATATGCAGTCATGGGTCAATAAGAAGGACTTAAAAAGCCTGATGACCACCTTTAACCTAGAAGATAATAAGATAATAGCTATCAAGCCAACCACTTTCATGAACGACAGTGGTCAAGCCGTGGCAGCAGTACGGAACTTCTTTAAATACAGCAACTCCCAAATTATCGTAATCCACGATGAATTAGATATAGATTTTGGAACCATCAAAACTACTAATGATGGCGGTGCAGCTGGCCATAATGGCCTTAAATCACTAATATCACACCTAGGATCAGATTTTAATAGGATTCGAATTGGCATTAATAACCAACAACGAGTCAAAAACAAAGAAAAAGACTTTGTCTTAATAGACTTCAACAAAGCCGAAACAGAGAACTTCCCAGAGTTGTTTAGAGAAGTAAACTCCATTCTAACTGAAACTATTTTTCAAAATAAACTAAACAGTGAAACTAGAAAGTTCATATTTTAAATATAACTTTAAAGGGGATATCAATTATATAACAATGAAAAGACTAGAAACTTTTGAAATTGACAGCAAGAAACGACAAGTTCGATTCATAGATTCAAACACCGTCAAACGGGGTGTTCATTGCGATGTGTACGAATTCGTGGGTGATTCCAGCTGCGATTTGGCAATCGTTGAGGTTCAACCAGGTCAAACCACACCACTTCAACTCATAGTTCAAGGTGATAAAACCATAGAAGGCTACGTGGAAGGAAGCGGTGAACTCTCTATAATAGCTAAATCTGGAGACATAAAAATACTAGAGTTTAATAAGCACCAAACAGGAAATGTTGTTCTGGGCGTCGGTGACACTATGCAGTGGCAAGCGTCAGAAAACCAAAAGCTGGTCTTTTACGAGGTTTGTTATCCCAGCTACCAAGAAGGACGCTTCCAAAACCTCTCCTAAAAACGTCTGTAAATAAAGAGAGCCTCTAGAGGGGGTGGGCACCGCTAGAGGCTCATAACACCCTTCAACCCACCCGGATAAAGCATCAGAACCTACATAATACCGGCCTGTGCCGCCTCGTACCAAAAGGTACGTGATCATCGTGAGACTTATCTTGAAATCGGGACCTATATGTACTCCTAGGAGACTATAGGTATTAGTTAAAGGGATTAGTCTGTTTTAGAGCGTTGTACGAAAATTATCGTACAGCCAGTAAGTGGAGGGTAACAACTTAATAACTAAGCGCTCTAAAACAATCTAACAATTGTT
>JAUHZB010000002.1 GCA_030426125.1 bacterium
ATCCTTATTAGTGTCCAAGTTTTGGCTGTTGCTGGTGGTGCTGTCATCGCTTGGTTGAAGAGTGCCAGGGTCAACCTTAGTTATGTAGCCTTCTTTTGTATTGTTATCCCAGAAGTAGCTAGTATTACCGTCAACAATCGTTCCAAAATTGCTTTCGGTTCCATCAAACTGACCGCTGTAATCAACACGCATTTTATCGCCACCGGCAAAGTAACCAACGCCTTCTATGTTTGAGTTTTCTTCGCTATAGCTAAATGAACAAGTTAAATTTTCTTTATTGGCAAATAATTTAGCTAGGCTGGTCTGTTCGCTTTCGCTGAGTGTTGTGTTGGTTTCGCTAGGATTATTAGCGGCCGGTTCGATGTTTGTACCACTGTTATCATCGGTATTATTCATCAATACAAAACCACCGATCAGTAGTAGCCCAACTACAATAACTCCAGCTATCGCTAGTGATTTTTTATTCATATATACCTCCTAAAGATTAGTAATGCTAATAACATACTAACACCCTAAAGCCCTATTTAGTAAATAGCAAACAAGAATATTTTATATAGCTGGGTTTCAGGTTTCCAGAGTTTTGATAGTCTCTAGGAAAAACTGGTAAAAATCATCTAGATTGTCGGGATAGTTAGCTTCTAGAATTTCTTGTTTAGTCTTCCAGCTATGATCGCTATGCTCCCAGCTTAGGTTAATCTTGGGGTGTTGCTCTATGTGGGCTAACAATAAATAGTAGTCTTTATTCTTGGTTGCAGCCTTAGTTGCCAGTAGCTTGAAGCTATCGACATTTAGGGTTAATTCGATTTCCTCTATTAGCTCTCTTGCGGCACCCTGTTCAATGCTCTCATGTCGCTCTACTTCCCCGCCCGGCAGGTCTGGTTGCAAGGCATATCTTGGGTGAGTGCTACTCCGCCGTAACACCAATATCTTATTATCTGAATCTTGGACGATTACTTTGGCTATTGTTAGCTTGCTAGACATAATACTTAAAAAAAGTTAATCGATTAAGTTATTTTTATAAAGCATATCCAGCACCGTAATAAGCTCGGTATCAGCATCAGTGTCAGTTCTGAATTCATGCTGAACCCATTTTATTTGAGATGTTTGATCAGGTTGGATATCACCCTGCCAATCTTCAACGATAAATAGATGAGTACGCTGTGTCTTGGTGGCGCCCAGCACTTCACAGTAGGTTGTATATTCTTCAAAATCCGGCTCAGCGGTACTAATAGATAGCTCTTCTTTAATCTCCCTACTCAATGTTTGTTGAGGTGTCTCCTGGTTTTCTAGGTGCCCCCCTGGAGGGCTGAAATTCTTTTCGCCATCAAGACGTACCGACAATAGTGCCCGGTTTTTTATTATTAGCCCCAGTGAGCGGATGGAGCTAAAACTCGAGTTTGGCTTTTGGATGCAGTTGTCTTGAAGATCGGCTAGTCTACTATCCCGTGATGAATTATAGAGGTAGGTTATTGCTCCGAGAGCGACAATCGATAGTATGAATAAAAATATACTTAAGTTTTTCTTCATATCTAAATCATAACTTAGTCTGAGTTGTCTGTGTACTTTTTGTTTGTATATTTTGATATAATCTTAAGCAAATGACAAAAATAAATACAGTTATCAATAAAATATATTTGGCCTCTGTGATGCTACTGATCACCTTGTTAGCTACTACCTTTATGTCCCCCGGGTTTAGTGGTTCACAGGTTCAAGCCGCAGCTAATAGCCCGCTTCGAATAACTGAGATAATGTTTGACCCATCGGGCGATGGTAGTAAAGAGTTCTTAGAGATATATAACGGCAGTAATACCACTGTATCTCTGGCCGGTTGGAGTACTTATGGTGTAGATTATGTTTTTTCATCCGGGGTTAGCCTAAGTCCTGGTGGATACTTAGTGATTGCTAGAAATCAGGCAGCTCTTAGGGCTACTTATCCGTCAGCTAACATAGTTGGCCAATATGGGGGAAAGTTAAAAGGCGGTGGTGAGTTAGTTCGGTTGCTAGATTCTGGTGGAAATGTAATGTCTAGTGTGTATTACACCTATGGTGGAGCTTGGCCAAGTGCGCCGAAGGATGGTGGTCCTAGCCTTAGTCTAATTAGAGCTACTGCCAATGAATCTTCGTCATCTTGCTGGGCGCCTAGTAGCGCTCTGGGTGGTTCGCCTAGTGTTGGGAACAGTGTCCAGGGTGGTTATGGCGGTGGCTGTGCGGACAGTCCATATCTAACAGTTAGCTCAGGTGGCTCGAGCGGTGGTGGCTCGGGATCTGGTTCAGGCGCTGGTTCAGCTAACGGATCAGCCTCAGATGGCTCGGCTGGGTCTAGTAGCGACTCTGATGATCCAGAACAAGCAAAGAAAAAAAAGAAACAACAAGAAAAGAAGAAGCAGGAGCAAAAACAGAAAGAACAAGAGCAACAAGAACAAGCTGAAGAAGCTGCTCGTATCCAACAGTCCGAACAGCAAAATAGAAAGAATAGTCGGCTTTGGTGGGGGCTCGGCCTAGCTGCTGTTTTAGTGATTGCTGGTTTAGTGGGTTGGTTGCTGACCGCCAGGATTTTAAGAAAGCGTCAGGTTAGCACTATACTAAGTAAGGGCAAAGGCCAGAAAACAAAGCAGCCCAAGAAGCCTAAGCAACCTAAGAAAAAGACTAAGAAGTGGTTTAGAAAATGACTAAACGTCAAGTAGCCAAAAACATAGCAACTTTAAGCACTGCTCACTTTCAGCGCCAGGAGCTAAAATTTTTTGTAGACAATCATATTATTGAGGCTTTGATCCCCGAGTTTAATGCCTACATTGAACGTGACCACTATTCGGCTAAAGGCTCCTACCCGATATATAGCGTCTATTTTGATACTGAGGATTGGCAGGCTTTTTATTCAAAGTTGGCTGGCAATAAACGTCGTCAGAAATTTAGAATTCGTTCATATTACAAAAACCCTAAACCGGATGAACCAGTATTTGTAGAAATTAAGGAAAAAGACGGTGGGACGGTATATAAGCGTCGTTCACCAGTAAATTTATCTGAAGTTGAGGAGCTTATAAAAGGTCGGCCAATTAGTGTTAATACGCCGGTTATTGATGAGTGGCGATTTGCTGTTCTGCGCAATTCACTTAAGCCCAAACTACTAAATAGCTATAACCGACTAGCTTTTGCTTCCAAGCACTTTCCAGGTTTAAGGGTCACTATTGATCAAGATTTGGCTTACTCAGTACCGAGTGGTTTAGATTTTGCGATCCCAACCCGTAAAGCTTACTGGGCTAATGGTAAAAGTGTAGTTGAAATAAAGTTTGATCGGTACGTTCCGAAGTTTATTGTTGAAATAATTAGACGCTATAATTTAACTCAGGTACCAGTATCGAAGTATTGTGATTCAGTTATTTCGCATTATCTGCTATTCTAATTGCAAAGCTTATGGATATAAATATTCAACAATTTTTTGATCAGTTTCAGCAAAGTGAGGTATTTACTTCCCTGCCCACCGTGCTAATTAATCTATTACTAGCTATGGTTCTAGGTATCATCGTAGCTAAGGTCTATAAGCACACCCACAAAGGCATATCCTATTCGGCGTCCTATGCCTACTCAATAGTTCTAATAACTATGATAGTGGCTTTCGTGATGATGGTTATTGGTGGAAATGTAGCCCGGGCCTTCACTCTTCTCGGTGCCTTTACTCTAATTCGCTTCCGAACAGCTGTTAAAGATCCAAAAGATACTGCTTTTATATTTTTAGCACTAGTGGTTGGTTTAGCAGTTGGGGCTAGTGATTATGCCTTGGCTATAGCTGGAACGCTAGTAACCGCCATTGTTGCTGTGGTTCTAGATGCTTTAAATTTCGGTTCTTTAGTGAAGCTTGAACAAGTCCTTTACCTAACAATTTCTCCAAAAACAATTAATCAAAAAGATTTAGAAGCGATACTTCATAGCGAATTAAAAGAAATGTCTATAATTAATGTAAATTACAGTGATTCCAATAAATTACTGCAGTATTCATATAACATTCAACTTCGTAAGAAAGATCAGCAGGCAGATGTTATGGAGAAAATTGCTGCCGTTGAGGGTGTGAAGAACGCCGAGATACTAGCCTCTCAACAAGTAGTTGAGTTTTAAAGACCATTACCCAGGTCTAAATTTTATCTATATTATTTAGTAACTTTAGCTTTGCTAGTGTAGTAATCTCTGACTTGAAATAACAGATAAGCACCAATTGCGCTACCTATAAGTGAACCTAGTAGATTACCAAAGCTACCGAATGATGTTAGGGCTACTACTAGCCCGTATACGACGTTTAACAACATGCTATAGAAGATATAGTTCCAGCCTTTTTTCTGGAATTTTCTTAGTGGTGAAAAAGCCATTAGGTTTAGAATTGAACTAGCTAGAGTTAGCAACAGCGACAATATTAAGAATAGCGACCAACTTCTCCCAAGGCCGGTATTGGCATAGATTCTGTCCAGTTGCTGTCCGTAACCAGTTAGAACGGTTGCGGTCGAGGCATTTACCCAAAGGAAGATGGCATAGGCTGACCACAGTCCAATTATTCCACCGACTAATGAAAGCCAAGGTGCTATTTTTACAATTACCTCCCGCCCACCTTTGGGTATGTTTGGTAGATTGTTATTGAATGTTTTATTTAGAGATTGTTCTAAGCCGTCTAGTTGTTTGATAGGATGACCCATATCTAATACTCCTTCTTAGTTGCTGTTATTGTACTCTAAAGAACCACCCCATAGAAGGATTCTAGTAGTTTGTAGACGACGTATGCTGGCCATACTAGGGCTTTTAGTAGTCCAGTAAGGTAGCCACCGAAATTAGTGGCTGCTTGTGACCAATAGATTAGGGCTCCAATAAAACCAACAAAGTACAGAGCTCCACCTGCTCCACTGGAGGACTTGGAATGTTTTTTATGTTCTTTGCACCACTGTTCGAAATCTTCTGCTCCACTGAATTTGGCACTAATATCTAGTTTAGGGCTCTCTTTTGAGCTCTTAGTTTTTGTTGCTTTTGGCATGCTGTTCTCCTGCATCGTTGTTATGTTTATGCTTAATATTATACACAACTAAATATTTAATATAACGATCCCAATAACTACCAGTATGGCTCCAACTCGTTTGCTATAAAGCAATTTCTCACCATCTATTTTATTAGCTAGTAGTGAGGTGACTAGCGGCGAAGCACTGGCAATTACAGCTGGAATTACTAAGTTCCCAGTTGTTTCGCTGGTGGCATAGAATATTATTGAGCCTAGGGTTAGAGCAAGGCCACCGAAAACACCAAATTTATTATTTACAAAACTGTGTTTATGGACATTTAGTGACTGGCTACCCTGTTTAAGTATGAAGTAAATGATCGAAAAAATAGCCATTAGTATTGCTTCCATGCCGAGAACTGTTTCCCAGGGTAGTTCGTCGACCAGCGAGTTCATTGTGAAGAAAGCCAGCCCCCAGAATAGAGCTGTCAGCAAAGCATAGCTCACTTCACTACTGAGCCTGGTTTTGGCTTTGCGCAAGTTTATCTTTTCAGTGCCTAGTAAAGCTCCACCGAGCACTATAACTATAATTGCTAAGTATTGAATTAGTGATAGGCTGAGCGATAAGAATACTGCACTCAGTAGCAAAGTTACCAAGGGATAGCTATTGGCAAGTGGAGCGACTATACCGGCTTGACCATTAGAAAAGGCTTTAATGAAGCACAGATAGGCCAGCGTAAAGAAGATTGAAGCTAGGATAGCAATAGACAGCTGCCTTATGTCTGGCAGCACCGTACTGCTCAGTAGCAGGATTAGGATAACTATGATGGATGCAGATACCTGCACCGTCATATTGACGTAGCTAGTGCTGTGTTTTTGGCTAGATTTACCAATAAACCAATCTGATAGCCCCCATAATATTAATGATCCGATTCCGCCCAGGGTAGCTATCAGGGTGCTATTCATGGTTACAGCCGCCTACTCATTTTCTGGCTCCATTCTTTATAAAAAAGAAATAGCCGGCTAGTAGCCAGAAGACTAGCACTGCAAGAGATATTCCAAGTAGCGCCCCTAACCCAAACTCATAGATTATTAACATCGAGCTGGCCGTAAACAAACCTCCGCCAACGATCGGCTCGAATAGTAACTGCTTATAGCCGAACAGCTCAATAGCTTGGCTCTTATCTTTGGGGTCAGCGGCATGTATTAGTAGTAGGCCGGTGGCAGTCATACCCATAGATTGGCCGTAGTCACCGATCCCTCTTTCAAACCAGTAATTGTTAATTATCTTGGGAGCAATAAAGAGAAATGCTAGTAGGTTCCAAACTATGCCAGTAACTGCTAGTAGTACAAATGGCCATAGATTATGAGTGATCGAAACGAAAGATATGGTGGCGACCGCAGCAATTATTAGCATTTCTAGAGCCAAGTTAGATATAAAGCCAATGGTGTTGGCTTTTACTAGTGACTGTAGTTTAAAGAAGCTCAGAAGTGCTTGCACGATAACCCCACCTATCATGGCTAGTGGGAATAGTGGAATGTATGAGAAGAACGCAATCTCTTCGCTCGGGAACAGTTTAGTTTCAATAGCCAATAAGGACTGTTTAATAATGTAGCCAATAAGGATGGCGATTACGATCAGAGAAATTTGTAGCAAGGTAGCTTTAATACTGTGTCTAGCCAAGTATTTATTCTGAGTTTGAATAATAAAGGAATGAAGCTTTAGGTTTGAAGGTCGAGTTTTCCTAGCTTTACTTTTTACCTGGAGGCGTTTGAAGTATAGGTATCGCAGTAATAGACCGGAGGCGATTCCAGTGACTAGCCCAACAGTTGCTAGCCCTAGGGCGATGTCAGCCCCTTCGCTGAAATTTAGTTTACTAAAAAGGTTTTGTAGGCCCGCTGCTGTACCATGGCCCCCCTCGAAGCTTATTTCAATTAAGGCTCCAGACAAAGGGCTGAAATTAAAGATTGGCACTAGAACTAGTAGTGCTAGTAAGGATCCAAAAACGTATTGTCCCCAAGCTAGTGTTTGACCGAATACCACCTGTGGGCCAGCAAATCTCCAGATTTTTCGAGGACTGATTAATCTCTTACCAATAAACAAGGAAGCAAATACGATGTTGATTAGTATCGAGGGTAGTTGGTTCCAGGAATCTAGAAAAGGTAACGTTACACTGTCTAGTCGCTGAACACCTAATACTAGTAGGCCTAGTAGTACTGCCCCGGGCACTATACTAATGATGGCCGTTTTACGGGCAGCTAAGAACAAACTAATGATAGCTAAGGAAAAAAGAATGATGTAGCCGATAAGTTGTTCTGACATAATTGAAGTTTTTGTTTTTATTAGATGCTGCGAAGTTTGATGCTTCGGATATCTCCATTATACAGCTAAAGCAATATAACAAAAGTTTGGTTAAGATGTGTGGTTATATAGGTTTTGATCAGAAGGCATTAGTTGAATTATGGCGTTTCTCAGAGCTTCCTGAAGGCTTATTTCCCTGCTAATATTTCCACCAGTGTAGCGCGACCATGTGTCGCGGTTATCATCAGGTAGTTGGAAATGGTCGTCATAATATTTCATTATCTTCATGTGACTTTCACCGGCTTTCATCCTTTTGGAAACTACAGCGGGTAGCAGTAAACCGCTGGAATATCCATAATATATTTGATCTTTATCGGATATTACCACTGCCCAAGCCTCTTCGAATAAGTGGCCATAACGTTCAACAAGTCCGCTTTCTATACCAACATAGTAGTTGGCATTGCCGATAGCTTGGCACTCTTTGGCTCTGTTTAGCGCCCCCTGGTAGGTTTCTTTGTCAAACGGTGCTTCGGGGACAAGAGACTTTGCGTTATGAGATGCTACATCAAGACTGGAGGGTTTTAAGATTTCGGTGAATATATCACCAACCACTTTTATCTTTTTCTGGTTCTTGGTGCCAATTAGTATTTTCATTTAGCTATATTAACACCACTTGGAAGTAAGATTAAGACTTACTAATAACTTTTCTGAGTTTCGGTAAGGCTGCCGACATTGCTACTGTACTTAGTATGGCTGTGGCGAACAATACTGTTATGGCCGATGAATCACCTGTCTCAGCTAGGTCGGTTGGTGCTACGGCAAGGCCAACTGGGTCAGATATTTCTCCGGTGTCTGGGTCAAGATCGAGTGGTCCGTTATCTACGATTGTGTATATTACTTCCAGCGCTGGGTCACCCTGATAGGTGGTTTCATTTATTGTAACGTCATCAAGGTTGCTGTACTGCTCAGTGTTTGGATTGTATTTCCTGGCAATAACTTCCTCAGCTTTTAGGTTAGTAATGAAAGTTAAGGTAACTTCATTAGATTCGTTGGTAGTGTCGAAGCAGAAATCTACTAGGCCCATTGGGTATTGATAGCCAGCATCCTGAACAGCTAGAGCTACCTCTTTGACTGCAGTGCTACAAGTAATTGTGGTGCCGTCTGGTGTGGTAAGTAGTACCCGATTACCGTTTTCTGAATTTGGGAAGTTGGCGGTGTTTGAAGAGTTTTGGCTATCATCTGAAGTTGCCGATATATAGCCATACGCTTCATTTGCAGCAATTGCTTCAGTTCCATCGCTGTTTAGATCTGCAGATATCCAGTCGTTCTCTTCATCATATTCTGCGCTTGGAGTTTCAACGCTCCAGGTTTCACCAAAATCATCGGATAAGAATAGACCACCGTTGTAACTGACAGCAGATATAACTTCTCCATCATCAGATATTGCGGTATCACTCCAAAAATTTAATTCCTCCGGATTTGGTGTTACTTCTGTATAGCTGTCGCCACCATCGTTTGAGGCGTAGACATTTTCTCCACCTGCATAATCTTCATGAGAGGCCACTATTATGCTTTGTCCATCTGCAGAAAGGTCATGGTAGAAATAATAAGCTTCATCGGCTGGGTCAAAAGGTGAAACGTCTTCCCAGCTACTACCACCGTTTTCTGATTTGTGTAAGGTATCGCCGTCATCTACGCCATTTTCACCACCAACTAGAATTGTTTCACCGTCGTCAGATATGGAGACCGATTTTAGGTCCCATATATCTTCAATAGTACTCGAAGTCCAGCTGTTTCCACCGTTACTTGATATGTAGAGTTCACTATCGTCATTTTCTACTGCTGCTATTGTTGTTCCATCTCCAGAGACAACTACCTTGTCCCAGTCATCTGATTCGGCAGCTGCAGGCGTTATATCTTGCCATGTTCCTCCAGCATTAGCCGACATGAATAATTTACCAACAGAACCTTCTGATTCTATATAATTAAGGCTATCATCACTCGATGCCACCATAACTTGGCCATTATTTGATACGTCAACATTTGTCCAATCGTGCCAGATGCCGTCTTCTATATCTTCGGCAACATTTTCCCAGTTCAGGCCTGAATCAGCTGAAATATACAGAGGGCTTTCTTCGATCGGTTCACTTTCACCGCCGTTTATTACAGCTAGCATCATATGATTTCCCGTAGCCGAAATTGCAGCCGATACGTAATCGCCTCCTAGGCGATCAATGTCTTCTGGTCTTTGCCACTGATATTCATTAGATGTTGCATATACAGTTGAGAAAATATCTGGCCTGGCTGCTAATACCATTGCGCCTACCGCGAGACTTGTTAATGTAACTTTAGATCTACTAGTTTTCTTAGAAACAGTTTTTGTTGCCACTTCTTTATTACCCCTTAAATAATCTTTAGCTTAACTATACCTATAATCGAGGCTTAGCACAAGCTTTATTGTGACTAAGATTGTCTTAATTGGTCCTGCCTATAAAACAGAGTCGACAGACGCATCCGATAACTTCCATTACTTCTTCTGAGATAGTCAAAAGATGGGTCTAGCTGTTCCTTTGCGGTAGCCATTAAAGTTACATCACTGGGAATTATTTCCCCTTGAGCTACTTTGCCTATCGCGGCACAAATTTCCAGTTGGCGTGGTTTTTGTATTTGAGCTATTTGATGCGGCTGGAAATGTTCTAGTAATTCCAAAGCTATCAATAGTCTATCTACTTGCTTATAGGGTGTGGCGTTGGACAATATTTTAAGATCTTCTCTAGTGTAGACAACTCCCGGATAACGCTGATGCACTAGGCCGTGTGGTTTAGATATAGTCGATAGTAGCCCGATTATATTATCAGCACTGACATCTACGGACTGGTCTGGTGTTTTAGTAGTCAGATCAGCATAGGCAGTGTCTAGTACAATTTTGTGGCCGGCTTCAACGAACTGGTCCCACTCTTCTTGGTCGTGCCAGTTGCCATCTATAGCGCTGGGGTTGGATACGAACCAAACTCGGCCATCTAGCGGTTCACCGGCTTCAGATAGTGATGGCGCCATGTCTATACGATCTTTTGTTAGACCAACAGACTCTGCCTGACTGACGTAGTCGTGGTAATCACCTTTAATTATGCCGAGTCTGGTCATTTCTCCTTTGCCAACCCATCCAGCCATTAGACGCAAGATCCCATCGGTTGCTCCGTGGGCTGTTGGGTATCGATGCTCAAAAGTAGATAATCCTGGGAACAGCGCTTCATTGCGATTTGTGATTCGCTCAATGATTGGTTCGTGTAGCGCTAAAAACTCTACTTTACCCGCAGTAGTAGGTAGCGTTAGATCTCTAGCAATACTAAAGCCACCTTCTTCCAGTAGTTCGCGGGCCTCTGCTTCCGAAGATAGTGGATTAAAATGCTTGGAATAATGTAAGCCTTCTAGAACTTCAGTGACTTCATTAAGCTGATAGCTAAGGAATGTTGGATTTAATTCACTAGGGTCGACTACTAATTCTGGTTCCTGCTCTGGACTACCCATATCTTTAACTGGCTGCCCCACTTAGATTATTGCTTCTAGAGAGTCTCATAGATAGCTCCTTTTACCGGGGGCCTTCTTTCGTTTTATAGTGCTGGTCTCTTTCTTGCAGGTTTTACATCTGCCACATTCAATTGGCTTACCATCAGCGTAGTGAGGGGTTCGACAGGACCAAGTTAGAATTGCTAGATCTTCCGGTATAGTTTTGTATACTTCGTGCTTGAACAAGTCTTTTTGCGGGTATTCTTTTATTCTGGCGCTATGGTCTTCCTCTTCGGGATGAAAGGCGTTATGGACTCGTTTCGCACGCATTACCGATTCGGTGACACCAAGCTCAAAGTCGGTGGCTGTGGCTGCTATGACCACTTTAGTGATACTGTCGTCACGGGAAGTCATGTAACCAGAAATAAAGCTAATTATTTCAACATCGTAGATAAATTTTTTGCCGAAGTGAGGCAAAGCAATAGTTGATTCAGTATAGGAGAAGGGATGGTCTACATGCTTCTTCATATATTCAAGGATTTGTTTAATAGCCATTGCTTCAGCTCTCCAACGAGCTTCCAGGTTTTTTATATGGATATGGTGAACCATTACTTCACCGTATTGATCGGGATTGTGCAATACATGCCAGAGGGCGGCGGTTGAATCAATGCCACCAGAAAACATTACTAAGGTGCGTTTTTTATCAGTCTTTTTAACTAACCTTTTTTTAGCCATTAACTTCCCTCTTATTTATAGCTAGATTATACAGGAGTTGATCAGATAGTGTTCCGTTTTCAAAATAATCTAAAACTAGTTGGCCGCAGTTCTGGGCAACGTAGCTAAGGCTTTGCTCGTGGTTTGAAGTTTCAGTTTCTAGGGCGTATACAGCGCCATCAAGAATAGCATCGGTTGGTGAATCTAGCACATCTTCAGTAGCTGAATAAAAACAAAGTACCCTCTCAAACAAAGACCGATCTACTCCGTTCATATAGCTTGCCAACAAATCTGATGAGCTAACAAGGTTTGGTAGTCGTTGACTGGTCCTAGGGTTATGGAAATTATAGGGATCAATTTTTGTGGAGGCTATTGCTATTCTATTTATACTACCTGGGGTATTAATGAGGTGACTTAGTGCTGTCTTTCCGCCGTCACTTAGCCCCAGAAGGTCTACTGTAACTTCCTCTGAATGGTTTTCTATCTCGGCGCTAGTTTCTTCAAATCTTTCTTGGTAGTCACTGCCAGTAGGGTCAATGCTTTTAGGGATGATTGTTAGGTTTGGCCTGGACCATAACTTAGGTATTTGGTCCTGTATTTCAGGTGTGCCATCAAAAGTTTTGAATAAGTATACTAGCCTCTCGTTCGTCCGGTCAGTCATGAGGTTATAATAGCAGGCAGGTTAAGAAAAATCTTAATAAATATTGTCTAGTATTTCGATGTTCTACTTTCGAATACTAAGAATTAGTTCGATAAGAGCCATTACTAAGATTCCTGTGCCAAGACCAACAAATAGACCAGCTAGTAGGTTTCCGGTTAAGAATCCGATACCCATTCCTATTAGCAATCCGGCTGGTACAAAAGCTCCACTAGGGCTGTTTTTCTTCATGGTTTATGTCCTTTATTAACTTATACTATTATTTCACAAATAAGGATTGAATTAAAATTTGGGCGAATTATATAACCGATTGGATGGTTGGAGTGACATCGGTTCTAAGGATTACTCTATTTTCTCTAGTTATCCCCCGGTGTGGCTGTTGTTCGATAACACTACATAGATTGTTCACTATAACTGCCTCTCCTGGCCCGTATACTATTTCTTCAGACTCTATAGGGAAACTAGGGCTGTCAAAATCTGGGAGGTGGTATCTTGAGCCCTCGGTAACTGGATACTCTGTTGCAATCTGCAGAATGGCTGGGAATTCTGATAGATTCACTAACATGCGTAGATTACGGTCTGCATCGATATGCCATCTTCCAGTAGCGCCAAGCACAAAAGAATTTTCTATCATATATGTATCAATATCCGAGACCTCTCGCTTAGCAGCTGCTGAAGCAACCTGCATACTTTCTCGAAGATATTGTTCAGTAGATTTGCTGGTTCTTACTATGTTGCTGTTTGGCAATAATGCTGAAATTTCGCTATCGGATAGAGTTTGGCTATTATCTTCTCCTGGATGGTGGGTTACATTGGCCATTAGGTTAATAGCTGGACCTATTGTGAAGTTTAATAGACGATCATACTGTTCAAAGAGTGGTAATAGGCTATTGCCTAACTCAATAGATCTTTCGCTATCCAGCACCTGACCGATAGGACGTATTTTATTTGGTGCGTCGATTTTCATGACTATATTAAAACACAATTTATATAAATTATCAATACTTGAATCAAGCTATGGGCATCACTAATATGGGTGTGCAGTCTGCACTTTAGCTACGGTTAATATGTAGATACATTCTTAGCGAACTGACAACATTAGCTTGGCTATTACTTTTAGGTTGTAAATTGCACCTGGATTTTAGAATACATCCAAAACAATCAGAGTACACAGTAGTGCAGCGATAGTATAAAAAGCCCACCATCGCTCAGGCTTGCTTGGTGATATCGCGTTAGTTATAGTGCCAAGTCCAAAGAAAGCTACCATGATCCAAAGAACACCATTCACTAGTCCGCTGGAATTAGCATTATAGTTTGCTGTCGACGCCATGACCACTATTGTCATGAAGAATGAATACCCAATAACAGCAATAGCGCTGATAATCCGGTATTTCTTCGGCAAAGTCCCTTTGTGTTTACCACCATATGCAATGTGACCTAACGGTGCTCCCAATGCTAACTTTGCCTGGAATACAACTTGCACGGCAAGTAGTCCGAGTAGTAACCACCCTGCACTGTCCATTGGGTTAGGCTTTTACTCCCTTGAATAGCAAGTAGCCAATCATCCAGAATTCGCCAATGGTTGCGGGCATTGGTAGTGCTTCAGTAAGTGTAGTTTGCTCCGGCAGTAAGATACCTGTAAAGGTAGATAGAACGTAACCCACCCCACCAGCTACCAAGAACCAAACCATGACTTTTGGCATGTTGTATTTGTGCGCCATATAGGCCATAGGTAGTAACCAGAGGCCAAAGAACAAAGTGCCAACCTGCCATAGTGTTTCATGTGCTTCAAATAACGTTTGAACAGTATCGCTAGCGCCACTTGCTAGAGCTGTGTTGAGTGCCATTAGCCAAAAAGCTGATGCAGCTAATATAACGATGGCGTTCACCATACCGAAGGCAGCGATTAGCCCGGCAGTAAAGCTGTCTTTTTTCTTAAATAGTTTATAGAACCATACCGCTGCAAGTGCTTGGAATCCAACGATGAGTACTTCTGCGGCTATGCCGAAACGAGCAAGTGACTCGTCGTTTACAAGATTAGCAGTTGTTTGTGCTGCATCCCCAGCGACGAATAACTGATCTCTAGCGAATAAAAATGCGAACACCCCCATTACTGCTAGACCTAAGTAAAATAGCCCTGTCCATTTTGCTGTTGTTAGTTTCATAACCCTCCTATGCTTAATTTAGTTTAATTGTAGCTTAAAAACCTGCGAAGAGCTAAATTATTTTAGATAAGTTGTCTATTTATTACAATTGGTTGTCTTGTACTCTTGCTGTTATGTGTTCTGTCTTAGCTGAGCTTATAGGTTGTGGGCTACTTAGTCTATCTGTTGAGCCCGACTATCAAAATAGCCACAACAGCCAAGGCTATACCGATATAAACAGGTACTGATAGCTGTTCTTTTAATAATAAGAATCCCAGTACGTTTACCAGCACTAAGCTTGTTGCACTAAATAATGCCATAGTTTTCCCGACTTCGACTTGTGTAAAGATAAATAGCTGACCAAAAGTAGCAACTGTGCGTATTACTGCATATAGCAAAAACCACCCCGCGAAAAAGGTAGATATTTTGAAGCCTTGAGTGGACATGTAATGTCGCGCTATTAAGTCGCTGGAAGTAAACAATAGCTGGCTTACAATTACTATTAAGATAAAATTCACAAACTTCCTTTCACAATAATTCTGTTACTTTATTTTGATTATAACCTACAGGTTGTTGAAAATGCCCAGCATTATGAGTGATTGTGGGGTTTAACTAAAGTCAGTTGTTTTAGGGTATAAATCCCTAGCTAGCATTGCAATCCTGACTCCTGGCAGAAAAGTACGCTGAACGCTAGCTTGGCCATGTTTTCTCCATAGTGCCATTGTAATACTCAGACCAGCATAGGATTTTGTTTCATTAGTCTCAATGTCAACTAAACGCGTGGCAGTTACAATGTGCATGTCTCTGACCCAAGGTTTACCTAATTGCTCCTTTGGCCGTCCATAGAAGAGGTTATCTCCTTCGGGTCGCCTGATACGATTACATACCGCTACTGTTTCATCGAATACTATATGATCGCCCAAGGGCTCCTGGACACCTTTATAAAACCTTTGGCTAACGCTTGCCCCTTGCTTTCCTCTGTGTCTACTTGCCCAATGATTTGGTGATGAGATAAATTCCGAAGTCTGTTCTGTAGATCCTGTATTGAGTAGTGACAGCATTTGGGCACCTAGTATCCTTGAAAAGATTTCGATTTCGTCTACTGTTTCGAATCCCTTTATAGTTGCTCCTTGTGGTAGGGTGGCAATATCTGCATTACTACACACAAATGGTTCAATAGTAGGACGAGAATCAATCATTATGTACTATTTTGCTTAAGTGGCCAACGTGATGCAAGCACAAACAAAATAAAGTGATTGAGGATCGTTCATTATATACCTGAACTTTATTCTTCGAGCTTGGCTCTGTAGTGATGGACGTTAGAACAAATCTTCAAACCGGTGGCAGGATGTCTTTATGATTATTGCGAGGATTATTTACTTCTGTTGATACTTTTCGTATTTCTAAACCTTTATCATGGTATGGATGTAAATAGTCTGCGATTTCTTTATCACTAACAGCCCTTAGCCAACGATCTTCCTCGTTTTTATTCAAGATGACTGGCATCCTGGTGTGAATGGTAGACATTTCCTTATTTGGTTCGGTTGTCATAATGGAATATTGTAGTTTACCGTCATCATCAATATGATAAATACCAGCAAAAGTGAAAATGCCTTTTTCGTCTTTAGGGTGTATCCAATACGGTACTTTTTCTTTACCTATTCTCTTCCATTCAAAAAAACCATTGGCAGGAACTAGGCACCTATAGTTACGGACAGTTTTTCCCCAAAATCTGGACAGGGCTTTGTCGGACCTTGTGTTTATGATGTCTTTTTCTTTATCTGGACCGACAACCCGATGGATGCCCCACTGCATCAATGTTAATTGTTTATTACCATCTTTCTCCACAATTATAGGCATTGATTGAGAAGGAGCTGCATTGTAATTGGGCTTAAACTTGTACCCAGTATTTTCCTTCAAACGATATTCGTCAGTTACATCACCAAAGAGTCCGTATCTTCCGCACATATTCTAATCATACCCCAAAACGACAAAAGAGACATTTCGCCTCTGTAAATCTTGGTTCTAACCTTGGCTCTCTGTAGTGATGGAAGTTAGAACTATTTTGGTTCAAACGTTAGATAACGTCCCTCTCCAATAATTTCCATTTCATTGTCTGTAATTTTAACTGCCATTTGGTCATCAAGTGCATAAACAGTATAAGGACAGCCTTTTACACGCTCCCTAACTGCATCTTCTGACTTTGCTACTGGAAATTTTGGACTAAACAGATGAACCTGCAAGCCAAAATCCACTAGGTTCAACCCGTCCAATACTTTGTCGGTGTTATCGGTATTAAAACGAATATCGGGTGTTGCGACATAACTACCTGCACTTACGCCTACATATACTCTATCTTTGAGCAAGCGAGGTATCTCATCTACCAAGCCTGACTCAGTAAAACAAGACATTAAGTAGGTTGTGTTGCCGCCGTTCACAAAAATGACGTTACTATCCTCTAAACGAGGCAACCATACATTTTTATCAGTCGCTGAAATATCTACAATATCTATTTGGGCAACACCCATATCACGCAAACGAAGCATTTGGTCAATTGCCCAACCTTTGTCTCCAGGCTCCACATTTAGCGCCGTTGGAATAAACGCCACCTTAATTTCACTTGCTGGTTTATCAGAAAGCTCGAGCAATGCGTTTATTAGCGTAGGGTTTCTTAACCCACCTGAAGTTAATAATAATTTCATAGAGATATTATACCCCAAAACGACAATAGAGGCATTTCGCCTCTGTAAATCTTGGCTCACAACAATAGAGGAAGTTATAAACACTATCAGGCTAGATTTGAATACATTTACTGCTACAGAAGGTAATACGTCATCTTAGCGTCATTCGTAAGATTAAGGGATTATTGAATGATTTCGATTTCAGTAGCAGAAGCCAATTCAGGAATATAAAGTACTTTCTTAATTATCCCTAATTCTTCTGCCAGTGCTGCAATTAACATTCCGTGAGTTACCCAAATATTTTCTTTTGGCGGATTCTTCAAGAGATTCATCGCAGCTTTCTTGGCGATTTTTGGCACATCTTTATTTGCAATAACTTTATTAAGTTCTTCAGGACTAAGACCAGTGTTGACTTCGTTTAAGATTCCGTACTCATTCATTTTTTTGAAACCTGCAATTTGGGCTGTTTGCTTTGTTCTAATTAGTTGTGAAATTGCAACAGGTTCTTTTTCAGTATCAATTCCAAGCTGTTCCAATACTGTTTTTAGCTTTAAGGCAGCTACTCTACCTTCATCGCTGAGTGGGGCTCCCTCTTTTGGGAATAAGTGTCTGTCGTGTCTCCCACCAATTGCCTTAGCATGTCGGATGATAATTACTTTTCTTCTCATGAAATAATCATACCCCAAAATAGAATTAGAGGTCTATGACCCCTATTATTCTTGGTTCTAACCTTGGCTCACAACCATAGTGGAAGTTATAACTACAATTAAGCATGATTACGCAGTTGTAAACTAGTAACTTAGGGATATTTTTTTGCTAGTTGTATCAATTCGAACATTCATCCCAAGTGGCATAACAATTTGTGGGTCAGTGTGTCCAAAATCTAAATTCTGAATCACTGGAATATTTTTATTATATTCTCTCACTACTCTAAGTATTGTTTCTCTTTGCTGCTTGCGGTAATCTGCCTTTTCTTTTGTAGTGTTCTGCTGATCAAACTCCCACGCCTTAGGTCTTCCAACTAGAACAGCCTGAAACTTACCAAACCAGCCCCTCTCTCCAAATCCAGTTAGTAGATACTCTATAATCCAATGTTCTGGAATATCTTCCGCTGTTTCTAGTATCAGGATAGTGCCTTCGATGTCTTCATTTGAGGGCAAATATATGCCTGTTGATGTCTGAACGATTAAACTCTCCACACAGCCACCCCACAAGGTGCCATCTACCTGACCTTGGCCGTCCCAAAATAGTCCGTCATTTTTTTCTAGTGGTCGCTGTTTATTGAGATTTTCTTTTTTAGACCAATCTAAGCCAATGTCGTTATATTCTGATGATGCCATAAGTTCAAGCTCGCCACCTTCAAAAAGGGCCTTTTTTATTGAATTAACCGTCATGTCAAACATTTGAACATTCATCCCAAATTGGTTCATCACTCCACCACCGTAGTAGGAAGGAATACCCAGGCTCCATAAGAAATTATGTAAGTGAGTATTGTCGCTATATCCGAAAAATGGCTTTGGGTTCTCAGTGAATAACTTAGGGTCTAGATGCTTAATGAGCTTTATTTGGTCAGATCCACCAATAGAGGCAAATACAGCTTTGTTCCTTTCATCTGAAAAAGCTTCCATAATATCTCTTGCCCGGTCTTCAAGTGAAGAACCCATTTTTCTGGTTGTCGGGTATTCCTTTGTAATAAGTCCGAACTGTTCATTTAGTCTTTTCCGGCCAAGATCTAGCACCCAAGGAAAAATCTCAGGTAAACCGGCTGATGGAGAAATAATAGCAACCTGATCGCCCTTTGATAATTTTTGTAATGATACAAATTGCTTCATACCTAAAGTATAACACCTACAAATCGGCGTTCAGATTTCAATTTTAATCTGGGTATGAAAAAGTCAGAACCATATCTACAGTTCTGACTTTGCCTGTTCCAGCTTAGCTCAGCTTACAGGTCACGGACTATCAAGCAGAGGTATAATACAAAAATGAGACATATGAGACATCATAATAGATGTCTCATTCTGTAGGATTATAAGGTCGCGAGACGCTCGCTTCTCAAGGCATACTTAACAATACCGCTTGATAATGGGAGCAATCATCTGCTTTAATATATGGCTTTTTTCCTGAAGCAAGCTTGCAGTCACAAGTCCATCCAGAAGTACTAATTGTGACATTATGGCGAGCGTTATCGCCATTGACGCTATATTCGTTAACACCTGTTTTGAATACCCGCTCTTCAACTAGGTACCGCAAGGCTTTACTAAACAATTTGTCCGCTGAAATAAACCTATCTGAACTGATGTAGTTATTTGCTAGTTTTGCGACATCTAAAGCAACTCGCCTGTCGAGTTCGTTATAGTATTTTCGATTTTCAAGAGCTATTTGTATTATTCTGGATATATAAATACGGTTAGACTCATTTATTTGAAAGACTATTACATCTTCTCGTTTTAGGATTTCTACAGTTAGATCATTGCTAAAGATGCTACTAACACTCGCTAGTAAATCATTGCCAGAATTAATGTATTTCTTCGCTAGCGTAGAAAAGCTATCCGATAGCAGCTGCATTTGACCAATCTCATCGATATATAACAGTTCATTTGCTTTTATTCTTTGTAAATCAACAAAACTATAGTTGAGAAATCCATCAATAACAAAGAATTTTCCAACTTGAAATTTGCCATGTGTATTTGTGCGAGCGAGCCTGATTACTTGGCCTTCAGATGTGGTGATATCGAATCCTATACGAGTACCATTCTGTCTCAGTTCCTTCGTTACCATGCCTCTTGTTGGCTGTGTGGTGTTGGTAATGTGCTCGAAGATTACAGTGCTTTTCCCTGACTTCGGCGCACCAGTTACAAGTATTTTCATAATTCAAGATTAGCATGTTTGACCTGCTCTTATGATAAAATGCAACGCATGATTCATGTTAAAGCCCTAGATGTAAATAAAGCGTGGCGAGAAATACTCATAAAGCTACTAAACGATGGCGGTAAGACTGGGAATGATAAATATTTGCGGGACGAGTTTGCTGTAATTGAGATTGATGACCCAGCAGTTATTCCTGCGGACAAACTATTTCCCATGCTACAAAAAGATCTCGATGTAATAAACGAATACATTCACAGCGGAAACAATGAGAAAGATGTAGTGCACGAGTGGACAAAACTTTATTATCACCGTGCGTTCGATGAGCCAAATTCACAAATAGAATTTCTTATTAAAAAGCTCGATCCTGAATGGCCCAAAGGTGAGGCACAGATATCTATGTGGGACAAGAACGTTGATCAGCATCAAGAAATATCGCCCTGCACCCAAATCATTTGGGCGCGCATAAAACATGGCAAGCTGGAGTTACACGTCCATGCAAACTCATCAGACGCTTATAAAAAGCTGCTTATGAATATGCTTGAGTTTATCTCGCTTCAGCATTATATTGCAGAAAAAGTTGGTATCCCCATTGGGAAGTATGTTCATGCACTGGATTCTTGTCATTTGCACACGAAAGATGTAGACAAAATTAATGAGATAAAAGGACAACTAGCATACTAGTTGCATAATGAACAAATATGTGATATAAATGTCACATGAATACAGAGGCGTTACTCCCTGGATTGAATCATACGGTAAGAGGTTCTGAGTGCGCGCCCGAAATAACCGAAGATTATCGCGAAACACTAAACAAACTAGTTCTTACACACCAAAATGGAGTAACCCATTTTTTGGGTGGTCCACTCGATCTGGATGACGACAAAAAAGTGTGGCTTTCTCCTGTTGGGGTTGATGACGGCGAGACATACTCATACTTCCAGTTAATCTACGTAAATACAGACCCACTTGAATTGCAAGATGATCCAGCATCAGTTCCTGCTTCTCTGCTTGAAGTTGATGAAGCTGGTTACAAACTTACACCTCATGATCACCCAGGGTATACCCAGTTAATGAATCAATTTTCGGGGAAAATGAAGCAAGTTTTGGTTCGTCATTGCAATAGTGGGATGGCATATTACCCTCGAGCAATAACACCAACTCTTGATAAGATGACTATAGATGCTCACTTGGATCGTGTTGTTTCGGTACTTGGGATAAGAGAACCTGAAGTTAGCATTACTCTGAGCAAGCCATCTGATGCTGAAGAAATTGACTTGAGTGCAAACGTATTGCGCGCCACACACGCAAGGAAATACGCCTTTCGTGGTGCCGAAGTTCATTCATATGGTCTAGTGTTAGATGACGACCCTTGGAAGTATTACGAGGTGTTTACCCCCCACCCTGTTGAGGATATGCCAAAAGAAGATGTCTTGCTTCGTGTAGACTCAGGTTGTGATATTGGTCAAATCTTTGATGATAGAGGCTGTGATTGTCGTGAGCAACTGCATACCGCATTGTCTGAAATACAAGACATCGGAACTGGTGCGGTGATTCACATTCCTGCTCAAGATGGACGAGGCTTTGGTGCGGCTACCAAAATGGAAACTGAGGGTATGAAACGAGGAATCGAGGTCGCGACTAACCTTGGAAATGCCGTACCATATGACACTATAACAGCAGCACAAGTACTACTTGGTGATGAGTTTGATATCCGAACCTATTCTGGCGCAGGAAGAATACTCAGCATGCTCGGTATCCGTTCAGTTTTCCTTCAAACAGATAATCGGCTTAAAGCCGAAGGGCTTTCTGAGGGAGGTATATCTGTTACACGTAAGCCGACAAATACAACTGGCGTAAGAGGTGCCGAAAACCACATAGCCGCAAAGCATAGGCACAACGACATATACTATGGCGATGAGGATTAGGATTAGGCTGTCATGACTATAGATGCCACAACTACCTTTAGCTCTCCAGGAATCGAGAAGATTCGCAATCGTTGGGTTGAAACTGATTCAATGGCGGGTGTAGGAATTGATCCTGACATTGACAAGATACCGCCCGAGATATGGGGAGAGATTGGTCTGGAAGGAGACACGGCCGATGCGATTTTCCTTTTCAACAAGATGGTTATTGATGCGACCGTAGATCACGCAGTAGACTTTAAAGTAAATTCAAACTTCTTTCAGGGTGAACTAGGTCGCAAGGCGCTTGCCACTACTTTCGCATACCTCAAAGAAGAGTACCCAGCAGTCCTAAGAGTTTGCGACGGCAAATTTGCTGACGTTGGGCATACTGCAGACAAAATTGCTGAAGAAGTATTTGGAGAACTCGATGCGGATGCGGTTCTTTTGAATCCATATTTGGGGTTCGATGCAATACGACCCTTTACAGACTGGAAGGATAAATTATCAATACTATGCGTCAATACCTCTAATCCATCAGCATCAGAAGTTCAGGGCTTGCCTCTTGCTGGTGGTGTTCCGCTTTGGAGACACATACTAGAGCTTGGTCTCTCAGACTGGAACTATAATCAAAACGTTGTGCCAGTACTAAGCGCAACTCATGCTAGTAATCTAGAAGGTATACGAGACGAAATTGGCGATGTGCCAGTTGTATTGGCGGGCGTCGGGTCTCAAGGTGGCGATCTTGGAGTAAGCGTACCCCACTGCCTGGACGATAGCGGGTATGGACTTATGATTAGTGCTTCAAGAGCAATCCTCTACCCTGAGCGAGAACCTGGCGAAAGTCTAGGTGACGCATCAAGGCGGGCTGTAGTTAATTTGAAACAAGCTATAAATAATGCAAAAGGAAATGTATGAGCGAATTTATAGTTACTGCTGAGTCTAGAGAGGCGGAAATGTGTAGGCTCATGGACAGGCATTTGACTATGGATCGAGTTTTTGTACTGCTTCTTGGTCCATCTGCTACTGGCAAATCTACGCTAATCCGGGAGATGAATGCTCGATCAGGTGATATTAGCTTTGAGTATGTAAAACCAACCATGACACGACCCAATCGACCTGGTGAAGTCGATAAAGTGTCTGTATCAGATCAGGAGTTTGATGAGTTAGAGCAATCTGGAAAGTTCGTTGTTGTTAACGAATTATACGGCGTCAGGTATGGAACGCCATTAGAAGGCATATTGACGCCATTAGCTCAAGGCTCAACTCCCATACTTGACTACCCTATCGATACGGTAGACCAACTAGAGCGTAGTGAGTATGACATGTTGCGCTTCTATGTGTATCCTGGCTCCACGGAAGAATGGGCATCACGTGTGGAATCTAGTGGCAGAAATACAGACGGTCGTCTTGAGCGGGGTCTCAAGGAGCTCGGCTCTTTAGCAATTGGAATTGAGCACCCTGCTATTGATGTAAGTATTGTGAATGCTGACGGGCAGGCAAACGCAGCAGCCTCAGAGATTCTTTCCGTATTAAGCAGAATTCAACAATCATAGTTGTTTATTCTTTGGTTACTCTTGTCGTGCTTGGTATTGCTCTGCACTTCTAAATGTCTGTATTGCACCTGGAACGATTCGATAAGCAGCTCGGTCTTCTTGTTTATAAATCATAGGTGTGCCAAGTATACTTTCACACGATCCACATGCCAACGCTCCAGCTTCTTTGATAGTAGTAGCATCTACTTCTCTCTGCTGATCTACCAATTCAGGTGGCCAGACAATTCTGTCGGCGTAGCACCTTAGCAACCGACCAGGGCCGTCTTTTTGATAAACCATTGTAGGTTCATCGCAGTTTTCGCAAGCTATGTATAGAAACTTAGAAGGACCACCACGAGCCTTCGAGAATCTATCCTTAGTTGGTTTGAACTTCTGTCCAGGGAATTCCATGTAGCCTATTATACAATAATAATTCAATATATACTACTCTTGTGCACGGCCAACTGCACCATCTCTCAGTCTTCGCCAGCCCTTTCTTCTTCTGCTCCCTGTTAAATAAGAAGAGACTTATGTCCTCTCGCAAGGAACACAGGTCTCTTCCGGCTAACAGATGTTGTCTTATTTCAACAGGGTAGGTCACGGAACCCGGACGGGTTTTCAACTGCCCAGTCGCCACCTAGAGAAAGGGTCACTTCCAGAACTATTTAACAGAGGTGCATGATTGATCTATATAGATTTCAGTGTCTCGAACAACCAAGCTATGTATTCAGAATTTAGGGAAACTGGGTTCGAACCCAGTAACAGATAAGGAGTAGTGTCCAAGAAATAGAAAAGATCGGTCTAGGAAACCGATCTACGTCTGTTAGTGCTTGATCTGGCTCCCGGGGTCGGATTCGAACCGACAACCTCGAAGTTAACAGCTTCTTGCTCCACCGTTGAGCTACCCGGGAATAGTTTGGTCTTTGTATTTGCCTTATATAACTATGGGAATTAGCTAGCTATGTTAGCTATATCCTTATATAACCCGTGAATTATAACAAATATAGTACTTCTTAAACAAGATCAAACATTGTTAGCCAACCTTTGGCAGAAATTGGGTATTTAGGATCTCCCTGCTTCATGCCCTCGACAACCGTCTTTTTATCCACCCACTGAAGCTGTTCTACTTCTTCGGGTTGTGCTTTGAACTTTTCTATCGGCCAGTCACAGTAAATCCGGTAACCTTGGGCTAATCTGGAACCTACCCCTGCTTTGTACAGTACTTGCTTGGCCTTAATTAGCTTAAAGTCATCGAGTCCAATTTCTTCTTGAACTTCCCTTGTTGCTGTATCGAGGTAGCTATCGTCATTTTCTACCGTGCCCTCAACAGCACAGGTCCAAAGTCCAGGACCTAGACGCTTTTTTAGTGAACGTTGTTGGAGTAGTACCTGCCCTTTTGAGTTTTCTATCCAGACACAGATAATCTTCCAAGTATATTCATCTGTTAATTGTGAGCGCCTTACTTTTTTAATAGTTTTTCCGTTTGGATCAACCACAGCAACTAATTCGTTGCTATCACTAGGGTTGTTGTCTATTTGCTTGGTTTTGTCGCTACTCATCGTTATATATTAACACTACTGGTCTGTTACCTAGGAATTATAGTCGGATATATTCATTTATCTAATTTATTCGATACACCTTTCCGGTATATTTATAGCCCTTCTTGGTTATGGTATAATTACTTTAGTTAAATAAAGATAAAAATGAACAAAAAATATATCTGGATTTTCTCTCCACTACTATTGTTTGGACTGATTGGTTTGTTTGCTTTTTCTTTCAGTTCAGATCGGCTTTCATCAACAGATAACACTAGACAGGATTCAGAACAAGGCTTAGTACAAGACAATAAGAAGCCTGTTAGTAATGATTCAAGCCAACAAGCTAGTAGCTCTGGTAGTTATGGTGATAGTCAGGGATCAAGCTCTGCCAACTCCTTTGCTAATGCTAGTAGTTCCTTAGCCCCTAGCTCTAAGCACAAATCTGATTCAGTTTATGAGCAATCAGCTAAAGTAAGTCTAGATGGGGTAGTAGATCGCTCTAGTGATCAAAAAGTTACCTTTAGTCAGAATGATGACAACTATCCTCTAATTTCCTATCAAACACAGGCAGCTCCGAATGATACCAACGCAGTTCAGGATTGGACTAACGATAGTGGTATGCAAACCGTTTGGGACGCCGGCTACGGAGACAATGAAACAACCATTGCGGTTATTGATTCCGGATTTTCTCTGCAACATCAAGAATTTACAGATCGCTGGCTATTTAACTCCGGCGAATCCGGTGTGACTTTAAGTGAAAATCCCAGTCAACTAAATTGCACTGACCAAGAAATAGCACTCGACGCTTCTTGTAATCTAATAGATGACGATTTCGATACCATAGTAGACAACGAATCAGGCGCTGTGGGTATAGAAAACCCTAGTCAGCTAAACTGCACTGATCAAGAGCTTGATCTAGATAAATCTTGCAACCTGATTGATGACGACTCTAATGGTTATGTAGACGATAATTTAGGCTGGGACTTCATAAACTACGACTTTTCGGTAGAAGCTGGGCAAACTAATCCGCTGGGTGATACTACTGGACATGGAACCCAGGTTAGCGGTATTGCGGCAGCTACCGGCAATAACGGAGTTGGGATAGCTGGCGTTAATTGGTATAGCAAGATATTACCTATTCAGGCAATTGATGATGATGGTTACGGCAATACTCTGACTGTTAGCCGAGCTATAGACTACGCAGTAGCTAGAGGGGTTGATGTCATAAATTTAAGTCTGGGTAGTACCGAGTATGACGCCTATCTTCGGACAGCCGTAGATAATGCTATCGAGGCTGGCGTAGTAGTGGTTGCTGCCGCTGGTAACGATAGTTGTAACTGTATTCGTTACCCAGCAAATTTTCCGGAAGTCTATAGCGTTGGTGCTGTTGATCAGTCTGGTGATGTCGCTAGTTTTTCCAATACCGGAGCCCAAATGGACCTTATGGCTTCCGGTGTTTCGTTAATTGCTCCAACCTGGGTTCAGGCGGCCGATAACTATTACGCCACTGCAATAAACGGTACTTCTTTCTCTACTCCAATAGTTAGCGGTCTCCTGGCTCTACTTAAAAGCCATCAGCCAGATGCTAGCTGGGATGAATTAACGGCGCTATTGTCTGAGACTGCCGATAAAGCCAAGCTTGGTTCTAGCAGTAGAAGTAGTGGCTACGGTTTCGGGTTACTTAATGCTTCAGCTGCTATTGCCCGCGCCACTCAGCCGGCTAGTTTAGATTACGTCATTCAACTAGGTCCTCAGCTGACAACCGAGTTCCTAGGCTCATCACGGGCCCGAGTGTGCGATAGCTCTAATAAAGGAAGTCAGGCGGTTTACCAGCTGACGTTTGGGCGGACTAATAAGTATACGGTTAGTGAGCTACTGAATTACCAATACAGTAGTGATGGATGGTCGTCCAGAAGAGTCGGCTATGTCTGCAGTGGCTTGCCGACTGATGTCATTGATACTATTCGCAGTATTAATCTAGTTTCCGAAATTAAGAACCTGCACCCCAAACGAGGTTTTTAGTAGTCAGTAGATTATTAAAATTAAGCTTTTGACTGTACTTTACTAGTTGCGGTTTCTAAGCTCTCTAGCCATATCTATTTTTGTAGTTCTTTTTTTGATAGTCTCGCGTTTATCGTAGCGTTTTTTACCTCGACCTAGAGCTAGTCGTAGCTTGATGTAGCGACCAGCAGTTAATAGTTCTAAGGGTACAATAGCTCTACCCTGTTCTTTGGCGCTTATTAGGCGCTTTAGTTCACTACGTTTTACCAGTAGTTTTCGGGAGCGGGTTTGATCAGCTTCAGAAATTGGAATGCCAGACATTGGCGAGATGGTGGCGTTTATCAGCCATAGTTCATTGTCTTTGAGCGTAACAAAGGCACCACGAAGCTGCCCATGTCCATGACGTAGAGCCTTGGTCTCTGCACCGCTGAGCTGGATGCCAGCAACTAAGCTGTCTTCTAGTTGGTAATCATGTCGGGCTCGACGGTTGCTGATTCTTTTGGTAGTGGTAGCTTTTTGTTTAGCCATAGACTCCATTGTAATAGATTAAGTATGTATTTGCAATGAATATGAATATATGTTCTAGTAAATTAATCTCTAGGTAGGTAGCAATCATTGCACTGCTGGTCACGTAAGGCTTCTTTTCCGGCCTCCCATAGACTAGGATCACCGAGAGCAACTTTGCGCCAGTACCACATTTCTACACCCCATAGATCGATCTCACGCATGCCAGTTGCTTTTCCAAACTTGATACGATCAGTTAATCTTTCAGCATTTAGAGATTTGTTTTGTTCCTCTATAGATATTTCGTTAATTCCTTTATTTGGTCCCCAGGGCTCGGCTTGTAGTTCATGGACTATTAGGTCTTTACCGGTGACAATTTTACCAGCCCCGGCTAGGAAGGCATAGAACCAGGCTGGGAATGGATATTCGAAATAACGTTTAGTAATATTGGCGTCCCAAACTCTTTTATATATAGAAATACCAAAGCGGTCTGGTTGAGGTTGGCCTATAGGAAGACCAAGGGCGTTGTTGCTACGACTAATAATTAAAGTGGTTTCGGGATCTACTTCTTTTACTAGCTTGGCTTCATCAATTAGGCGGTCACGAGAGAAGTCTGGACAAATTCCAAAGACGTCAAGGAAGAATTCATTTTCTAGTTGGTAACTGTCTAGTGCCGGGCTGTTCTTGTAGCGTTCCATGACCTTAGTCATAAAAGTTTTAAGCTGTGGGTACCATACGTCCATCGGCTGGTTTTCGGCCCACGAGGGCATATGGCACTCTGGCCAGCGCGGTTGGCGTAGGCCGATTGCCAGAGATACCGTCGCGTTAACGGCTTCAGCTTTTTTAAACTGCCAATCTAGTTCTCTGAAGTCGTACTGACCAGGTGTTTTCTCGATTTCATTCCAATAACTTACCAGTCGGAAGTGTCTTAGATTAAGGTCATCGATCATCGCTTGCATGGTGCTTTTTGGTTCTAGTCCAAAAGAGCGGGCGTAGCTGGGGATAAAGGTGGCTCCAAATTTTAATTCTTTGTGCGATTGAGTAGCTATATACCAGCGGGCTATTCCGTAGGAACTGCTGACTATTAGAATCAGGATGGCTAAGAAGATTAGGCCAATCTTTTGAAGTAGATTACGCTCTTTCCACCAAAACTTGGGTTTTTCAATTCTAAAACGATTAATTAGACGTTTATAGAGACGTCGTTCTTTTGGTCCATACTGTTTTTTGAGCATGGCTTTCTCTCTGTTGAGTTCGGCTTTGGTTGGTTTTTTAGGCGGTTTTTTTGATTTCATTTGCTACTATTTAAGTTATTGATCATGAATAAAACATTAACGGTTTCAATCATTATACCAGTCTACAACGAAGAGGACTACCTTAGGCAGTGCTTAGAATCTATAGAAGATCAAACTATCCAGCCGGCTGAAGTGATCGTGGTCGATAATAACTCGACCGATAAAACGATTCAGATCGCAAAAAGTTTTAAATTTACCACCGTTGTGGTTGAGAAGAATCAAGGGGTGCTTTATGCTAGAACCAAAGGCTTTGACATGGCAAAATCAGATATTATTGGGCGAATTGATGCCGATACTCGGTTGGAGCCAGATTGGGTTGAGAGACTAATTGAAGTGTTTTCTACTAATAGCAGTGTTGATGCCGTAACAGGTTCGTCCCATGTTTACGATATGCCCTTGTCCCCCTGGAACCATAAGTTAGAAGATGTTTTTAAACATAATTTATTTACTTATGAAAAAGACTTCCCTTTCTTATTCGGCACCAATATGGCTCTGCGCAAATCTGCATGGAATTCAGTAAAAAGTTTACTTTGCCAGGACGACTATATATTCGAAGACTCTGATCTAGCCATCCATTTATACCAGGCTGGTCATAAGCTTCTCTACGACAAGAAACTGAGAGCTGGAATGTCAGCTCGACGTTATAAGGATTCGGTGGCTGACTTTAAGAAATACATTAATCTGCAGAGCCTAACCTACAAGAAGCATGACATCCATACTGTTGGCTCAAAGGTGGCAATTGCCGCCTATTTTGCCGGCTATATCCTAGGCAGGCCATTATCTAAGGCCTATGACAGTAAAAGCCAGACTCGTTCAGTTAGACACCTTCTGTTCGGAAAGAACGAAGCTAGAGAGCATCCTTTTCAGGCCGAAGATAACGAGTAGATATTTTCTAGCAGTTATTTTTTAGTATTCCGTCTTTATATATCCATCATCACTGCGTATGATGTTGCAACTCGACCATAAGCCTCGCCCCTCGTCTTCGGCTTGCTGCTGGTAGCCTTTAAAAGGTTCAATCCGCGAGAACGGAAAGCTGGTATAGGCGAACCCGTAACCTTGTTTAATAATTTCAGCATTAACGAAAGTACCCTCAGGCAGATAAACATATCGTAGTAATCTTTGGTAGCGGTCACGATTGGTGTTGATTGGATCAGCTTCTAGTCTGACTAAGTTGTCTGCTATTAGATTCCGAGTAAACTCACTGGCTGCTTGTCCAAAACACTGAACTTGTTTACGGGGATCTTTGGTCTCCGGAGTATCAACTCCGATAAGGCGGACGGTTTCCTTGGTCCCAGCCATGTCCACTACTATGGTATCGCCGTCAACAACTGAGATTACGTTATATAGTCCTGGCTGGGTTTGCTCAGCTGTCTTGGCAATCGGCTCGATTAAGCCGGTTTGCTGAAGTAAGGCGACTACTAATAGTAATAAGGCGCCAATTAGAATATTAGTTTTCTTTTTTGTTAGTAGTTTAGCCATATCTCTCTGTCCTATATGTTATTTCCGTTAAAGCCGATGGGGTTAAATGATCTTATGTTGTTGGAGCATGCTACGGACATATGACTTGGTGATTTGTTGACCGTCCAGTTCGATTACTGATTCATGGTCTTTGGGGTGTTGTAGTTTGGAAGATAATTCTGCAAATCTAATATCGGACATTTGTTGCCCCAGAACTCTATTTCCAGAGTTGTCGCTAATATTTTGAGCTCTTTTTTTAGCTAATCCTATTGGAGCTTTGACCCACACTACAACAGTATCTATCCCAAGTTTAGTCGCTATTAATCGTAGTTTATCGCGGTCTTTTTGGTGATTGAAAGCGGTGTCATAAACCACACTTTGCCCAGATTGTAGCAGATCAGTGGATTGTTTGTTTAGGCGTTCATAAAGCTGGTCGTTTTCGGTTTGACTGTAGCTGGGTTGGTCCTTTTCTTTTCGCCTTTCAAAGTCGGCCCAGATATGTCGGGCCGGAATACTTTCAGCAATTAACTTGGCAGCCGTAGTCTTCCCAGAACCGGGATAACCTAGCATCAGTAGTAGTATCGGCTTATTGGAGCTCATCAACTCTTAGTTTACACCACTACTCAGAAGTCCCGGATTAGTAATTTATTTTTAGTAATCTATTCCGGGATTAGCTAGGAATTTATCGTCAAAGTGGTGTTTGATCTTGGACATTTCAGTAGCGATGTCTACTAAACTGAGCAATTCTTCTGGGAAGTTTCGACCAGTTAGGCATAGGTTGGTATTTGGAGCCTTATCTTTAATTAATTTTTTCAGCTGACTCTTAGTTATTAGTCCATCATTCACAGCATTGTTAAGTTCGTCACAGATTACTAGATCGTATTCTCCGCTAGTAACGTCCTGGTAGGCACGATCATAGGTTTCTTTGGCAGCTTGTTTATGTTGAGCCTCGGTAATTTGTTTGGGGCTTAGATCTCCAGCTTTATAGAAACCCTTACCACCTTTATAGAAAGACAGTTGATCTTTGTATAGTGGCTGGATGTCACGAATAAAAACATGTTCACTAACTCCCCAGTATTTAATAAACTGGACGAAAGAAACATTCCAACGGTTGCCTAAGGATCTAACCATCAAACCAAGGCTGGCGCTAGTCTTGCCTTTATTTTCGCCAGTATAAACAATTACAACTGATTCTTTGGTTTTAAAGTCTTCAAAAGCCATAGTAGTAATATTGTGGCAGATTAAAAAACAGCTGCAAGTTTTTAGGCAGCGGTGTTTGGATTAGCGTTTGCACCTAGTGACTCTATTGGGGCTAGTGGGCTGCTAGCTGCATCAGCTTGATCCATGCTGGCCCTCTGGTACATTAGTTTTATGGCGATATTGGCTCTGAGTAGTTCATTATCTAGGCTGATTCTACGACAGGCTTCTGCACTCAGACTTAGCCAGCTACTAGTTCGGAATTCTTCGGTTTCCTGTTCAAGATAATAACGATCACTGAACTTTTCTTTGGGGTTTTCTCGTTTCAAATTTTCTATTTCTGCGTTGTGTTCTTCAACCCACTCAGGGAAATGATCTGTTTCGGGCAGGTAGTCAACTAGCCCGTGGATCGGGTCATCTTCGCTACTGCTCTGAACAGAAGTTTCTAGTAGATATTGCAGCAAACTAGCGGTTCTGGTTATAGGAGTATTTCCGGCGCCACGAGCAGAGGATAATCTTCTTATTTCGGATAGGTCTAATTCGGCTGAAGGGCTATTATCTTGATGTGTCATATCTGCTCTCGACTAATTTCTAGCTTATAACAGGTATAGTATAACACAATTAGTGTAGTTCAGGAATAGCTAACACTAATTGTAGCGCCTAATGTGATATATATCACTTTCTAGGATTGTCTCTATTGCTGATTTATTTTTCTAAGGCTTCGTCAATCTTTTGTCTATCAAAACCAACTATTGTAGTACCGTTAATATCGACTACAGGAGTAGCAATAACTGGCGCGTGTTCTTTAACCCAGTTGTAGGCTTTTGGATTATCGCTGATGTCGTATTCTTTGAAATCAACTTTCTTTTTCTTTAGATATTCTCTAACCATATGACAGTAGGCGCAGTCTGGAGAGCTATATAGTGTTATCATATAGCTAGTATAACGCTTATCTTAAGATTATTTCCAGTTAATCTTTAGTTTCGCGAGTTTTTTGATTATAACTATTGCTACCATTGGTCGACTACTGTTATAATACTAGCCATTGATGACTTATACCGCCGCTAACAGAACGACGAAAGTATTTGAGTGCGCAAACTCTCAGTTTGGTGGTCTTTCATGTTAGGTCTAAATTTGTTTCGGTCAATGGTTGGATTTGCCAGTGAAGATGGTCCACATATTGCCCTGACCCCGGAGAAGGTTACTGAAGTTGCCGGACTGACCATTAGTAACTCCTTTATCTATGGATTCTTAACGGCCGCTTTATTGGTCGTAATTTTATTTATTGCTAAATCTAAAGTTCACCTTAAGGCTGCCAGAGGAATTACTCAAATTGTCGAAATTTTGGTTGAATTCGTGATTGGCTTAATAGAATCCCCGCTTGGCTCTCGGGCGAAAGCCGTAAAATACGCCCCTATTTTTGGTACTTTCCTGCTTTTTATTATAATCAGCAACCTACTTGGGTTGTTACCGATAGTAGGTCCTGGCGTTTATGCCAACACCGCCGAAGGTCAAACGCCGCTATTTAGGCCATTCACAGCTGATCTAAACGGCACTATTGCCATGTCGGTGATCGCTATTATTATCGTTCAGTATCTGTCAATTAAAGAATCTGGCTTCCTAGGGCACCTCAAGCACTACTTCACAGACAAACCCTTAAACCCGATCAATACTTTTATTGGAATCCTAGAGGTTCTTGGTGAGCTAACTAGGATTATGAGCCTAAGTTTAAGGCTTTTCTTAAACACTGCAGTTGGTGAAATCCTAATCAGTGTGTTTGCCTACATCGGTAAAGATTTCCGGTCTTTCACTATTCTACCGATTGTTACTTTTGAGATTTTAGTTGCTGGAATTCAGGCGTACGTGTTTACTATGTTATGCGCCACATATTTAGGCCTTGCTATATCGCATGGCCATGACGATGAACAACCTGCCCACGAAGTTGATCCGGTCGTATCGGCCCTCGAGGGAGAAGTTGTTAGCCATTAACAAATTAATAATCCATAGGATCGTTCAGTAATGGGCACTTATGGTACAAACTAAAAGGAGATAATATTATGGCACCACAATTAACAACCTTTGCAGCAGAAGCAACAAGCTCTGGACTATTTGACACCAAATGGTTCTTCATGGCGCTTGCTATGTTTGGTGCAGCAATGGGACTAGGCTTGGTTGGACAAGCATACATGAAGGCCATTGGCCGAAATCCAGAAGCTGGTAAAGCAGCTAGTCAGGTGGTCATTATTGCAGCTATGATCGAAGTTACTGCACTTTTGACATTCCTAGGCGCATTAATCATTAACTAGAGATAGGAAATATATGCTCGAGGTACTAACAAAATTAAACATTTTAGCTCAAACCGCGGAAGGAGCCGAACCGGAAGGTGTGGCCGTTCTCGGTATTGACATTAAAGTTATCTTGCTTCAAGCAGGTACTTTCCTGCTACTCTTCTTCATTATTAAGAAGTTTGCCTTGGAAAGTATTGTTAGTACTCTCGAGCAGCGTCGAAAGACTATCGACAAAGGTGTCGACCTTGGTGTCGAGATGGAAAAGAAAAAAGCCGAATTTGACGAGGAAGCCAAAAAGCTTCACCAGCAGGCTCAAGCCGAAGCAGATAAGATAATCGCCGGCGCCTCTAAAGAAGCAGATGAGATTATGCGTAAAGGTGAAGAAGATGCTAATAAGAAGATCGAAAAAATGATGCTTGAGGCTGAGTCTCGGATTGACCGTGAAGTAGATAAGGCCAAAGATCAGCTTAAAGGCGAGATGTTAAGTCTAGTGTCCGAAGCTACTGAAGTCATTATTGGCGAGAAGCTGGATAAGAATAAAGACAGTAGCCTGATCGAGCGGGCTCTTAAGAAGGTTAGAGGCTAATGGTAGGTCGAGCAACTAATATGACTATTGCCAATGCTCTAATTGGCCAGTTTAAAGCTGGTGTTCAGCCCACTAAAGTGGCTGAAGGTTTAGCCGCCTATTTAATCGAAGAAAAGCGCATAAGTGATAAGAACGCAATACTGCGCGACGTTGAAAAGCGCCTATTTGCCGATCAGGGCTTACTATACGTACGCTCTACTTCAGCCCAGCAGTTAAGCCAGCAGTTGAAAGACAAAATAGCTGATATATTTAGCAACTCTACAGATGCTAAAAAAGTGGTGGTCAGTGAAGAAATAGATGGAGATGTAATTGGTGGTGTGCGATGTCAAACTACAGAATCGGTCCTAGATTTGACCATACGCCGGCAGATATATCAATTAAAAAGAAGCAATTAGTAACAGGCAGGAATAATTAGGAGATAATATGGCAGAAATTAACATCAAAGAACTATCCAAAGAATTGCGTAGTGCAATCGAAGATCTAAAGACCAATCCAGAAATTGAAAAAGTCGGTATTGTTACTCGAATTGGCGACGGTATTGCTTGGATATATGGCCTACAAAACTGTGGCTATAACGAAATGATCGACATCGAAACCGAATCTGGGATTGTGCCTGCCTTTGCTCTGAACCTACAAGAAGGTGAAATTGGTGCTGTGCTTATGGGTGAAGATACTCTAGTAAAGGCTGGTGACCGCGTTAAACTTACCGGTAAAGTTATGGAAATACCAGTCGGCCCTGAGCTTATTGGCCGAGTAGTTGATCCCTTGGGCCGTCCCCTAGACAACAAAGGTCCGATCAAGGCTAAACACACTGGACTGGTAGAACGGGACGCACCGGGTGTGCTAGATCGACAAAGTGTTAGTGAACCGTTAATGACGGGATTAGTTTCTATCGATGCCATGGTGCCTATTGGCCGTGGTCAACGTGAGCTAATTATTGGCGACCGTCAGACTGGTAAAACCGCCGTAGCAATTGACACAATGATTAACCAGCATCGTCAGAAAACAGGCGTTATTAACATTTACGTTGCCATTGGTCAGAAAATGAGCAAGGTCTCACGAATAGTTGAGCGCTTAAAGCGTGACGGTGTAATGGATCAGACCATAATTGTCGCCACTAGTGCAGCAGATCCTGCCAGCTTACAGTTCCTAGCTCCCTACTCTGGCGCTGCTATGGGTGAATATTTCCGAGACAACAAACAACATGCCCTAATTACTTACGACGATTTATCTAAGCATGCTGTGGCTTATCGGCAGATGTCGCTATTGTTACGACGTCCACCAGGCCGTGAAGCTTACCCTGGAGATGTCTTCTACCTACACAGCCGCTTACTGGAGCGATCTGCCAAAATGAGTGATGCTAAGGGCGGCGGAAGTCTTACTGCCCTGCCAATTATTGAAACTCAGGCTGGAGATATTTCGGCTTTCATCCCAACTAACGTTATTTCAATTACCGACGGTCAGATCTTCATGGAAACAAATCTATTCAACCAAGGTATTCGACCGGCCATATCAGTCGGTTTATCAGTATCTAGGGTTGGTGGTGCTGCTCAGACTAAGGCAGTTCGAAGCGTAGCTGGAAGTTTGAGGCTGGATCTAGCTCAGTTCCGTGAGCTGGCTGCTTTTGCCCAGTTTAGTAGTGATCTTGATGCTGAAACCAAGCAAAAGATTGAACGTGGTCAGCGCTTAACTGAACTACTAAAACAGCCACAGTATTCTCCGTACAGTATTTGGGAGCAAACTGTTTCGCTACTAGCGGCCACTAACGGTGCTTTTGACACAGTTGAAGTGAAGAACATTAAAGAGGCTCAAGCCAAGCTACTGCATCGAATGTCTAGCGATCATAAGAAGTTAGTTCAGGAGATAAATAAAGGCGCTAAACCGGATGATAAAACTAAAGAAATCGTTTTAAAGGTTGCAAAAGATGTAGCTGACGGATTTAAGGAAGAGGATAATGGCTAGTCGCCAACAGCTAAAAAGTCGTATTGGTACAGTAAAAAATACCAAACAAATTACTAAGGCTATGGAGCTAGTTAGTGCTAGTAAGATGCGCCGGGCTCAGGAATTGGCTATTAAGAGCCGCGATTACCGGGATTTAGCAACTCAGATATTAACTCGTTTACGAGAATTAACTGATGTTAGTATTCATCCTCTTTATGCTAAGCGAGAGATAAAAAACCGACTACATGTTGTAGTGACCTCAAATCGGGGTCTAGCCGGAGCATATAACAGTAATGTGTTGAGGCAGTTAACCAAAGAATTGATGCAAGACCGTGAGCAAGGTGTTGGAAGCCAGGTTATAGTCATTGGAAAACAAGGTGCTAAATTCATTGTTCGTTTTGAAGACGTTGAAGTATTAGCTGTCTTCCAGAACTTCCCCGACCACCCTACTGCCAATGACATTAGACCAATCTTGGACATGGTTTTAGATAAGTTTAAGGCAGCTGAAGTTGATTTAGTTGACGTAACTTATACAGACTATAAGTCTAGTATTAACCAGGTTGTAACAGTTGAACGATTACTTCCAGCTGCTGCCGTTGATGTACCAATATCTGACGATCTAGAGCTTGCGGTATTTGAACCATCACCAAAAGTCGTGCTAGATAATATCACTGAAAGATTAGTAGAAGCTCAGTTGAATCAGGCCTTCATGGAATCTAGTGCTAGTGAGCAGTCGATGCGAATGATGGCTATGAAGAGTGCCACAGATAATGCTTCTGATCTTATCGAGGACTTAACTCTAGCCTTTAACACTGCTCGTCAGGCAGCAATTACCCAAGAATTGGCAGAAATATCTGGTGGAGCGGAGGCTATGAATGACTAAGTTAAATGCACTTGCTGTAGGAGAATCAAGATGATAGCCAAAAGTCGAGAATTTGTTAATATTTATAGAGGAGAAAATTAATGGCAGTAGCTCAGAAAAATAAACTAGGAAAAATTAGCCAAGTAGTTGGCGTGGTTGTAGATGCAGAATTTGAGGAAGGCCATTTGCCAGCTATCTATAACGCTATAACCGTAGAAAGTGGTAAAGAAACTTTAGTATTTGAAGTTGCCCAGCACTTAAGTGAAAACAGTGTACGAGCAATTGCGCTTGGAAGTACTGATGGCCTAAAACGTGGAACAACCGTAAAAGACACCGGTGCACCAATTAGCGTGCCAGTTGGTAAAGAAACTTTGGGGCGGATGTTTAACGTACTTGGGAACCCAATTGATGACAAAAAAGCTTACTTTAAGAAACGCTCACCTATTCACCGTCAACCACCAAGCCTAGAAGAGCAAGCTGGGACTACTGAAGTACTAGAAACTGGAATTAAAGTTATTGATCTAATATGTCCGGTTACTAAAGGTGGTAAGGTCGGCCTGTTCGGTGGAGCTGGAGTAGGAAAAACCGTGCTTATTACTGAGCTAATCAATAACATCGCTAAAGAACACGGTGGAACCAGTGTATTCGCGGGTGTTGGTGAACGTACTCGTGAAGGAAATGACCTGTATTATGAGATGGAAGAATCTGGAGTATTGGATAAGACCTCATTAGTGTTTGGTCAGATGAACGAACCTCCAGGTGCTAGGCTAAGAGTTGGTCTTAGTGGTCTAACGATTGCTGAAGGTTTCCGTGACGAAGGAAAAGACGTTCTATTATTCGTTGATAACATCTTCCGATTCACTCAGGCCGGTGCAGAGGTATCTGCCCTGCTTGGACGACTACCATCAGCTGTTGGTTACCAGCCAAACCTAGCTCAAGAAATGGGTGGTTTGCAGGAGCGTATTACAAGTACTAAAACTGGATCGGTGACTTCCGTTCAAGCTGTTTACGTACCGGCAGATGACCTTACTGACCCTGCCCCAGCCACTGCTTTCGCTCACCTTGATTCAACTATTGTGTTAAACCGGGCCTTAACCGAACAAGGTCTTTATCCAGCAGTTGATCCACTAGAGTCTAGCTCCACAATTCTGGACCCAGAGATTGTTGGCGAAGAGCACTATAACGTTGCTCGTGAAATTCAAAGGATCTTGCAGCGCTATAAGGACCTACAAGATATTATTGCAATCCTAGGCATGGAAGAATTAAGTGATGAAGATAAGCAAACCGTAGCTCGAGCTCGACGAATCCAAAAGTTCCTAACCCAGCCTTTCCATGTTGCTGAAGTGTTTAGTGGAATCCCAGGTACTTACGTTTCGCTTAAAGAGACTGTTAAAGGACTTAAAGAAATCCTAGATGGTAAGCATGATGATAAGCCAGAATCAGCCTTCTATATGAAGGGTAAAATTAGTGAGGTTAAGAAGTAGCAATGATCGGCGAAATGGGGCATGAAATAAGCGGCGATCTCCTGGATAGGGTCGTGTATTGTAGTGGCTTAGGAGACAGTTTTACTGACTTACCAGCTACCCTAGTCCCAGTTATTGAAGAGGCATTAGTTGGTGGTGATGAAGCGGCTAGAGCCGAATTATCTGGTCCACTGCAAGAAACAAATTTATTTGAAGATAGATTAGTGTTGTGTGCAGCAGAGCGTTGCGGTGAGATACTTGCTGAATTATCCGCTCAACGGCAAAGAGAAATAAATACAGTGATAGGACGTGGATGTTAAAATTTGAATTAGTTACACTTGAAGGATCTAAGTTTGGTGAACAGGTTCACGAAGTAATATTGCCAACCAAAGATGGCTATATTGCTATCTTCCCAGAACACATGCCACTAGTTAGTATGGCTGTTCCTGGGGTGATTAGTGTTAGGCGAAAAAGTACTGACCCAGATTCAAAGTTGGAATACTTTGCTACTAATGGTGGAATTATTGAAGTCGGAGATAACCGCGTTCGAGTGCTGGTAGATGAAGCTGACCGTGAAGATGAGATTAATGAAAAAGAAGCTCAGGCTGCCTTTGACCATGCTCAATCACTAGCGAAAGAAGCCAAGGATAATATCTCCTTACAGCAGGCTCAGGGCCTAGTTGATCGCCAGGCAGTTAGGTTGCAGGTAGCAAACCTGCGACGAAGAAAACGTCGCTAATAATAACAAACTTGAACTAAAGCGATTATTGGAATATAATCTGCTCGGTAAAACAATTATTAATACTTAAGAAAGCGGTTAGAATCAGCAATGGACCCAAGAGAAACTAGGGATAGTGAGTTAAATTTGTTTAAAATGGAGGCCGAACCAATGACAGCAACACAAGAGCAAGAAATCCGAGGACTAGATATTCAAGTAGAACTAGTAGGCTTGGGTAGCACAAACGCAGGTAGCATTGGTAATAGTGAGACAACTGTTGAAACTAGAGCGGCTATTACGGCAGATGTTAGTAATCCAGAATATATAGTTCCGGTTGACCGGTGGCGTTCATGTTGCGTTGATGGTGGTTTAGACGAGCAGTTAAACCCAAACGGTGAGTACCCTTCTCAGCTTGCCGGCTCAATTGTAACTTCCGAATCAGCATCTGAGCTAATGGTCGGTAGTCAATCCAAGCCACTAAGTCAGATTACTGCCGAAAAGACAAAGTTAGCCGTAAGTGATGGCATTGAGGTTGTAGTCCATGGTGACACCAATAAAGGTAAGTTGGGTTGTGCAGCCAATGCCTACTTAAAAGAAGTACTCGTATACAATCAGGAGCATGCTGAAGAAGTGGCTGGATTGGTTGAAGCTCTGGCTGGGCTATCTGGGTTGGATATGACTAAATATGGCCTAGGTCAAGAAGATGTACTAAGAATTATTGATCAAGGTGCAAAAGCCGCAACTAACTCACAGATAATTGATGTCGATCCTCCACAAAACACCGATATTGCCGTAGAGAATGGTGCTCAGTACGTTGAACTTGATAGAGTGCATAGTGAACAGGCAGTAGTAGTATCTACAAGCACTGACTACACCTTTAATGGCACAAATTACTCCAAGCAACATGACGATGGTGATGGTAATCCACCTCAATATTTCGTGGTAAGTTTAGCTAGTTACGTCGAAAGTGCCTTTAAAAGAGGTCAAAATCATGGAGTTGATGCCAAAGACACCGCTCGCCTGGTATTAGGTGTAATGGCCTTTAACGTAGGTGTAGCTAAGTATATCGGCAACCAAAACCTAGAAGCCGCAGTACTAAGCGTAAAGTAGTAAATACTACCTCATTTGCCTGTTTGCAAACACCCAAAAAAAGCATTATAGTTTTTATATATATAAATAAACTCTAGGAGGGTCTTTGATGTTTAACAAAAGAAAATTAGCTATGTTAGTAGCTGAATTTATGGGTGTAGTGGTACTGACCACTTCAGTATTTTCGGTTATCCGTTGGCAATTGCCATCAATGTTCGTAGCTATTGCCGCTGGTTTGGTGTTAGGTTTATTAGTAAACACAATTGGTTCGACTTCTGGGGCTCACGTAAACCCAGCAATTACTCTTGGTCTTTGGAGTATCCGTAAAGTTACTACTGCTCGAGCTGTAATGTACGTGGCTGTTCAACTACTTGGTGGTCTAGCTGCTCTTGCCCTTCTAAATTATCTGCTAGGCACCAAGCTAGAGAGCATGATAACTGGTCAATTTGACTGGAAGATATTAATATCCGAGGCAATCGGTGGCTTGATCTTTGGCTTCGGTGTAGCCAGCGCTGTTTACCAGAAAATGGATAAGAATCAGCTGGCCTTTACAGTTGGTCTTTCGCTTACCGCCGCTATTTTTATCGCCGGAATAGCCTCCAACGGCATCGTTAACCCTGCATTAGCTGTGGGAATAAAATCATGGAGCTGGGCTTATGCAGTTGGACCAGTGCTTGGTTCAATAATTGGAATGAATATCTATGCTTTGTTCTTCACCGACATTAACCCAATGGCTAGTGTGAAAATGCCAGCAATTAATCGACCAAAAACTAGCACTCTTCGAACAAATAGAGCTAAACAGACTAAAGCTAAAACCAACAAGAAAACTTCTACTAAGAAAAAATAAAAGTATTTTTGTTTTAGAGTCGTTTATATCTTAGAGTCTAGTAAATCCTGTTGGAACTGAGTGATACCACTAAAGTCTTCAGGGTAGTTACTAGTATCAGGGAAATCTAGGTTTACAATCTTTTTCCAAACAATGCTTGCTAACTTGGCTAGATGTTCCCGGTCCTGATCACTCGGTTGGTATTGTCTGACAATATCCGATGTTTTTTCGGCCTCCAAATAATGCATTTGACCTATAATACTAGTTTCTTTTTTTACTAGATTGGAATTATTGACCAGTAGCGCATAGAAAGTTAGCTGGGTCTTATGGCGCCAAGCTTTGATTAATTTGGATTGGTCCTTAGTCTCCAGGCTGGAGAGTGGTGATCCAGTCTTGTAATCAATTATGGTTGCTTGTTTTTCTTCTAGGTGCAAGTTATCTATTTTTCCTTTAATGGTTGCGCCAGATATGTTTATATTATCAAAATTCAGCTCTGGGCGACCGCCTTTTGGTAGTTGGTAGTCAGACTCCAGTAGCTTGTTTAGTAGGTTCTTGCCTTTTTCCTGATATCTTTGATACTGCTCAGCAGGAAGGTATTGTTGCTCTAGGTTCTTAGTAAACTCGGCGATAGCTATTTGCTTGTCTAGGCCACCGGAATTTATCTGTAACTGAGCAATCTCTAAGGCTTTATGAATAGCGCTACCAAAGGCTTCGGCTTCGGTCTGCGGCTGAGGAAGTCTAAGTAAATAATTCTCGACAAAGCTTTTTGGCCCACCGTATGATAGGTCTAGGAAAGACAATAAGGCTGATGCGCTTAAACCGTAATTTTCAACCAGTGGTTTTAGTAAATTCTCTTTAGACTTGTTGTTAAGTTCAGGCCAGCGTAGATAGGACTCCATGACGGCAGTGGTATTCTCGGTGGGCTGGTCAGCTTTGTTATTTGGCGAAGTAACATCGTATATGAGCGGTGTAGTAAGCACCTCCTTATTGTTCTGGTCATTTATGTAGCTAGTGAATATTAAATCTTGTTTTGCTCTGGTAGCTGCTACATACATCAGTCTGGCGTAGTCGTCTTGATCATCAAAAACTGGTTGCAGAGGTAGATTCATTGGGGTATAAGTTGAAGTAGATTTTGGCTTCCAGATATTATCTAGAGTGTCTATGATATATACCCTATCGAATTCTAGTCCTTTGGCTTTATGGACGGTTAGTAGCTCGACTTGCTTACTTGATGACGTTGATCCGCTGTTATAGATAAGGTCGTCCGAAACTACGATGTTATTTTCTAAAGAAGTATTAATGTAATTAACAAAGTCAGCTAATTTAGGGGTGTGTAGCTTTGAGAATTCTTTTGTTAGGCTGTAGATGTTATTAATGGCCGATAGGGCTTTTAGGTAGTTGGTATCAGGAGCCTGACTGCTTAGATAATACTCCCTAATTGGTGACTGGAAGTCGCCAAGCGGTCTCATGCCGATAATGTATTCCATTGTTACTGGCAATGGTTGGTGTTTGGACTCAGCTGCTAGCGCTAGAAGCCACTTACCGATTGCTTGGCAGGAGAGGCTATCTTTGCTGTTGCCAGGGCGCCGTATTAGGCTGTCTAGCCAGTCACTTTTTCGGCGGTTGTCTATGGCTAGTCTCCAAAGACTTTCCGGTGATAGACCCCATGCCGGATGGCTAATAACTTCAGATAATAATAAGTTGGTGGCCTGTTTGTCGCCACTGTTTATGCTACTTAGCAGCCCAGCTATTTTGTGGATCAGCTGAACAACTTCTTGATCAAATATATTATTTTGCAGTTCATAATTAATAGGTATTTTCTGGTTATCTAGGGCGCTGGCCATGAGTTTTAGGCTTTGATGGCCTCGAGCCAAGATAGCTACAGTCTTCTGGTCGCTTGACTTGTTGTCTGCTAGGAACTGCTTAATATCCTGAGCTAGCGAATAGTGTTGTTGTTCCTGGGTACTATAGACCCACGATTCAACAGTTGAGCTAGCGATACTCGCTTGGCTAGTAAGTTGTTTATTTATATCCGGATCACGGTTTACTAATCTATCTTCAGCATTGCTAATAATTTTTTCAGAGGCATCAATGATTTTCTGACTAGAACGATAGTTCTTAGTTAATACAATTTTCTTAGTGCTGGGATAAGCTTTCTCAAAAGACAGCATGTTATTTAGGTCAGCGCCGTTGAATTTATAGATAGTTTGGTCATCGTCACCGACCACCATTAAGTTGGGGTTGCCATTAGATGATGGGCTGTCGGCTATTAGGTGGGCTAACTGCAGTTGGGCGCTGTTGCTGTCCTGGAACTCATCAATTAGAACGTAGTGGTATTGTTCTTGGGCGATAGCTTTGAGTTCAGGGTGTTTACGTAGGGCGGTTATAACCTCGATTATCATGTCGGAATGGTCATAGTAGCCACGACTGTGTAGTTGGCGTCGATATTGCTCATAGACATCAGCTAGTTTCAGCCACCAGTCATTGGCTTTCCGTTGTTTGAGCATTATTGATTTGCCTTCAACTTTACTACGTAAGTTGTTTTTTAGTTTACCGGTATGCTTGGTTTTTCCAGTTTGTTTGTCTTGCTCAATGCTATGAGCAAACGCCGATTTAATGACTTTTCCTAGATCCTGTAGCGGCAATAAATCGTCGCTGATCCCCTGTTCTGGCAGTTGATCGATTTGGTTTTGTAGTTGGTCAAGTTTTTTAAAGCTTAAGGGACTATCCAGTATTTGGCAAAGTTGGTCTTCGATTAGATCAATGTATGCTAGGTTAGCTTCAATGATGCTTCTAAGTTGATCGGGAGTTAGGCCGGCTTCTTTGACTAGCTTTAAGGCATCTTTTACTTTTTTGTCAGAAGTAAACTTACCAGCGAATTTTAATGACAATGGATTATCCAGGGGTAGCTTCTTTAATATAGTAGTTATTATTTCTAGCTGTGAAGCTTCAGGTGCAGTTATTAGTTGAGCGCCATTCCAGAAATATTCTGGATAGATATTCATTATCTCAACAGCGAAACTGTGAAATGTTTTTACATTTATCGCTTTGGCTTCGCCACCAGTTAGTTCAATGATTCGCTGCCGCATATTGAGCGCTGCCTTATTGGTAAATGTTAAGCACAGTATGCTACCTGGATCAGTGTCGGTTTTGCGCAGTATGTTTGCCACTCGCATGCTAAGAAGCTGAGTTTTCCCGGTGCCTGGCCCAGCAATGACCATTACAGGACCATCGATTTGATCAACTGCCCGGCGCTGTTGTTGGTTTAGTTGATTTAGGGATTTATCGAATTTATCCATTGATTAATAGTATATAGGATTGACTGGTAGGTTGATAGGAACAGATACAAACAATGAAATAACTATTGCATAAACATAAGTTTTATGTTACAGTATTGATTGAACACGAGTTTTGGCTAGATTTCGACTAAAGTCTACTTTGCGAGCTAACTGGTGATAGGGGCGATAAGAGACAAGGAGAGGAGAAAAGGAGCAATGTTTAATTCATTTACTGAAGTTAAAAGTGGTCGACGTAGCTTGGCTTTACCAGCTATGGCTACCTCTCATGCTCTAAATTCTCGGACAGCGACCATCGCTACCCTAACTAGCTATGCCAATTCACTAATATATAAATACCCTGAACAGTACCATCTAATTAACGATATTGTTACAGCTGGTCTGTCGATGAAGATCTCTTTAAGTGGTGAAAACAGCATTGAGCAACTTCAAGACCAGCTTATTGATCTCGAGAGATATCTAGTAGAAACTAAATACTAATCCTCATTAGTAGACCAGTACTATCAGATTGGCTATTTATGCCCTTTATGCTATATTTCTAGTAACAGTAACTAAACAAAAAGCAATAAAAATGAACCCCCAGCAACAAGACCCCATAGTAGTAAATCCTAATCTTAATACTGAAGGCGGTCCTAGTTCTGGCCCTCAGCCTGGTGCTCCTCAGCAACCGATCAATAACTACCCACCAGCCGGTCCTAATCAGTCATTTCAGCAGCCGACTGCTCCACAGCCTGGGTTAGCGGGTAGTCAGGCAAATAGCAATTTCGGCAGTTATGCATCACCACCGGCCCAGCCTAACCCTACTCCAGGCCAGCCCCCAACAACACCTTCGCCACAGTTTTCAGCTATGCCCGGTCAACCTAGGAGCTTTAGCGGTGGTTCTTTTGAAGTAAATAGTGGTATGCCCCCACCAAAGGCGACTATGCCAGTTAAAGAAAAGTTCGGCGGTAAGAAGCTGGTAATTATCCTTAGTATCCTATTTGTCCTAGGTTCCCTAGGTGCAGCCTATTTCAGCTTCATTTATTGGCCTAATACTCCGAATAATGTCTGGAGCACGGGACTTAATCGTTCTGGTGAAGCCCTAAATAAACTGGTGTCTGAAGCTAGCGAGCAAAAGGCTTTAGAGGAATTTTCAAAATCTAGCCTAACGGCTACTATTGATGGACAGTCTGGAGATACTCGGATTACTGGAACGTTGGATAGTAAATTCAATAGCAATAAATCGAATAGTGAGTTAAAACTAAAGGCTAACTTGGATAAAGAAGAGTTAGATCTTGGATTTAAGGTACTCTCGGAATTCCAGGAAGAACAAACTTATCCAAATATCTACTTACAGTACTACGGCCTAAAAGCAGCCGGTCTAGATACTTTCTTACCTGCTGTTGCTGACTATGATGGCAAATGGATTGCTATAGAGTCAGAATACTTACAGTCAGTCATTCCGGTTGAGACCAATAGTTCAGGTCAGGAATCAGAGCAGTTGACCAATGAGCAGTTAAGCGCTGCTGAGGTTACTGAGATTGCTAAAGTAGTTAGTGAAGCGACTTCTGAATATCTATTCACAACCGATTCAGACAAAGCTGTTATAGAACTTAGGCAGTTTGTTGGCAAAGAAGAAACAGATGGTAAGAATACTTACCATTACCGAGCTAGTTTAAACCAGCAACACGCCAAAGATTACTGTAGTGCATTAGTGGTGAGAGTTACCGCCCTACCATCAATACAGAGAGTGATTGGTGATCAGCTTGAAGACTACAAAAAAGATGGCTTAAAGGAATGCAAAGAAACAGAAATTGATGATAACGAGTTTGATCTTTGGGTAGATGCTAAGTATAAGCTGATCTATAAGGTTCGACTTTCCGATAAAGATAACGATCAGGTATATGTAGATATCGGCCAGGATTACAATGGTAGTGACGATATATCTTTCTTCATTAACTACCGCGATGATCAGCAAAAGAATGAAGTTCAAACTAGCGTAACAACCAATCTATCGACAAAGAAAACTAGCGCTAATATGACTATCGGTAGTACTGCTGAAGATCTACCCTACGATATTAAGATAGATGTACAGATTGAGCCATACGACGGAGAGGTTGATACCAACAAACCAAAAGACAGTACTAGTATCGAGGAAGTCTTGGAAGGTTTAGGGATAGCTCCAGAGGCATTACCTGCTGAGCTTAATTAAATACTACAAACAAAAATTAACTTGGTATTTTCTGAATAAATACATTGTTGGCTGGTTGTGCGCCAGTAGCATTCGGCATGATGTTATCGCAGACGACTAGTTCATCACTTTTTGCATCAAAGACGAAGTTAATTGCTCGGCCATCGTCTCCATCATGAATAATACGGAAGTTGTCGGTTTGTTCGATCGGCATTTCTACAATTGTGCAGTTATCATCGCGTTCTTGCTTTAATTCTACTCTTCGAGGTTCACTAATGTTATCTGCCAGTTTTTCGTCGATGTCTCTTTGACCGTAGTAAGGTACGGAGACGTCAACAAATTGACTTGAAGTTTCTGCTAAGCCAACAGTACCGGCTGCTGTAACGGTTTCCGATTCGATATCATACTGAGCATCGAACTCAGCAACTTTTTCTTCCCGGACCGCTTGAGCTCTTTCAGCTGCTCGTTCTTCAGCTGCCGCTTCAGCGGCTTGTTGCTCTTCTTCGGCCACGAGTTCGGCTTGGTGCTCTGCTTGGTTGGCTCTAGAAGTATCAACTAAAGCTTTAACTCCAACGCCTGCGCCAGCCAATACAGCGGTTGTTGCTAGTACAGATACAATTGCTTTGCCAGCATTTCTGATTCGCCGATCACGGATTCTTTTTTCCAGTTGTTGGTCTAGATCAGCTTCCTTTTTCTCATCGATGCAACCCCCCTGGATACTGCTAGCTATATCCAGGTATGTGCCAAGGGTTCTAATATCAGTTTCGACATCTATTCGGCCAGCACTATTAACAGCAGAGGTGCTGGGGTTAATATGAGCAAAGGGACTTGCTAAGTCGCCGTTCATAATTAATAAAATTGGTTTGAACCGTTGATCTTTTTTGTTTGTCATTTCTTGAAACAGCTGAAAACCTATGGTTTTTTCTCCTGCTTTCTTTTTATTTTCCTCTATGGCGCCAGAGTGATCTGGGAAGTGTTGATGACCAGTTGATACTCTATACATTACGCCTCCATGCTCTTCTTCGCGATAATAACCCGGTACGGTCATAACATTGGCGGCTATTTCGCATAATTGCGAAGTTAGAAATTCTGGCGTTTGAATACGTTCAACAATTGGGTGGTCTGAGGGTACACCAAATATATCGGTTACTATTCGAGCACCTACTTCTCTTTGTTCTGGGCCTGGTTGTTGAGCTTGTGCCCCATCTGAGCTACTAGTCATTATTATATAATACAAGATTATCAGATATAATTCAAGTATGTGTCGCTATATTATTCACTATTATCCGTCGTTTGCTTATTGAATTTGTTAGCTGAAAGCTCTATCGACAATATGGCTAGCACTAGCTTTCCAAGACACTTCACTTGTATCTATTTGAAGACAGTCTGTAGCGCTACGGTCTAAATACTCCTGTAAGTAGTTCTGGATATGATGCGGCCTCTTATCTGTTGCTTGTAGACTTAGCTGCTCGGTAGTTAAATCGCCACCAATGGCTAATCTCTCTAATCTATCTTTTTCGCTGCAGTCTAATAGTACTGCGAGATCCGGTTTCTGTGCGAAGCTTAGTAAATCCAGAGATGCTTGATTGCCCTCGACTGACTCTGCAGCCAATAGATCAAGCATCCAGCCTGCTCTTAAGGTGCTTTGTCTATCGGCTAGCCTATCCGCGATTACTTGTCCATCGGCTGCCAATAAGCCTAGGTTAAATATTAACCTCTCATTGGACGGTAAATCTGCAAATGTCATTTCATCTACCCGCCAAGGGGTGTCTGGTTTATTGTGTTCCCAGCTTAAATAATCAATATCTTGTCTTAACATCTCAGCTTTTACGAAAGATATTAAAGATTTTTTTCCAACATCATCAATGCCGTGAATGGAAATAAACTTAGCATCTGGTTTCATTAAGCTAACAATAGCCTAATATTGGCATACTGTCAATAATATAAACAGGAGTTTCATCTTAATTAACAAGATAGTATAATCCATTGATAATGACAGAAACACTTAGAGAAAAAAATGAATTTGATCTAGTTGTTGATCGCCCTGAGCCAAGTATTGCTGCTACCTTCTCCAGTGAACCTAGTGATGAATTAATTGCAGACGTAAGCGAGAAAGCCGAAGTGGCTGAAGTTCGCGCTGATCTTTACCCCGAGCAAAACCCCCAGTACCTGAACGAGCAATTAGCTAGATTTGGTTCTATTCCGACACTTCTAACAGTTAGAACTCAGCAAGAAGGTGGTGAATGGCAGAAGACAGAAGATGAAAGACTTAGGTTAATCGATTCTGTTATTGATCACGTTGATGCTTTGGATATTGAGCTACACTCTAAAATCTTTAAAGAGGCGACACAACTGGCTCATGAGCATCAAGTCCCAGTAATAGCTTCTAGTCATGATTTTACAGATACACCCTACATATTTGATTTAGATTGTCAGGCCAGCCAAGCCCTTAATGGCGGGGCGGATTTTGCGAAGTTTGCGACCATGACTGATAGTAAGCAACGATATTTTCGGTTAAGAAGGTTTCTAGAGATGTCCACGCACAGTAAATTAATTGTGGTAGGTATGAGTGGAGATGGCGAAAGTGAATTCGGTGCCCTTTCAAGGTTAGCTTTCCCGGCTTCTGGTTCTTTGATGAGCTATGCATATGCGGGCGATCAGCCGGTGGTACCTGGTCAACTGCGCTACGATGTAATGCACAGGATCTTTAGAGAAACTTATCCAGGGTATAGGGCTTTATACGAGAAAGATAAGTAATTAATAATTAGCTAGTTGTTGGTTGATCGAAATCACCCATTAGAGCAATATGGCCTGGGGAAATAGTCGATTCCCCTGTTTCTGTTGTTGGTTTGGCCTGTTTGTCGGCGGCTTGATCGAGAATCGGGTCTAGTGGCGTAGGCCTTGGACCAGAGTCGTATCCATCACTAATTGCTGGCTTTGCGCCAGGTACGCCAAGTTTTTCTACTGTCTCAAAGAATATGGCGCGATCTGCTTCGCGTTGACTATACTCTGGTCCTTGTTGATTTCTACCTGCTCTAATCATAAGAATGATTATTATAGCATAATTATCAAATAATCCAATGTAGCTTTATTATTATTCTATTCTTTACTATTTTGGTCTACTTAAGACCGCACCTACTACTATAGCTATTACTACACCTATTCCGGCTCCAAGAGCTAAGTTCCCAAAAACTACACCCATAGCTGCCCCAATTGGTATTCCGATAGCTAAAACTTTTCCTATAGTTTCTGATTGTTTATTCATATTTGGTAGCTTAACATGATCCGAGTGTAGTTAATATATAAATAACCTAAAAATAGGCTGCTGACCACATTGCAGATGCAAATAAGAAAAACAAGATAAGCTGTATATACAAGATATTTTCTCTGAGTTTTAAGGGTTTAAGTAGGATTAGCGCTGAGATAAAGTACAACAGCGTGATGAGGCTTATAATTCTGGCATATGTATTTATAGAAGAAGAATATATTAAGATTAGCAACAATATAGGTAACAGTAGGTATGCAAAAGATGCACAGATATCATGTACCTTCCCTTTCCAGCCCTCTACTGACGGTACTAGAGCAGCTATGGTAAGACCCAGCATACTGATTGCTACTATAAAGGAGAAACTGACGGGTAGATTTTTACTAGGAGTTAGCCAGTAGATGGTAAACAATGCAAATATTGGGAGCATTGTAGCTTGAGAAATAGCCATTATTAAATAGCTTTGCTTGTTAGCTGCCGCATGATGACTGAATGTTTTAGTTTTGTCTTTTGGCTGATTAAACACTGCTAAGCCAAAGGCTATCCAAACGACGAATAGCGATATAAAGCCAAAAGGCTTTAGACTGTTTATGATTTCCATAAAAATATATTAGCAAACTTACGGCAGCAAGTGTTGTTTATGGAGTTAATTTAGTAAGAATTTATTAATCACATGCTCTAGGGCTTGCTGTTTTTCGTTAGGAGCTATGTAGTCAGCTAGTTGCTTTAAGTTACTGGTTGCGTTTGATACGGCAATCTTCAGACCAGCTGATTGAAATAATGGTATGTCGTTTCCACTATCGCCCATCGCAATTGTCTCGGCCTTACTGACATTTTCTAGTTCATGCCACTTAACAAGTGCATGCTCTTTGGTGGCCTCTGGGTGTGTAACATGCACATCTAGCTTGCTTCCGCCAGACCAAGAAAGGGTTGAATGGGCTACAGCGAAACCTTGAGCGTTTATGATATTGCAAATGTTATCGGCGATATTGGCTTCAATCCCAAGTAAGTACATGAACCTAGAGTCGTCAGAGACAGATGAAATTGAATCAATAGACCTACCTTTCATATTGGCTGTTGATAACTTACCTTTATTTGATTCACGCTGGAAGATATCTAGAGTTGCATCTAAAGCATTCCTGTCTAGGCTTTTTTCCCAGATGGTTTTTCCAGAAAGCGGGTCAACTATTTGGGTGCCTCCAGCAACTATGCAAGAGTTAGTGATATTTAGTTTTTCGACAATATTTTTTGTATATGACCATCTTCGTCCTGTAGCGCAGGCTATTTTAAAGCCTCTATTCTTGGCTTCTGTTACAGTCTTGATTGTCGCCTCGGAAATATCTTCTCCACTTGAAGATAATTTTACGGCTGTTCCATCTAGATCGGTTATTAGGGCCTTATAGTTCATTTTTAGCTTTCGTTTATTATTCTACAGTAACAGACTTCGCTAAGTTACGAGGCCGATCAATATTTAATGATTTTTTAGTGGCTATAGCTAGGGTTATTAACTGTAGATATACATTATAGATTAGTCCGTTAGTATATTCTCCGGAGTAAGCTAACTCCAGATGAAAATCACTAAGTTTTTCTTTAGGTCTAGACGAAATTGTTAGTACGTTACCGCCTCTAGCTTTTATTTCTTCCAGGGTAGAAAGATTCTTTTTGTATAGCAGTTGATCCTCTGGCAGTAGCAGAACTGACAAATGCTTTTTATCTACTAGAGCAATCGGTCCGTGCTTCATTTCGCCGCTAGGTAAGGCTTGGGAGTTTATGTAAGCTACCTCAGCTAACTTTAGTGATCCTTCCTGTGCAACAGGATATAGCGTACCTCTGCCTAGGAAAAACCAGTTGTCGTACTTAGATAATTTTCTGGCTATCTTATCTATCTGCGATTTGTTTTCCAGGGCTAGTGAGACCTCATTAGGTAGAGCTAATAGTTCTTGAGCGATTTTCCTTGTCATGGATGCATCTCTGCCCTGCTTGTATGCAACGAATGCTCCAAACATCAGCAGGGCTACAACCATAGAACTATAGGCTTTGGTGCTAGCTACCGATGATTCAATACCAGCGTGTAGGTATATTCCACCGTGGCTAACTTCCCTAGCTATGGTAGAGCCAACGGTATTGATAATACCCATAGTTTTTAGACCTCGCCTTTTAGCTTCTCGTAAAGAAGCCAGGGTGTCAGCTGTCTCTCCAGATTGACTCATAAATATAGCTAAGGTTGACTCAGGCTCTAAGGCCCCGTGCCGGTACCTGAACTCACTAGCATGTTCGACAGTGACCTGAAGGCCAAGAATTTTCTCTAGCTCATACCGTGCATAATACCCGGCGTAGTAAGCCGTTCCACAGCCGATTATTAGAATTCTTTTAATAGACTGGATTTCACTCTGGCTTAAGTTAGGGCCGCCTAAAACAATTGAGCCATCACTTCCTACCCGACCACGCATAACGTTACCTAGGGATGTTGGCTGTTCAAATATTTCTTTTTCTAAGAAGCTGGAATATTGACCTTTATCTAGAAGCTCTGAGTTATTGTCTAGGGTTTCTATAGACACTTCTTGGCTGTTAAGTTTCATGTCAAACAACTCAACAGAATTAGGAGTAATTAAGCCTATCTGATCATCTCTTAGATAGATAACTTTACTGGTATGATCGACTATTGCCGATGAATCGCTGGCTACAAAGTTTTGTTTATCCCCGACCCCTATTACTATTGGGCTGCCTCGGCGAGCGACAACGATTTGGTTGGGGTGATCTTTGGTGATCACGGCAATACCTAAGGTTCCCCGGGCATCAGAAATGGCCAGCCTGATAGCTTCTATTAAATTATTTTTTGAATTATAGTAGTGATCGATTAAGGCGGCTAGGACTTCACTGTCGGTCTGACTTTTTAGCTTTGGTTGGCCGATTTTTTCTTTTAATTCCTGATAATTGTCGATAATTCCATTATGTACTAGCGTTATTAAACCATAGCTATGCGGGTGAGCATTTGTTTCAGTTGGTTTTCCGTGAGTCGACCAGCGGGTATGTCCGATTCCAGTTGTAGCTGTTGCGTCAACTAAATCGAGATCCAGCTTATTAGTTGGTCCGACGGCTTTTATGATTTTTATCTTTTTTCCTAGAGTCGCAATACCTACCGAGTCGTAGCCTCTGTATTCAAGTCTTTGCAGGCCACTGTATATTATTTCTTTAGCTGGCCGAGAGCCAACGTAGCCGATAATTCCGCACATTATTTATCTCTTTCTATTATTATTTTTTCACCGAAACGACGGACCGTTAATTGGTCGCCTTTTTTGAGTTTTAGCTGACGGATAATTTCAATTGGGATGCTAACAGCGTAGCTCTTTGCGCCGACCATGTTTAGGTAGCGTTTACTGGTTTGATCATTTTCGGGTCTAGGCATACAGGAATATTAGACCTAATGGGTGAATAATACAAAGAATTACGTAATTAATATAAAATATCTGTATAATACACTCGTCCGAGACAAATAATTTGCTAATTACTTGCCTTACAGTCATCTTGGTGTCTATTCTGGCTAAGTAACGTGGATTGGAACACTTATAGGATATAATGGGGTGCTATATAATATTGATATATATAGTATAATATGATATAGTAACAGTATGATTGAGATTTTGAGTGAACTATACGATGTCGACATTCCTGACGAATGTAGGGGATGTGCTGTGCAGTGTGAAAATTTTTCAAAATTAGAGGGCTTAATGGTTCATAAAGAAATGGGAAATATGATTGGCGAGTCTCTTATGGGAGATGAAGGTAAAGAGTTTGATGAGATGCTAGAATCAAGACTACCTGAAGAAGTCGCCGAAGGGGTGAAAACTCACTTAAGACAGAGCATAGTGGACGGTCTAGATGATATTGATCAACGTGTATCGAACATAAAAGATAAAATATCTGCTGATGCACTGGCGTGTGATGGCGTTCTTAAGATGAGGGCTTCTAAGGGTGATGTTACATATACAGTAAACGTATGTACTTCCCAGAGAGAATACTCTAGAGATAACTCAACTCCTGAACATATGCCCGTACATATTATTGCATCCTCTAGAGAAGTTTAGGGATTTGCTTAAAATCTATTATACACAATAAAAAAGATGACCACGGTGGTCACCTTTGGTGAAATACTTGGTTGAGAACCGTGGTCTATAAAGATTACATGCAACTATTAATGAAACTGACCCCTAATGGAGTTAAGGTAACTTGCTTGCTGCCCTTATATGAAGTGGGAGCATGACCGCCTAGGCTTATACCTTGGCTTGTGATTACTGCAGGCGCTAAGCACTGATTTCTAAAAAGATTAAATATACTCAGTTCATAGTTTGCAGCTGTAATATCAAGCTTACTCATTAACTGCTCCTTTGTAAGCGAGTAGTCAAGTATTTTATCCCAATTAACTCTACTGTCTTCAAGAAGGCTGTCGTAAAAAATTTTCAGTAGCTTTGCATCTAATGTAGTAAGATTCTTAATTATTTCAATATATGCAATTCTTAGTCCATCTGAAAAATTTGGATCCATTGCATTGGCCATAAGATTAGCCCAAAGAGTCTGGAGATCGTCATTTTCTTCAAGACTTGCATTTTCAAGTATGGGCAGGGCAAATTTAGGCGCTACAGGGCGAGTGCTATTTACATTCCTATCGTCTAGAATTTTGTTCACCTTGTCGACGTAAGACACTTGTCTTTCCCAACGAAAAAGGCGTAGCCTATCCCCGATGATACCGGAGGTGTCATCAATAGGTTGTTTAAGGACCTTTGCGCTAAACTTTAAAATTTTTTCAGTTGTCTGGACTGTTTTAGTGCCGAACTTTGCTAGCGCGGCGGCAGCCTTAGCAACTTCTTCAATTTTTTTATCATTGGGATCCATCTAGGCTTCCTTTTGTGCAATACCTGGCTAGGGCGGAGGGATTCGAACCCCCGAATGCCAGTACCAAAAACTGGTGCCTTACCACTTGGCCACGCCCTATTAACAGATGTATTTTACACTATAGCGGTATATTTTTAAACCTTTGACATCTTAGCTATTTCGCTACTGCTATAATATAGCTAAATATTATGCGGATAATTGAGCCAAAACATTTTGATAGCCTACCACCAGTAAAAAAGAAACGACATTATTTGCGATGGTTTATCGTCCTGTTACTTATCGGTGGATTAGTGTCTGCTGGATATGTTGGCTATAAGCGGTTTAATCGCCCCCTGCCTGACCTAGTGGTATCTAAAAGCGTGGAGCTTAGTGCAGGGCCTGATGTTAAATACCAATGGCCAGATTATGGCCAATCGGCTGTTGCTATCGTAGGCAAAGGAGTTATTGATTCAAATAACAGCCAGAAGCCTCAGCCTACGGCAAGTCTAGCCAAAGTTATTACCGCACTCGTGGTTCTAGACAAGAAACCCTTAGTTGTTGGTCAGGAGGGTCCTAGTATTGCTATTACAAAGTTAGACCAGCAGATATATGATAAATACTACGTTATCAATGGTTCTATTGTCCCGGTTCTACCCGGCACAACACTAACCCAGAAAGAATTACTGGAAGGCACGCTAATAGCTTCAGCCAATAACATGGCCGAAACGCTAACGAACTGGGCTTTTGGTTCTCAGGAAGAATACATTCGCTATGCCAATCAGTATTTAGAAGAAAACAATTTTAAGAATACTACAGTTGCCGATTCTAGTGGCTTCTCACCTAAAACAGTTAGCACCGCTGAGGAGATGGTCCGCCTTGGTGAAATGGCCATGTTGGATCCGGTATTTGCTGAAATTGTTGCCAGCCCGCAGGCTAAAATTTCCAACGCTGGGGTTATTCGTAGCACCAACTTTATTCTTGGTCGAAACGGAATTAATGGTATAAAAACTGGCAATACCAATGAGGCTGGTGGCTGTTTCATGATTTCTGTCGACCTGGTTCATCCCGACGATAGTCGCTCAACAGTCATCGCTGTGGTTATGGGAGCCAAAACAGTAGCTCAAGCTATGGAAGACGTCCAGCCACTGGTATATAACTACACAGAGTCCGGCTTTAATGATGTCGCAGTAGTCAGTGAGGGCCAGCAACTTGGCGTCATTAGCTCAGAGTGGGGCCATAAAGCAGCGGTTACAGCAACTAACGATCTTTCCCTATTTGGTTGGCAACAAGATCAACCAAACTATGAGCTACAAATTGATCAGTCAGATGAATCTGGCTTTGCCGACGGGCAACAACTTGGCCGTGCGGTTGTTGAGCTAGGTAGCGCAAGTGGATCAGTTGCAGTTGAGCAAAACGGTCAAATAAATCCACCAGATTTCTGGTGGAAGTTTAAACGAATCTTTCAGAGATAATTTCGTCTTAAAAGTATTAACCTAATGCTTGGCTTTAAATATAATATTAGGTACATTTATATTAATGCCTAAATCTAAAAACAAATCAAAAGCTAAAAATCCAAGTGATTATGTATTCCCACTACTCATGAACGGCCTAGAGGGTCGAATGTTAAAAATGCCGGCACCCAAAAACAAGAGCCGCCATATTCTATTTGTTTATGGGCATCACGCTAGTCTGGAAAGACAATTTGGAGTTATGGAAGTGCTAAATAAATATGGCTCAGTTACCATGCCAGACTTACCTGGTTTTGGTGGAATGGATAGTTTCTATAAGATTGGTGTAACGCCTTCTCTAGATAATCTAGCAGATTACTTGGCTGCTTTTGTGAAGCTACGTTATAAGAGGAAGAAAGTTACTGTTGTGGCTATGTCGCTTGGCTTTTCAATTGTGACCAGGATGTTACAACGCAGTCCAGAACTCGTCGATAAAGTTAATCTGCTGGTTAGTGTGGTTGGTTTTGTGAATCATGAAGAGTTTATCTTTAGTAAAAAGAATTACCGTTTGCTCAAGTATAGCGCCAAGCTTTTTTCTAGACGCTTGCCAGCTGCCTTTTTAAAGCATGTAGTACTACGCCCGGCCCTGATTCGGGCTACTTATAATCACGTGGCGGATAAGCACTCTAAATTAATGGACGCTAACCCTGAAGAACGCAAGAAACGCATAGACTTTGAAATTGAACTATGGCGCTGTAATGATCCCCGTACTTACGCCCATACCGGACATAGTATGCTAACTATTGACCTGTTGAACGAGAAAGTAGACATGCCGGTTTACCATATTGGCGTAGAGGGTGATCGCTATTTCGATAACAGCATTGTGGAGCAACATCTAGCGGTGATATATAAGAAAGTAAATATAATTAAAAGTGATTACCAGCATCACGGACCAACAGTGATTGCTACTGCTGAGGATGCTAAACAATATATTCCGACTAAACTTCGTAGACTCCTTGGCCGTAAACCGTAGCTGCCTGAACTAAGCTATTTGCTGTATAATGGGCTTAATATGAGAATTGGTATAATATGCCCCTATAACTATTTTAGGCCTGGTGGTGTACAGATACTTATTCGAGGCATCGCCGATTCCCTGCAGGCGCGTGGACACTATGTTCGCATAATTGCCCCTCGTCCACGCAAAGTCCCAAAAGATGTGCCTAGTGATATTATCTTGATCGGAAATTCAACCGAATTTAATACCCCTTTTGCTACTAAGGCAGATATTGGTATGAGCGTTTCTAATGAAAAGATTGATGAACTATTTGCTGAACATCAATTTGATATACTACATTTCCATGAGCCAGGAGTGCCAGTACTAAGCGCCCAGCTACTTAGTCGATCTAATGCCGTCAACATAGCAACCATGCATGCTACTTTGCCTACTGGAGTGGCTAGCAAGTCTTTTGTGACCATGATGTCACCCTATGCTAAATATATTGAACCAAAGATTGATCTAGTTACGGCTGTGTCAGAGAGCGCTAAGCAAACCGCCCTAGCCTATTCGCCAGGCCGGGAAGTAGAAATTATCCCTAACGCTATAGATATCGGGAAGTATGCACACAAGGGAACAAAGGTGAGTACAGCTAAACAGAAGGATGCTTCTTCGGATAATAAAACTGATAAACCTAAAACTATCCTTTACGTCGGCCGGCTTGAAAAAAGAAAAGGTCTGCGTTATTTAATCGAAGCTTATGCTGAGCTTGCGAAAAGACACAGCAATGTCCGTCTGAATATTATCGGGGACGGCAGACTAAAGAAAAGCATGGAGGCTCTAGTCGCGAAGCTAGAAGCACCGAATGTTAAGTTTTTAGGCTTCGTTAGCGAGGAGGAGAAGATAGCCAATCTTCACCAGGCTGATCTATTTGTTAGCCCAGCCTTATTTGGTGAAAGTTTTGGTATTGTGCTGGTCGAGGCTATGGCCGCCGGTTGCGTAACTTTAGCCGGCAATAATGCAGGATACCAGACAGTGATGACTGGCCGTGGTCGGATAAGTTTGGTTGATCCAAAGTCTTGTGATGATTTTTGGCAACGTATGGAAATACTGATTTACGACCAGGAGGTACGTAAACTTTGGCATAAATGGGCTAAAGAAGAAGTAAAACAGTACGATTATCCTAAGATTACCGCTATGTACGAAGCTATCTATAAGCGTGGGTTGAGTGAGAAAAAGAAATCTGGAGAGAAATAAGAAGTGAAAATTGGTTTTGTGCTTGATGATACCTTAGATTCTTCTGACGGTGTTCAGCAGTATGTACTGACTCTTGGAAAATGGTTGAGCGATAACGGACATCAGGTACACTATCTGGTCGGTCAAACCTCTCGAACAGATATAGCTAATATTCATAGCCTGGCAAAAAATTTACGGGTTAAGTTCAATCGTAATGTACTGAGTATTCCGCTGTGGTCTAGAAAAAAACAGATTACTGAGTTACTAGAAACAGAAAAGTTTGATGTGCTGCATGTTCAGCTTCCCTTTAGTCCTTTGTTAGCTGGACGGGTTATAAAGTTAGCCCCAGCTAGCACCTGGATAATTGGGACCTTCCATATCCTGCCCTTTAATGCCATCCAAACCATAGCTGCCCGGCTACTTGGATGGCTAACTCGTAGTAGCTTAAGAAAAATAGATCAAGTTGTGTCGGTGTCTCCAGCAGCTCAAGAATTCGCTAAACGAAGCATGGGTATCGAATCTGTTGTTATTCCTAATGCGGTTGACTTGGCTAGATTTAGCACGTCAAACAAGTTGACTAGCAAATTTAAAAAAAGTGGTCCAAGAAACAGTAAACGGATTGTATTCCTAGGGCGGCTAGTTCAACGAAAAGGGTGTTATCAACTACTGCAAGCCCTCTTGGTACTTAAGCAGCAAGGTCGCCTAGAAGGAGTCGTTACTACTATAGCTGGCGATGGCCCGGATAGAGCTCGTTTGCGCCAGTTCGTAGAGCAACACCAAATGACCGACAATGTGAATTTCATTGGCAGAATAGACGAAGCCGATAAAGCTAGTTTGCTAGCTTCCGCGGATATTGTAGCCCTGCCTAGTATTTCGGGGGAGAGTTTTGGGATAGTAGTAGTAGAAGCAATTGCTTCAGGAGGTGGGGTGGTTGTTGGTGGCAGAAACCCCGGTTATAGCTATGTATTGGCCGACACCCCTGAAACCTTAATTGACCCTCGTGTCAGCAACAGCTTTGCAGACCGCCTTAGTGAGCTGTTGAAGGATAGTAGTAAACGTCAACAACTAGCTAAGAAACAACGTTCATTGATTAAGAAATTCGATGTAGCTGTAGTCGGTAAGAAGATATTAGATCTTTACCGGGCAACAAGTAGAAAACATTAGTAGCTAGAAAAGTGATACAATAAGAGCAGATAGTCAGATAAACAGTCATGAGCAATACAACAAAAATACAAGTAACAATAAGTAACAGAACAGTTCTCAGGGTTATTTTTATAGTTCTAGCTACCATATTGGGTGTTAGGTTTCTAATTAACATTGCCCAGCCACTAACTCTAATATTTATATCTTTCTTTCTAGCCATTGCTCTTAATCCAGCTGTTACCTTTATCACTCACAAGCTAAAATTTAAGAAACGGGCCCCAGCCGTAGCCATTTCATATTTAACCGTAGTAGCCATACTTGTCGGCTTGTTCCTAATTATTGTACCTCCATTGTTTTCTCAGACCCGTGATTTTGTTGATACTCTGCCAGATACCATTGCCAGCGTTAAAGATCAGAACTCTACCCTTGGTAGTTTTATAAATAACTATGAATTGGCCGAAACTGTAGATAATATTTCCAATGAACTAGCTAGAAAAGTAAAGAATTTACCAGAGCCAGTAATCGCCTCGGCTGGCAAGATTGGTAGTGGTATTGTTTCAACCATAGCGGTGTTGTTTATGACTTTCATGATGCTAATAGAAGGTCCGGGCTGGAAGAAAGACCTCTTAAGATTAACTACCCCATCCAAAAGGAAGTATTATGAATCGATGCTGTCTAGGATGTATGAGGTGGTTACTGGTTATGTCAATGGACAGTTAATAATATCGGTTATTGCTGCTGGATTTGCCCTAGTTGCCTTGCTGGTGGCCAGCACGCTGTTTGGGGTATCAATCAATGCTGTTGGTCTAGCTGGTGTTATTGCGCTAACCGGACTTGTGCCGATGATAGGTACGGTAATTGGCGCAACTATCGTAGTTACAGTTACGATGCTTAGTTCTTTGCCACTAGCAATCGTAATGGCTATTTTCTTTATTGTTTACCAACAGACCGAAAACGTCACTATTCAGCCATATATCCAATCTAAGAAAAGTGAACTGACCCCACTGCTAGTCTTTATAGCTGCAATCCTTGGTATTGGTCTAGGTGGACTGCTAGGTGGTTTTATAGCAATTCCACTCGCCGCTTGCCTTAAGATTGTGGTGATCGATTACTATCAGCGGAAAGTAAAACCGGAGTCTGAGTAACTAAATAGGCCGTTAGTTGCTTATTAGTTTATTCGTTTTTTGTAGCTGAATTAAATTCTACTCCAGATTGAAGTTTCGCCTACATCTTTAACAGCTATCCCTTGACTCTCTAGTTGCCTGCGTATTTGATCAGCCTTCTGCCAGTCCTTTGTTTCTCTAGCCAGTTGTCTTTGCTTTATTAGTTCTTTTTGCTCTAGGTTAATATCACTAGAGTCGAGTAGATTGATTCCGATACTGACTTCAATGAAGTTAAAGAAATCCTCGATTTGTTGTTTGCTAATCGCCCTAGCTTCGTTTATTAAATTGAGCCCTTTTTCGATTACAACTATGGCGCTAGGAGTATTTAAATCTTGTTGAAGTTCGGATAGTATATTATCTTTTAGTTCTTTGAGTTGTTCATTGGTGTTTTCATCACTAGCTTCATTATCCGTAGATACCTGGAAACGTAGGTCAGCGGCGTCTTGCCAGGTTTGTAGTCGAGATTTAGCGCTATTTAGTGTGTCCCAAGTAAAGTTGCTCTGGGTTCGGTAGTGGCTTTGTAATACCATAAGTCGGAATGCTTTTAAGCTAATATTCTTATCTAAGATGTCTTGAAGTAGGATCTCATTACCCTTGCTTTTAGATAGCTTAGTATTGTCGACGTTTAGAAAGTTATTGTGTAGCCAGCAGTTAACAAAAGTCTGACCAGTAGCTGCTTCACTCTGGGCAATTTCATTGGTATGGTGGACTGGAATATGGTCAATGCCACCAGTGTGAATGTCTAGGGTTGTGCCTAAATAATGCATAGCCATAGCTGAACATTCTATATGCCAGCCTGGGAAGCCGACGCCCCAAGGGCTGTCCCACTGCATGTCACGTTTTTTGTCGGTTGGGCTAAATTTCCATAATGCAAAATCGGTAGGATTTTTCTTATCTTTAACTTCTACCCGGACTCCTGGTTTTAGGCCTTCGATATCTAATCTAGCCAGCTTGCCGTAGTCGGATAATTTTGAAGTATCGAAGTAGAGGCCGTCACTAATTCTGTAGCAGAAACCCTTGCTTTCTAGTTTTTGTATTAGTTCAATTTGGATCTCTATGTTATCCGTGGCTTTTACTAAATGGTCTTTAGGGATGGATATGTTTAGCTGATCTAGGCCACTTAGGAAATCTTGACTATAGAAATCGGCAACTTCCCAAGCAGTTTTTCCTTCCCGCCGAGCACCTTTTTCTAATTTGTCCTCACCGCTATCGTCATCACTTACTAGGTGGCCAACGTCGGTTATATTCATATACCACTTCACACTATACCCAGTCAGCTTCAGCGTCCTGACTAATGTGTCCCAGTAGATATATGATGACCAATTACCGATGTGTAGGTAACTATAGACAGTCGGTCCACAGCTATAGATAGTGACTTCTCCGTCGTTAATTAGTTGGAGCGGTTTAATTTCTCGCTCTAAAGTATTGTATAGTTTGACCGAGTTCATGACTCAGACTCCTTAGCTAGTAGTTTGCTAGCAACTCTGATTACTTCTTTTTTTATGCCAGTTAAATCGTAGTCTTTTGTTTTAAAGCCAGCTGCGCTGGGGTGGCCACCACCACCGAAATGTTCAGCTACCCCGCCAGCAATACTAGAGCCAAAATTACTTCTTAGTTTTCCAGTTATCCGACCATCGGGGTAGCTTTTTATTACCACTGCTAGCTTAACTTCACTGGCAAAACGTAGTTCTTCTAGAACTAGTACAGCTGGATTATAGTGGGGACTATATTTAACGGTCTCATCCCAAGGTATATCGATCATCGCTAGCTGGTTGTCTAGTAAATAATCTATTCTTTGTAGTAGCTCGCCTTTGTATTTAATGATATCTATCGATTTGGACATGCCCCGTCTTCGTATTTCTTCCAGCTGAGCTAGGTTGGCGCCAAGATCAATTAAGTCAGCGACCACTCGCAAAGGTCGAGCAGTCGTCTTCTCGGTGCTAAAGCCTAGCGAATCAGCTAGTATCGAGCTGGTAAGTAGGTTGGCAGCTGCTTCCGATATCTCCCAATCCAGTTGTTTGGCGATGAAATATATTACCTCCCCGGTAGCCACCGAGCTAGGATCAATTACTTCAGTACTGTTGATGGTGATTGTGTTCTCAATTTGGTGGTGATCGATTATTATAAACGGCCTAGTTCTTAGCGCTCCAATAGAACCATTTTTCTCTAGTTGCTCTAACAGGTTAATGCTTGAGCAGTCAACCAGTATAGCGCTGTCAAAGCTATTTGGTAGGTCTTTAACGACCCTATCAGTACCAGGTATGTAGCGTAAATAACTAGAAATATCTATACCGCAGTAGAGAGTTACTTTTTTGCCCATATTGCCTAGGATTTCTTCTAAAGCCAGAGCGCTGGCGAGACTATCAGCGTCGGGGTTGTCAGCTTGAATTACTACGATATGTTCGGAGTTATCGACTATTTCTTTAATCTTGTCAGCTTGGTCGTAGGTTGGGTAACGCTTAGAGGTCATAGTGTTTGTCTTCCTTCTAGAGCTCGCGATAGGGTTATTTGATCAGCATACTCAATATCTACCCCAACTGGTAAGCCCCGAGCTAGCCGACTAATCTTTACTTTGCGATCTCCAAGTTGTTGCTGGACATAAAGGGCGGTTGATTCACCCTCAACACCGGCACTAGTAGCTAGGATTATTTCCTTAACTTTGTCCTCATCGACTCGCTTGATTAGCTCATCGATATGAAGTTGCTCCGGACCGATTCCATCAATTGGAGATATTAGTCCACCAAGTACGTGGTAGGTACCATTAAATTCGTTGGTGTTTTCGATTGAGACAATATCGAAAGGCTCGGCAACTACGGCAATTAGACTTTTATCTCTTTTTGGGTCGGTGTATAGATCGGAGTATTTCTGACCTTTAGGTATTAAGGCAAAAGTCTTTGGACAGTAATCTATGTTTTTGTGTAAGTCGGCTAAGCTGGAGCTAAGTTTGTCGGTGCCACTGCGATCAGCCCTTAGTAAATAGTAAGCAAAGCGTTCAGCAGAGCGCGGGCCAACGCCAGGTAAGACCCCAAAGGCTTCGATTACATCCAGTAAGGCTTTTGGAAGTACCTGCATTAGACTTCTTTAAAGACCTAGGTCGCCTAGAGCACCCATGAAGGGTTGCATCCGCTCAGCCGCTAGTTTTTGACTTTGAGCAATTCCATCTTTTACGGCATCTTCGATCCAGCGCTCTAGTTCACCAATGTCATCTAGATCTACTTGTTCAGGATCGATGTGGATTTTTTTAATCTTCTGTTCACCAGTTATTTCTACTCTAACAGCGCCATCACCCTCTTCGGTAGTGATGATCTCTTTCTTTAATTCTTTTTGCAGTTTCTTAACTTTCATTAACATTTTTGCTTGGTCAAAACGGCTCACAATATTTCTCCTTATTACAAAACATAGTATAACAATTATAGAGAGGTTGTGGTAGTAGTCTATAAGACTAGCTAAGACATTCTAAAACCGTATTAAACTAGGTCAGGTGTATGTGAATAATAGTCGTTATTTTGGTACAACGGTTTCTTTTTTAGGGCTCGGTGGCAGTCTAAATATTTTCTTGGTTTGGGGTGTCTGCGGCCAGGCTATAAAGTATTTGTTTAGGTTATAAAAGCAGGAGCTAGCAACGGCCACAATCACTAGACTATAGGCCAGTCCTTTAGCAATTGGATTATGTGGGAATTTCACATACCACTTATTTAGCATTTCGTTTATACCGGAAGCTACCGCAATGTAGGTAAGTGGTAGTAGAAGTACTAGGAACTTGGAATCATTTAGAGCTATAAAAGTTAGCATCAGTAGTATTCCGACTATTACAAAAATAGATAGTTTCTTTTTGTTTTCAATGACGAAGTAATAGCAGCCTAGCAGGAACATGAATAATATAAAGATATCAAAAATGGGTGTGCCAATTATATTAAATTGAGCCGCTTCTCTACCCTGCCAAAACAGCTGGTAAGGGATACCAATCAAATTAGCTGGCAGTTCCACTAAGCTATCTTTAATCTGGCTCGGGAATCCTAGATAAGCTAGGATATTGTCGGGGTTGCTTAGTAGTGATAACAATAGTGGTGTTAGAAGTAGCAAGATAATAAATATCGAAAGTAGTAGATAGGGTCTGGCTATATGAAATAGCTCGATAATGTTTTTCTTCTGCCAGATAACAAATAGTATAAATAGCCAGATTAAACCTGGAGTGTATAGACATAGAATTGAAACCGCAATCCCGATGGCTAGAGCAAGCTTTGAAGAAGGACGAGTATTTAGCCACATACCATAGCCCATAAGCAGTACTGCCATTAATATAGATATTTCTGGAGAGGCATAACGCACGCTAGCGATAAAAAAGCTATTTGTAGCCAGCATTATGGTAGTTATAACTGAAATAAATACACTGAACCAGCGCCTTAGTATGGTATAGAAGATTCCAATAGTGACAGTTCCTAGTAGGATTGAAGGCAGGCGCATGGCTAGAAAGCCGTTATGATCGATCTTTATCATGATGTATTGCACTATTTTGTGTGGTGCATATAGTGGGTTATCGAATATTGCCCTAATACTATTCGATTCGTTGATAAACAGTTTCTCCTCAGATGTAAAACCGGGAACCAAGCTACTAATCTTGAAGACGTATAAACACAGTAATAGTAGCATTATAATTGCCGATATACATATTAATTGCCAGTCCAATGACCTATAGGTCTTTACTAGATATTTTTTTAACATAGTGCTACTTCCAATTATAGCATGACGCTTGTTTTTATATTTTCTCTGGAGCTTGGGTTAAATAGGCTAATCAAATGGATCGCTACGTTTACTATCTAGAGATCTAAATTGCTGTTTCTCGCGGTTGAAGTAGAGTTCTACAGCACCAGTCGGACCATTACGGTGTTTTTTAATAAGCACATCGATAATATTTTTTCTTTCCGATTCTGGGTTGTAGTAGTCTTCGCGGTACAAGAAAGCTACAACGTCGGCATCTTGCTCAATCGATCCTGATTCGCGTAAGTCTTGTAGTTGCGGTATTTGCGGGTTACGACTTTCTACCGATCGAGATAGCTGACTTAGAGCGATTAGAGGCACGTTTAATTCCCTAGCAATTCCCTTTAGTCCTCTAGATATGGCCGATATTTCTTGAACACGATTGGCATCGCCACCGAACTTGGAGCCTCCACTCATTAGCTGTAGGTAGTCAACAATAATTAAGCCGAGTGGTCGGGTGTGGGCTTCTCGGCGAGCTTTAGTCCGCAGATCACTTACTGTAATGCCCGGTGTGTCATCGATAAATATCTGAGCCTCAGATAGTGAGCCCATGGCTTGACCAATTCTTTCAAAATCGTTGTCGCTAAGGTTGCCAGTTCTAAGCGCCCAGGCATCAACTCCAGATTCGGTGGCTAGCATACGGTCTACTAACTGTTCCTTACTCATTTCCAGGCTAAATAGCAGGACTGGTTCTTTGGCTTTTAGTGATACGCTGTGTGCTAGGGCTAGCGAAAAAGCAGTTTTACCCATTGATGGTCTAGCGGCTAGAATAAACAAGTCGGATCTTTGTAGGCCGGCTAGAATGCCGTCTAAATCTTTAAAGCCAGTTGGAATGCCTCGAAGCTTGCCTTTGTCTTTATGTAGTTCATCAAGACGATCGAAGCTTTCGCCAAGCACTGACTCAATGCTACTAATATCTTGTTTAACGTGTTTTTGGCTAACTTCAAATAGTCTGGTTTCAGCTTCCTCGATTAATTCCTGAAGATTTCGTTCTTCGTTGTAGCTAATCTCTACCGTATCTTGACTTACTTTAATTAACTTTCGCCGAATTGCTTTCTGAGCAATGATTTGGGCGTATTGTTCAGCATGGGCAGCCGTTGGGACATAGTTAGTTAGTTCTGTTAGATAGGCGGCTCCGCCTACATAATCTAAAAAGCCAGAGTTTTTTAGCTGATCAGCTAAAGTAAGTACATCTATGGGGCTGTGTTTTTCATACAGCTGGATGATAGCTTCGAATATCCGTCCATGTTTTTTATCGTAAAAGTCATCAGCGCTTACAATATCGGCAATCTTAACTATTGCATCACTATCAATTAATATAGCCCCTAGAAGACTAGCTTCTGCTTCGGGGCTTTGTGGTGGCACTATAGCTTCATTTGGTTTCATATACTTAAGATTCTAGCAGTTCAGCACCGCCAAAAATATCGCTTACGTTAGAAACATGACTACTTTTTTTAGTTGAAGCTGGTTTGGGTTGTTCTTTATCTATAATAAGATCAACGACAACCTCTGGCTTATTGGCGGTAATAGACTCGATTATCTCACTGATAATTGCTTTGTTCTTCTGGTCATCTATTTTTTTCTTATGGAACGGGAATTTGAAGGAAAGAGTTAGTTTGTTGTCTTCAAAATCAGTATCGGCCATTTTTAGCACCCCGTAGAGAGTGTTGTATTTCTTTTTTAAGGCTGACAATATCTGAGGCCAGGCTTGGGCATTGAATTCAATTGTTGGCTGATCGCTGGCTGGTGATTTGGCTTTGTGTTCGGCTATATCGCTATTACTAGTTTTTGGTTTGTCTTCTTTCTTATCTTCTGGCTTCTCCCCTGTTTTTTCCTTTTGTTCTGTTTTTTCGGCATGACCAGCTTTTTCACTAGAAGCTTGTTTGTTTAGGGGCTTATCTTGAGTCAGCTTTGGTTGTTGCTGAGGTTCTTGCACTAGTTTGCTCGCCCCAGAGTCTTGGTTTGATGCTAATACAAATGAAAGTAGCACAATTTCAAGCTGTTTGTCTGGTTTTGGACTGCTGGATATATTAATTAATTCTTCCAGTAGATCTAAATACCGCTGTTGTTGATAGTTACTATCGTCTATTAGTTTACTGCGGATATCTTGAGCTAATTGGTTTGCTAAGGTGGTAGCTTGGACACCTCGCTCCTGTAGATCGAAAAGACTTTGAATCAGCTCTTTTGGTGTGGTGTTGTTAAGCGACTCTATTAGTTCATTAGTAGCCTTGCTGGGGGCTAAGCCGAGCATCTGTACAATAGTATCGCTAGTAATTTTGGACTCGGTTCCAGCTATTTGATCAAGCAAGCTGATGCTATCGCGAAAACTACCATCACCATGACTAGCTATTAATTGTAGGGCTGGCTCATCAATGTCTATTGATTCAGCGCTAGCTATGGTTTTTAAATGTCCAGCTAGACTATTTTCATCTATTGGTTTAAACGTAAAGTGTTGAGTTCGGCTAATTATTGTATCTGGAAGTTTATGAGCCTCGGTAGTGGCTAAGATGAAGATTGCATGTTTTGGCGGTTCCTCCAAGGTTTTTAATAAGGCATTAAAGGCTTCTCTGGTTAACATATGAACTTCATCGATGATGTAGACTTTATATTCTACTTGTGATGGTAAGACATTTACTTTGTCGCGTAGTTCACGGATTTCTTCAATCCGGCGGTTGCTGGCAGCGTCAATTTCAATAATGTCTAGATGATTAGCCGATTCATCATATTCGATCTTATTTATTTCATGAGCCAAAATTCTGGCAATACTAGTTTTCCCGACGCCTCTTGGACCAGTTAGTAGATAGGCATGGCTTAGAGAGCCACTAGCTATAGCGTTACTAAGCGTAGTAGTAATATGTTCTTGGCCAACAATCTCGCCGAGTTTTTTTGGCCTATATTTTCGGTATAATGCTTGCCCCATCTAATAATAAGCTAGCCACTGGCAACCAGCTTTATCCTCCTTGTCGTTATCTTATTATACGATGGATACTTAGCTCGACACAAATAAGATAGACAATTACAACAGTGCTTATCTATCTATCTCTAAGATCTTATAGTGCAGCTTCTAGCGCAGCCCATTCAGTATTATCGTCATCCTCAGGGATGTTGATACTGACCTGATCACCTGGCTTGGCTTTAAAGTAAGTTACGCTGGCTAGTAGCACTCGATATGATCTTTCACCGACAATAACAAAGTAATGACCATCTTTTAGTTCTAGATTTCCAACAACTTGTTTTCTTGGTATTGGACCGATTTGCTTATAAAGGAAAGTGCCATCATCAGCGATGGTTAATTTGAGGATATCACCTTGGACTAACTTAGATTTAGAGGCATAGTTGGCTGGTACTGGATACATTTTGCCGTCAGATCCAACCATGTTCTGGCCGTCAAAGACACCTTCGACAGACTTGCCGAGGTTGTCATCTTTAGCATGAGTAACAATATTAGGATCTTCACCAACTAAACTAATCAGCAACTCTTTAACAGCTGCTAGGCTGGTTTCTGCTTCTTGAATTAAACTGCGCATTCTTTTTATTTGTTTTTCTGGTACGTCTGCCATTTTTGTATCCTTTTGTTTCTCCGTTAGTCCTCTTTTTAGTATTGTCTCATCAACACTTAACATAAAAATATCACGAATAGTTAAACGTGTCAAAAATGCAAGAGCTAAGGCTGTGGATAAACTAAAACAGAGACCCGGAAACAGGTCTCTGTAATTTAGTGTTTCTTGTCTTAGAAGATCGTAATCTTTTCTAAAATAAGATTAAGCTAATTCTACGCTACAACCAGCATCTTCTAGAGATTTCTTAGCTGCTTCAGCGTCTTCTTTCTTAGCTTTTTCTAGAATAGTCTTAGGAGCGCCGTCTACTAGAGCTTTTGCTTCACCAAGGCCTAGACCAGTGATTTCTTTAACAGCTTTAATAGCTGCTACTTTTTGTGAACCAGCGTCTTTTAGGACTACGTCGTATTCACTTTTCTCTTCTGCAGCTGCACCAGCGGCGTCATCGCCACCAGCTGGACCAGCTACGGCAACAGCAGCAGCTGCTGGTTCAATTCCGTATTCGTCTTTTAGTATGTTTCCTAGTTCGTTAACTTCAAGTACAGTTAGACCAACTAGTTGTTCTGCAAATTTCTTTAAGTCTGCCATTATTTATTCCTTTCGTTAATTGGAGGCTTTGGCCTCTAGGCTTTGTAATATTCCGTGTAAGTTTCCATTTAGGCCACTAAGCGCATTGTTCATTGGAGAATTTAGCAGGTTAATAATACCAGCAACAATTTCGTTCTTGCTTGGAAGTTTAGCTAGAGCGCTAACTTCTTCAGCGGTCATGAACTTGCCTTCAGCACTAAAGCCACCTACAAATTGTAAGCTTTTGTTGGTTTTAGCGAACTCGGCTAATGATTTAGCTGGAGCTACTTCGTCTTTATCGTTAAAGGCATAAACTAACTGACCGTTTAATTGGCTAGTATCGGCGTCTTTTAGAGTTTCATTACTCTGGATAGCCTTAATTACTAGACGGTTCTTTATGACTTTAACAGTAGTTCCCTCAGCTTTGGCATCTTTGCGCAATGCTTGCATGGCTTTAACAGTAGTTCCTGGATAGGAAGCGACAACTGTCATTTTGGAATCTTCTAGAAGCTGTTTAACATCTTCTATTACTGATTGTTTCTTATCTTTTGTAAGAGCCATTAAATGTCCTTATTAGGGTTTTATTGTTTGTCAACTCGACCTGATTGACTCGTTACCGCTACGTCTGTAGCGCAAGTCTGAAACAAATGTTTCTACCTAGGTAGCTGATTAAGTAATATTAATTTTTAAAAATTTATATCACGGCTACGGTCTTTGGTAACGATGGAGGTATTTTACCTCTGTTGGGGTGGTTTGTCAATATACTCAGTTGTAATTATTTATGGATTGTTTTACAAGAATAATTCTATACTCTCTGAATCGACTTTGTGGTACTCATAATTAGTAGCTTTTAAAGATTCTTTTAATTCTGACCAGTCATTTCCCCTAAAGCCAATTAGTACCCGGCCTTTATCGGCACCTAGTCCGCGGTAATGGAACAAGCTGATGCTCCATTTCTGACTAATGGTGTCTAGGAACTTTAGCAACGCCCCTGGTTTCTCTGGAAAATTGACTTCCAGTATCATCTCTTGATTTTTATCTTTACTTGGGCCACCAACCATATGTCTGATATGCTCTTTGGCAATTTCATCCAGGGTTAGATCATAGTAATTGTATCGATGCTTTGTTAGGTTAGCGATTAATTGGTTCTTGTCTTCTGCTTGATTTAAGTTAATCCCGATTAGTATAACTGCTTTGTCCTTGGTTGACTGGCTGGCTTTATAGCGGTAGCTAAATTCACTAATTGAAAAACCATTAATTACGTCAAGACAAAGTTTTCTCAGGCTCCCGGCTTTTTCTGGTAGCTCAATAGCAAACAAAGCTTCTTTGCCGCTACCTATAAGTGTTCGCTCGGCTATGAACTGGAGCCTTTCAAAAGTCATGTTGGCTCCAGATAAAATACAGGCCACTTGCTTATTCTTCTCGGATTTAAGTTCAGAAAAGTATTTTGTGGCCCCAGCTACTGACAGAGCTCCAGCCGGCTCCACAATTGCTCGACTGTCTTCAAAGATTGCTTTAATGGCGGCACAGACTTGATCTACACTGACCGTGATTATTTCATCTACATATTGTTTGGCTAGTTGGTAAGTTAAGTCCCCAACTTGCTTAACTGCTACACCGTCAGCAAAAATACCGACATGGTCTAGCTGTAGTCTTTTATTTGTCGCAAGTGACTGTTGCATGGCATTACTGTCAGCCGGCTCAACGCCTATTACTTTTATATCTGGTCTCTTCTTTTTAACGTATTCTGCGACTCCAGCGATTAGTCCTCCGCCACCAACGGGGACGAAAATATAGTCAAGATCTGGGTGTTGCTCTAAGAGTTCTTTGGCTACCGTGGCTTGTCCATCAATAACCATACGGTCATCAAAGGGATGAATAAAAGTCATAGGACTGGCTTTCATTAGTTCTTGGCATTTTGCGTAGGCCTCGGAATAGTTATCGCCACTTAAGACTACTTTAGCCCCGTAGCTTTTTACAGCTTCAACTTTAATACTCGGCGTTGTTTCAGGCATCACTATTACTGCTGGAATATCTAATTCCTTGGCACTTAAGGCCACGCCCTGAGCATGGTTGCCAGCACTGGCTGCAATTACTCCGGCCTTTTTCTGCTGATCACCCAGCGAAGCTATTTTGTTGTAGGCTCCTCTAATCTTGAAAGAGTGTATAGGCTGTAAGTCTTCACGCTTGAAATTTATTGATTGGCCAAGCTGCAAGCTTAGTTTGTTGACTTTTTGTAAGGGTGTTCTACTAACTAAATCATAAAAGCTCGGGTGAACTTTTAGAGCCGATTGTTGGGTCGATTGTTTTTTCATAGTTTCTCAGCCACTGCCTCAATTTCCACCAATAGTTTATTATCTGCAACTCTAGGAAGTTCCTTAACACCAACGGTACTACGAGCTGGTCTACTTCCACTAGCCTCAAAAACTTCGGCGTAGACTTTATTCATAGCTTCAAAATCTTCAATATTGACTAAATAGACGGTTACTTTAATTACCTTAGATAAATCTGAGCCAGCTTGTTTAAGAACATCAGTTAGGTTTTGCAGGGCAAGTGTTGTTTGCTCGGTTATATTTTCTGGTGCTTTGCCTTCCTTAGCTCCAACTTGGCCAGCACTAAATACTAGATTTTTGCTATCTTGGTAACTTGCGTATGGTCCGTAAGTTTTTGGCATAGTTCTCCTTTCAATATTTGGTTTATTCTTGCTAGCTAAACTAGCTAAACAAAAAAGACCTCTGCTTGGTAGAGAGGTCGTTTTATAAGACAATTAGCGACATCTACCGCGTAAGCGGGTCAATAATGTCAATAATTGCTACTATTTTGTTCATACCTTAAGATATTACTCTTTGTTCTGGCTCTGTCAAGACAGTCGCCGTTGCTCAATGGTAAGTGGCTGAATATCTTGGTTGTAGTCGTCAGTTTTAAAAGGATGACCATCACGCCCACTGGCTAGGTGTTCACCAATTATTCTTAGTTCTGGTATTGTGCTGGCCAGATAATTTGAAATTTCCGGACAAACTATTCGACCTGGATTAGATTCAGTTTGTATTGGTCTTTCCGGTACTTCGTCTAATCCAAAAGGATCGACTTCGCTAGTTCTCCAACCTAACCAACCATCAGGATTTGCTTTCATCTTTCTTTGCTCCTTTATTCTTATCAATTATTATCTTATCTGAATTATTCTAGATGCCTTGGCTTAATGGATCTATAGTTCTAGTACTTTGGATATCACTACTCTGTGTTTGCTGTAATGCTTCATCGATTGGCGTAGCAGTCATTGAGTAGCCAACTTCACTATCATGAATTAACTCTAATACAACAGTTGGTCCAACAATTATCCCTTTATTAGCTAATGTTTGATATACCTCAGTAATAACCTCACCGCTATAATCTTGTCCATTAAAATAGACATCTTCAGCTATCTCTTCGAAGATTATTGGGTATTTTCGTTCTAATTGTTCAATGTCTTGGCTCATTAAATATTCCTTTAAGTTAAAATTCAGGCTATTGAAGCCTGAACTATGTGGGCTGTGTTGGCGTTAGTAACGCTCAGGCTTCAATATATTTTGGACACAGCCCTTTAAGATTAAGAATATCTAAAACCAGCAGCAGATTATTGCTTCCGTACGCGACGATCCGATTAGCTGTTGCTGTGTTATGCATCAGTACTGTTATAGCACGACGTTTAATCGACCGCAATAGCTAATAGAAAGCCTACTTCGCTAATTTATTTGCTGAAGTTTGAACTGGGTATATTTTTCAGCTGCAAGTCTGGTTAGTTCGGCGTCTTCGGAGGTGTTAACAAAACGCATCGCTTCAGCCAGCATTGGGTGTTGCTCGGCCAGCTTTTGATGCATCTGCATTACGAGTTTACGGTATCCGGGGTGGCCTTGAGGGCTAGTTCTTAGTTCATGCAGATGGAATGCTTCACGGGCATTGTAGGTTATCTTCCAGCGCATTTTATGCCCAAGTAAAGTAGCGTACTGTGCTTCGATCTCGTATCCAGCACTTATTAACTGGCTATGCAGGTTGAGGCTTAGGTCGAAGCAATCTTGGAATAGTTCTTCTAGTCCAGCTTCCTCTACTAGTTCTGGAACTTCATAACCATAGCGAGGGGTCAATGCTTGCCACTCTAGATCATCAACCATTCTGTGTCGTTGTAGGTCTCTAAATATTCCGTAGTCGCACATTAGATCCCAGCTATAGTGAGCTTTTTCTAAAGCTCGACCCGGTTTGTGACGACGATTTAATCTTTCACCCATGTATTTATTAAATACTTCAGTTTTTTGCTTATAGCTCCATTTACTTACTTCCTGCTCTATTTCAGCTAATGAAAGATGGCTGTGTTCATAGAGCATGTCCGGTAGTAGGTCTAGCTCGTTCTTTGGCCAGCAATCACTTAAGACCACTGCTTCATCCTGTTGACCATAATTTGGAGGTAGGTATTTATCGGCAACCTCTTGCATAGCCGAGTGGGTGTTGGCTCGGTAAGCAATTATGGCTCCGCCACGATCTGGTCGGTCGGCTCGCTCTAGGAAGGTTGGAATAATCTTCCGGGCTTCTTGCAGTAGTCGGTCTCCAGTCTGGACTGCTTCTGGTAGCTTATCGCTTTGCAGGTGCATAATTAAACTTTCTAGAGCTTGACCTGAGGCGTAGATACCAACTGTAGCTTTAGTGGCTACCGGCAACACTGGCCTGATAGCATCACAGGCTTGGGCTCTAGTGGCACCTTTCCAAGCGATATCTTGCTCTTCTTTTGGGGTGCTAGAGTTACTTCGTACATAGTCGGTTAATTTTCTAACCATTTCAGAGTATTTGTCGAAAATGGTGTCCATTGTTTTAACGTAGCTTTGCTTAATGTCTTCGCTGAAGTGATCCGGCACTAGGTATTTATATTTGCCATCTTTATCTTTCTGATCAAAGTAGATATAGCGAGTCGATTGTTCTAGGTAAGCTGCTAATCTTCCCCACTCTAGTTTCTTGGTTAGTAGGTTAGATGCATTTTCAACTACCAGGTGGATACCAACTAATTGTTGAACGGAATCATCGCCGTAAGCAGTAATTACTCTTTGCAGTAGCTTTTCATCCTTAGAGGTTTTTCCGGCGAATTCATCAAGCAGGGTTATACGCATATCGTCACCACGACGACTTAGTCTAGCCATGGCGGCGGCTATCATGGTGGTGCTTAGATTGTCAGTGAAAGCATAGACATTGTCTTGATTATTGGTCACAGATTTGTTTAAGAATTGCTCACCGGCAGTGGTAATAGTGTATTCACCAGTGCTGGCTTTTAGTAGTAACGGTCCTTGGTTATCTTCTGCTATTTTCGACTTTTCTTTAGTTGGTAGTATTGGCAAAACAGTCTCCCATAGTAAGTTATTAATTGTTTCAATATCTAATAATTCTCCGCCTCGTACGCAATCGATTTGCTGGAAGTCTTCGGGGAACATGCTACATAGATCATCATATACCTGTACAGACTTAGTTAGGTGGTTAAGATCAGCTTCGTGGATGTCACGTTTTTTATCGGTGTAATCACGTTTTTCTTTTTGATCAACCAGCTTTTGGGCTGTTTCAGCCGGTACTCGAAGCACAATATTGCGATCTGGCCTAGGGATCTTTAGCATTTCAAACTCAAGGTTATCTAGCCAAATAAAGTAGCCTTTTCTTTCCTGCTGGTTATTGAACTTAGTTCCTTGATGAGCCATGTTACTGCCAGTAAAGCGATTGGCCAAAACAATATGGCCTTTATCCAGTGCGGCTCGTATTTCGGGCGCTGCTTGGTAGCGATCTAAGGCATAGAACAAAGAGCCGGTGTAGGGTCCGACCTCTTCAGCGGTGCCGTATTTAGCATTTAAATACTCCCGGACAAAGAAACTAGATTCGTTTTGGTACTGTGGGAAGTCAAAAACAGACACTGGAAAGCCATTATCCTCCAAGCGTTTTTTTAGCAGTTTAAACTGAGTGCCCTTTCCGGAACCATCAGTTCCTTCAATAACTATGAACACTCCGTTGTCTTTGTTGTCGTTGGTTTGACTATTTTGCTTCATTGATTAACCTTTCCCCACCGGTTGTTGCTGGTGAGTTTGGATTAATCACCTCGGAGTCCTTTAATTTTTGTTGGTTTGGAGCGTTTGTCTAGGTAGGCTTTAGGTAGCATTAATTCCGGCTTCCAGTTCTTTATAAGGTCTTTTAGTTCTGTACCGGATTGGTATTTTCCGCTAAATCCGCTGTCTCTTCCCTGACCATAGCTACCTTCAACTTCGCCTGTTTCATAAAAAACAGCTTGAGCGATTCGCTCACCAACTGGTAACAGCACTGTTTTGTGTTGGTTTAGGTTGAAGACTTCCAGGGTAAGTCGGTTAATATAGCCAGGGTCTATCCAGCCAGCGTCAAAGCAAACTGCGATTCCATTTCTTCCCCAACTGGAGCGTGATTTAATTTCGCAGGCTCCGGGAGGCAGAATGCCAAAGAACTCATGAGTATGAGCTAGTATTCTTTCTCCAGGACGCAAAGGAATGACCGGATGGTCACCAGGTATCCCTTTGAGAAGTTTATGGCCATTGTTGTCGCACCACTCTTTGTGGGTGACGGCCTTGTGCGGTCCATCGAAGTATTTGTTGACCGATGCTTCATCAAAAGGGTTGTAGATGGTGTTTTCTCCCACCCTATCAGTACGGTAGTAATAGTAGCCAAGAGTGACGTCCAGGCTGGCCTGACTTACTTGTTTAGCATTAAATGGTTCACAGATAATATGGCCATCTTTTAAGGCCTGACGAATCTGGATATTGCTGTATACTCCCAAAACTGACTCCCTCCGTAATCTTCCATACATTGTACGAAGTTTTAGCGTTTAGGACAAACAAAATGGCTAATATTACATCACATTTTATGCCTAAAGAATCAGTGTAGTGATCTGCTTAGTTTAAGTCAGAAAGTACGACTTTTACGCTAGGTCCCATAGAGCTGCTTAAGTACATAGACTTAAAATAGTTGCCCTTGATGCCAGTAGGCTTACTGGTCTTAATGCTTGAGAGAACGGTGTCAATATTTTGTTTTAGCTTGTCATCTTCAAAGCTAACTTTTCCAACTCCGAGGTGCACTATTCCGGTGCTATCCACTCTAAACTCAACTTTACCAGCCTTAGATTCCTTGATTGCTTTAGCTACGTTGGCAGTAACCGTACCGCTTTTTGGGTTTGGCATTAGACCGCGTGGTCCAAGAACTCGAGCGTGCTTACCTAGTTTGGCCATTAGCATTGGAGTGGCAACTAGAACGTCAAAATCTAGGTTGCCTTTAGCGATCTTATTCTCAATTTCTTCAGTTCCAACTATGTCAGCTCCAGCTTTTTTGGCTTTCTCGACATCGTCACCGTCAACGTAAGCTGCAATAGTTAGAGTTTTTCCAGTACCAGCTGGAAGCGTTACGTTACCGCGAATGTTCTGATCTGCTTGGCGCGGATCGACGTTAAGGCGGACGTGTAGTTCGACAGTAGCATCGAATTTAGCAGGATTGGTTTTCTTAGTTAGGGCTATAGCTTCCACTAAGCTGTATTCTTTACTAGAATCAATATTTTCAGCAGATTTGCGGTATTTTTTGCCACGTCGTTCTAATAGACTTCGAGTCTTTGGCGCTGGTTTGGCCTTCTTGGCGGCTTCATCTTTGTCAGCTTCTTTGCTTTGAGCTTTACGCTCTTCTTTAGCTTCTTTTTCGGCTTGTTCTTTTAGGGCCTTAGCGCTACGCTTTCCGGCTTTAGCAGTTGCTTCTTTAGCGACTTCAGGTTTATCTGTGGAAGCGTCTGAAGATTTTACTGTCGCTTCTGCTTCGGTATTATCTAATTTAGTTTTCTTATCTTCTGCCATTGTATTCCTTTCGTGGTGCTAGCGAGTTTCCTCTTCCACAAATTAAGTATTACTATTTGTTGTTAATTACTGCTCAATCTCAACACCCATACTTCGGGCTGTTCCTGCTACCATCTTCTTAACAGCGTCAACATCGTCAGTGTTCATATCATTAGCTTTAGTCTCAGCTATTTCAGTTAAAGCTGAATCAGATAGTTTCTTACTGATCTTTTCACTGTTAGGCTTACCAGATCCTTTTTGGATTCCAAGCTTAGCTCGAATTAGATCATCCGTTGGGGCACCAACTACTCTAAAGTCCATAGAACGATCGTCATAGATTGTAATATGGGCGGTTACTGTAGCACCTTGCATGTCTTTTGTAGCGTCATTGAATGGATTAATGAAATCCATCATGTTTACACCGTATTGACCAAGGGTGCTACCAACTGGTGGTGCTGCACTAGCTCTTCCAGCTGGAATTTTCATCTTTAAATTTGCTTTTACTTTCTTTTCTGCCATTTGTTCTCCACTACTTTTGTTATTAACGGATGAAGCTGGCCATTAATAACTAATATTTATGATTGCGCCTGCATTAGCAGCGCTTGTAACTTGGATATTATACTATAAAGCTACACTTGTTGTCTAGAAATAGTCTAGGAATAGACAACAAATTTTAAAAGGAGTATTGTTAAACTCTTTTAACTTGCAGACTGTCGAGTTCTACGGGTGTTTCTCGGCCAAACATGTTTACTAGTACTTTTAGCTTACCTTTAGCAGAGTCAATTTCATTGATAGTTCCATCAAAACTCTTGAAAGGTCCGTCGGTAATGTTGACGACATCGCCAACTTTGTAGTCAATTTTGTGTTTAGGTTGCTCTAGGCCCATTCGCTTGTTGATTTTTTCCATCTCTTCGTCAGCGATTGGTGTTGGATCTGTACCGGTACCCACAAAGCCAGTAACTCCTGGAGTGTTTCGGACAATATACCAAGCATCTTCGCTAAGCTTCATTTGAACAATAACGTAACCTTGGAAAATTCGCTTTTCAACTACTTTACGTTTACCGTTCTTAATTTCGATCATCTTTTCTTTAGGAACTAAGATCTGATTGATCTTATCCTTCATATCTAAACTTTCAGCTCTTTGCCGAATGCTTTCCGCTACTTTTTCTTCATAGCCACTGTAGGTATGGATGGCATACCATTGTTTAGTTGTGTTATATCTTTTCTTCATCATCTCTCCTTAGCTACTCAACTAGTACTGCTCTAAATATTTTATCTAATCCATAATCTGCCACCGTGATTAAAGCTCCGAAAATAAAGGCAAACATGAATACCGCGAAGGTTAATTGCCAGGTCTGCTTACGGTTAGGCCAAGTAACTAGCTTTAGCTCTTGCCATGATTCTATGAAGTATCTGGGCATTAAACTACGACGTTTGTTTAAGAACCGGCCAAATTTGTTGTCTGGCAGTGGCAGATAGATTTCTTTTTTGCCGATTCTAACTAGATTGCTAAAAAATGCACTAATCTTACTTCGTAGCTTACCGAATAACGTAGATTTTCCGGCCTTAGTAGCTGCTTTGCTATTTCGCTCCCGAACAGTTTCAACTTTTCGAACCCGTCTTTTTTTAGTCGGGTTGCCCTTTTTTGCAGAGCTAGGTTTCTGTGTCTTGTCAGCCAATTTATTTCCTCACAAATTAAAAAAGAACTGATAATCTTCAGTTCCGTCAAGTCAACTTTACCAGAGAATTGCTGTAATTGTCAATCTATTTCTAGAAACTAGGTTGAAATTGTCGAATCTGACGTCTTAGTTGTTTGGCATCAGGTAATACAGCTTCGAAGACTGCCCAGAAATCCTTACCGTGATCCATAGCTTTGGTGTGCGACAACTCGTGAAGAATTACGTAATCTATTAGCTCCCACGGCAGAAGCATAAGGTATAGATTTAGAGTAATCTCTTTTTTTGAATTACAGCTACCCCAGCGTGCTTTTAGGTTGCGAATAGCGATGCTTTTGACCTCAAATTGGTGTTGGGCAGCTAGATCACGCAAGCGGTCTGGCAATACATCTTCAGCTTGTAGGCGAAGGGCCTTAACAGCCAGTGACCTGGCTTTGTCCTGAACCTCAGGTGAGCTTGCGCTAAGTCTGGCAGGATGTTTCAGATTTAGCTGATTGTCTTTTATTCTACTGCTGATATTAGATACTTCCTTAGAAGCAATTAATCTTAGTTGGTGACTTTTTCCTATTAGCTGATTGTCCTTAAATAGTGTTTGTTCTTTTTTGTTTTTAGCGATCCAGTTTCGTTTGCTGATAACGAATTTAACTATCATGGGCATTGGTACCCATTTGGGAGACGTTACTCTGATTTCACCATTAGCGGCTAGAGAAATGCGAATTGCTTTGGAGCTAGCTCGTTTTGTTAACTTTACGTTTCCGACTTCTGGGATCTGGATGATTCGACTGGCCATTATTCAGGGTATTTTTCAATTAGCGGATATAGATGTCTCGCCTGGATTCATCAACCCGTCCGTTTTTTAGCTGGTTTGGTATTAAGTTAACTAACCCTGGCTTCACAACACTTGAAGCGGCACTAAGACGATTAATTATTCCTAGGTCCAGTAGTTTTTTAATAACTGCATTGGTTTGCATTTTGCTGGTATGTTTTCCGCTAATTACGATATAGTCTTCGTCTTTAGGGTTTTGCATTTTATGAATATATTCTTTGAAAGACTTTTCGCTGTAATCTTTGGCGTATTTATCGTCAGATTTTCGTTTATCACGTCGGTTTAGGCGAGCTTGGGCGCTGGCTGAATCGATTTGTAGCCAGACCAGAATAGATTCTGCTTTAGCGCTACTAGCAACGTTTCTTAGCTCACGGCGTTGAGCTAGACGAGCTGCATTGGTGTCATAGATCACGCTCATTCCAGCATTTAGGAATTCCTCAGCCATGTAGATCATTAGATGATCGATTAACTCATCTTCTTGCTTGTCATATTGTGGCTTCTCAAATAGTTCACCGCGTAGTTTATCGGCTTGCAGATGGGCAGCGCCAAGAGTTTTACTAAGCTGTCGAGCGAAGTAAGACTTACCCGCTCCAGGATAGCCGTACAATAGCATTAACACCGGCTTGGTGGTGGTGATTTTACTCATAGTAGGTATATTGTATAGCAAACCTGTTACAATCTAAAGAGGTAAACTTAGTTTTTACAACTGTTAACTCAAGCAATTACTGGTATAATTAGGTAGTTCTTTTATAGGGGTATAGTACAACGGCTAGTATAAAGGTCTCCAAAACCTTAGATCGTGGTTCGATTCCACGTACCCCTGCCAATTATTCTATGCTTATCTGAATTTGTAATCTTGCTTTATATATTAAATCACCAGAAGACAGTGAGGAGCTTGCTGGTGATTTATCCTTTGATAGTTTAGTTTTCTTTATCTTACGACTTAGCGCAGACCTAGCATGCTAGAACAGGCTGGCCATTGTCCCCAGCCACTTCGGGCCTGAAGAATTTGAGCTCGTTTTATTTGTTCAGCTTTACTGTGTTGGTGCGGTAAACCAGTTCCACCAACTGCACGCCAGGTTGCGGCACTAAACTGCACACCACCGTAGTAACCATTGCCAGTATTTATTGACCAGTTTCCACCTGATTCACAACTAGCTAGTCGATCCCATACACTACCACTAACCGCGTTACTACTAACAGCTGGCGCTGGGGTTGGCGTAGTTGCTGGAGCTTGATAGCTTTGCTGACTGCTACTTGAAGTCGATTGAACTCTTGTCTGTGGCTTTGGCGCTTGGTTGCTTGGAATAGCTCGTTTCTTTAGCTTTTCGGATTTGCTAGGAATCCGTAATTTATCTCCTGGGTGAATAATGTCAGGATCAGCGATTGATTTGTTAGCGTAGAAAATTCGCTGGTAAGTTGTTTTTTTCTTGTTAGCAATTTTAGATAAGCTATCGCCTGGTTGCACTTCAACCACTACTTTAGCTGGTTTTTTATTAGTTTTGGTTTGCTCAGCAGCTTCTACTGCTTTGGTGCTTGGTCCACCGAAAAATAGGCCGACAGCCAGAGCAAAGCTCGCTAAAAAAGCGATTTTTTTGATTGACATAAATATACTCCTCCTTTTGTCCCAAAGTGCCCTGCATGATATTAATATTGTTTATTGGCAGGTTGGGATTTGCTCCACTTTTTCCTCACAAAAAAATGGCACAAGGACTATCTTACATGCTGGTATTTATATGTCAAACCTAACAGATTACAAAAAATGTTGTAATTTTAATTGGTCGTGCTTATAAGGTGTTTGGATATCGTCTGGCGATATATTCATTTGATTCATAAATTTGACGGGACTGAACGTGATTAATACCAAGAGCCATGGTTGTCATTGAACCGTATTCTCTGTCCGGTATTTCAACGGTCTTGGCTTTTAATGATCCAGTTATAATGGCTGGTTGCCTGGAATCATGTCTTATAGTCATACGGTTTTGATCAAAATAGTGTACTTCTGTTTGTCGAGAAATATCTATAGTCTGTTCGGAGTTATCTGAGAATGTATAAGTGTCATTCCCCCAGGCTACGGCTGTAACTTCACCTCCGGGATTCCTGATTAGGATTGGCGACTCAACATGTTGAGACTCAATATTGAAAGGATTATCTATTTCTAGGACACCATTACTTAGAATTTCTAGATGTAGGCCTAGTTTTTTGGCGCGGGTTAATATCTCATGTCCAGATAATTGTTCGTCTGGGAATAGCTCAGAGCTAATATATAGATCCAATTCGTTGTAGACGCCGTCTATACCGCGGTAGTTATAGTTATGGGCAACTCCACTACGCAGTAGATCAGTTCTTTGCTCAATGAACTGTATTGTTCCGGGGCAAAGATCTTCAAGGCGGGATAATAGCTCTGCTTGTTTCTGGGCTAGTGGCGAATTTGCATCAGGATCGGTTGGTTGGATTATCCCCCGATCGACTAGTGTCCACTCCAGTATCGTGGCTCGATCCTCAGAAACATTAGTTGCACCGTAGTCGTTAACGAATACTCTGTTTTCGGAGGGTAGAATGTATTTATCTTCTATAGTTTCTTCAAACCCCCTAAATCCTTGGTAGTTTATTGTATTGTATTGCTCAATAGCTAAGTCTACGTCGACGTCGGTACTACCACATAGTAGCTGAGCATCTATAGCATGGATTAATTCGTGTACTACAACGGCAGTGGTTTCGCTAAAGAATGTTGAATTATCTATTGCACTAGCCATATCAACATAGATTTTACCTTCGGCTAAATCGTACATGCCTCCAGCTATTTCTAGGCTGTCCTGATTATCATTAAATTCTGCTTTACGACTAATATTTTTTACATAGATAATTTCTGGTGCATCCAGGGCTCTTATTAAGTTTGGTGAAAACAGCTGTAAGGCCTCCATGAGACTTTGCAGGTTAGTGGTTACTGCGCTACGCATTGCTTCATCGTCACCCGCTAGGGTTTCATATTGATAAATAGATACTTCTGACGGTTCATCGGGAAAACTTACTCTTATCCCATACTCTTGATCGATGCTGTCTATGATTTCTAGTGTAGATTGCTGGTTTAAATAACCGTCCATCGGTCTTAAGTAATTTGAAAAAATATCTTCTTGAGTTTCGGCGACTAACTGACTTACCTGAAATTCTCCAACGCTAAGGTCGGCTGTCGTACATAAATTGTCATCTTGGCCAGGCGGTTGTTCCCAGTATTCGTTTTGTTGAGTACCCAGTTCGGGGTTACTGCATCCAAGCACCAGTGAGCCGGCGAGCAGTGGAGCCGCCAAGTATTTGATCGGATGGATACGATTGTTGGCTGACATGATAGATTTTAGTTACCAATAAATTGGTTAACTATTTCTTTACTTCGTTACGTCCTAGAGATTTCTTGGTTTCACTGTACCAAGTGTGTTTACGTAGAATAGGGTTATACTTTCTAAGCCGTAGCTTGTCTGGAGTATTCATAGTATTTTTGGACGTGTAGTAATGACGGTGTCCGGTTTCTTCGCACACTAGTCCAAGAATCTTGCGTTTATCGGTTTTCTTTGCCATAGGAATTTATTTTAACAGATTGACTGATAATTTACCAGTCTTAAATTATAGATAATTACAAACTGGTTTGTATGGAGCCATCTTCGGGATTTGAACCCGAGACCCCTTCCTTACCATGGAAGTGCTCTACCCCTGAGCTAAGATGGCTTAACTTGGCCTATTATACCTGTTATTTTGACTTTTTCCAAAGACCCAAGACTAGTTTTTTGGCTTAAACCGAAAATCTGGAGTTGGCTCTTTAGGCATGGATGCTGTTACTGGTTCAATATATACGGCACTAATCAGGACTACTATAGGTACCTCTTCTTCTTCCTCTTCTTCTTTTTCCCATTTGGGATGAAATAGTAGGCTATAGGGCGGTTTTTCTAGTTCGTTTGTATTGACTAATGTTCCTCCATTAACTCTAGGATGATCGGGAGTTAGAATCTGTTGCTCAGGATAGCCTCCCAGGAAGCTAGCATACGAACAAACAGCCAATCGTGCTGCCGTGGCTTCTGGAGCTCGAACATCCCAAACTGATGAGGATTGAGTAGGCTGGTCTGAAACTTCAACACGCCAAAATCTATCAGGGGTTCGATCGCTCTCGGGCATAGTCCTCCACAAACTTATTACTTATCTTTAATAGAATATTAGCATAAGAGATATTTTCTGTATACGAATTTTGGTATGTAAAATTAGCAATGACTTATATAGATAAAGCTCACTTGGCTACTTCGATAGTAGGAGGATCTAAGTTGAACTCTGGGCCTGTAACTATGTCTGAACTTTTCTTGAAATCACCTAGTATCACGCACAGCGCTGTTTCAGCCTGGACTTCTTTGTACATGTAGTAAGAGCTGTAGTCATCACTCATAATGAATTTATTATCTTTTTGATAGACAAACAGCTCAGGCGGTTTGAGATTTAAATAGCCTTTTAGGAAATCTGCTCTAAATTTACTGCTAATTTCTGGTTTAAAATCTGAAAAAGGCTGGATTAAATCCAACTTCACAACTGCTCTTCGGCATTTAATCTTTGCTTGGTAGGCGTCTTTTAGGATAGACATCAATTCTTCGTCTTTTGGTGGGTGTTGCCCGCCGAATTGAATATTGATGTCATCAATATTTATACTAGACCTTTTGTCGTTCGGATCTGTTGTATCGCTGGTCATTGTCACTAGTCTACACGAAATAAATGATCTTTATGCAAAAAACCCTCACTGTAGGGTTTTGTATGTTCGTAGTATGGTGCAGGGTGTAGGATTCGAACCTACGAAGGCATATGCCAACAGATTTACAGTCTGTCGTGTTTGACCGCTTCACTAACCCTGCATGGAGCCGCCTATCGGATTCGAACCGATGACCTACGGTTTACAAAACCGTCGCTCTAACCAGCTGAGCTAAGGCGGCAGGAATTAACACTAGATAAGTGTAGCATTACAGGGGTTAAATTACAACGCGTTTCGGACGAGCTACTTTTTTTGGTTTGCCTGAAGGTACGATTAATTTTTTTAGTTTTTGTTCTATTTCATCCGCCTCTATTTGCATATCGCTCTGGGTGTAGGCTTTATGTAGGAGCTCATAGGTTTCTTTATTCGGTTCAAGCTCGGCTGCTTTTTTTAGTTCGGATATCATTAACTTACTGTTACCAAGTTGTTCTTGGACTTTAGCGTAGGCAATGTGTCGAGCGGCTAGCTTATCTTCTAGCTTCAAGGCTTGTTCGAAGGCAATAGCAGCTTTTTCATAATTTTCGGTCTCGTAGTAGATTAGTCCTAGGTTGTGAAGGCTCGATGGGGTTGACTCGATACTGGAGGCAATCTCAAAGCAGTCAATAGCATCTTTAAATTCTTTTTGTTTGGCGTAAAGAATTCCTAGTCGGTTGTAGGCGGCAGCGTTTCTAGTATCTATTTTTAGAATAGTTAGCAAGGCTTTCTCGGCGCGCAAGAATCGGTTTTCACGCATTCCTTGATGGGCAACATCCCACAACTTTCCTACTTTGTCGGTGATTTTTCGTGGCAAGGCACCGAATTCATCATCGTCACCTTTAGTGGTTCGGATAACTAGAAAGCCGAAGAATACTAGAATTAATAGTTCTAACATTGCGTCTATTATACGTTAGTTGCTGTATTTAGTAAAAACTACCAGCTTTAGAGGTTAATAAATAGATTAACCAATAAAAGCTTACTGTTTGGGTTGTGTTGAATACATTCTTGAGACTGTAGGATTAATTTGAGGCGTTCTTTCCAGGCAGGTACGGTGTTATCATTACGTTTTGCTGAGCTTACTAGTGCTGCATGACTTATTCGTTCTAGGGCTAGTAGTAAACCAGGGATGTCTTTATCTTTGGCAATTCCATCGACCATGTTCAGGCGTTCAAAAACAGTCTTGGAATAGATATCCTTAGCAGTTGCAATATTTTTTACTAGGGGGTGGTCGCTTTGGTTTTCTAGGAGAGCTGTCATTAAGCCGGTAGCCCCTTCAGACAATAAAAATGCTTTATTTATGGCTCGATGGTCAAATTTGTCACTGAAATATTCCGTGGCATCTTTTTGACTGGCGGGCAGAACTTTAATGCGCTGCACCCTAGATAGTATAGTTGACATGATTTGGTTGGTGTTGCTACAAGTGAGGATAATGACAGTGTCGCTGGGCGGTTCTTCGAGGTTTTTTAGAAATGCGTTTTGGGCTTCGTGGCCCATTTGCTCAGCGTTTTCTATTATTACAGCTCGGTTGTAGGGTTGGTTGTGGATAGATTTTAGCACTAGGAATTTATTTATTTCACGGATTGATTCAATAGAAATAGATTTAGACTTTGTGTCTTCAGTTGATCTAACAATTTTTAGTTTTGAATTCTTAAGAAGAGTTGCGGTATCGCTATCAAGTACGTTGGAGGCGATGTGCTTGGCCAAGGTGCTCTTTCCGCCTCCAGCTACGCCTTCCAATATTAAAGCGTGACTGGGTTTTTTGATAAAACGCTCAACATCAATTCTAGTCTTGGAATTAAGCAAAAGTTCCACGGGTTATACCTTTTCTTCAAAATATTTGGGTAGTGGGGCTGAGAATTCTTTATCTTTTTTGCTTGGTAGTTGAAGTTTTAGTTTTCTGGCGTGTAAATAGGTTCTGTCTGCAGGCTGGCCGCCATAGAGGGTATCGCCTACGATAGGGTGACCGATTTGAGATAAATGCACCCTTAGCTGGTGGGTTCTGCCGGTTTCTGGATATAGCTCTACTAGGCAATATTGATCATTGCTACGGATTACCTTATAACGGGTCTTAGCCGGCTTGCCGTTAGGTCCAACCCGGAAAGTTTGCGGTTTTTTGGGGTTTCGCTCGATAGGCATATCTATAATTGCTTCTAGGTTACTAGGGGTTCCTTCTATTACGGCGACGTAGGTTTTTTCTACTTTACGCTCGGCAAATTGACGCTGTAAAAAGTCCATAGCAGATTGTTGCTTAGCGCAGATTAGAAGTCCGGAGGTAACCCGGTCTAGTCGATGTACTATTCCGCCTCTATTATCTGACATGCCTGTAGTGAAAGGACGAATGAAGCTAGATACCGTAGCTTCCGGATTAAACCTGCCTTTACTATGCGTCAGTACCCCTTCTGGCTTGATAACTACCAAACAGTCATCGTCTTGGTATATTATATCCAGTTTGATGTCTTCAACTGTTGGCTTGGTTTCAAAGTCATAGTCTATTTCGATACGGTCACCATCTTTCACCTTTATGGATGGCTTGTATTTGGTTGTGTTATTTAGCTGGACTTTTCCTTGGTCGCAGAGGGCGCTAATAAAAGAACGACTTAAATCCTCTATATTGTCTGAAATACAGAGGTCTAATCGAGGATAGTCTTTGTTAGCTATGATCTTCATAATATATCTGCCAGTTACTGTCTGAGCCCTACGGCTTTTTGGGCTTTGGCTAGTGTTTGGTTAGCTAACTGATTCACCTCTTTTTCAGATTGGCTAATTTTATCCAGGCATAGTTGGTCGTCAACAGCTTGAAGCTTATTGTTAAAATCTTTTAGGAAGTTCACTACAGCGTCGGCAACATCCTTTTTGAATTCGCCGTATTGGCTTAAGCCTTGGTATTTTTGCTGGACGTCGGCAAGTGGTGTTCCGCTCAGTGCTGACAATATATCCATTAAGTTACTAATACCAGGGCGAGTTTCATGATCATAGGCTATTTCACCGAAGCTATCGGTAGTAGCGGATAGTATCTTTTTGCGGGCCACTTCTGGATCATCACCGAGGAAAATTATGCCTTTGTCACTACCTGCTGATTTACTCATCTTTTTACTGGGATCTTGTAAATCCTTGATGCGTAAACGGTTGGTAGAGTGAGCGAACTCAATCTGCTGTTTTTCAGCCTCCGGTAATACAAATATGTCACCAAATTTGTTATTGAAGCGAATAGCTATGTCCCTAGCTAGCTCAACGTGCTGAGTCTGATCGGCTCCGACCGGCACATATTTGGCACCGTACAGTAGAATGTCAGCAGCCATTAGTACTGGATAGTCGAATAGCCCGACAGAAACGCTCGATTGTCCACTGCCCTTTTCCTTGAATTGGGTCATTCTACTAAGTTCCCCCATGTAGGTGAAGCTGTTTAATATGACCGTTAGTTCACTATGTGCCGGAACAAAACTTTGACGATAGATATAGGTATCCTGATCCTTAATGTCTAGCCCTGCTGCTATAAACAGCCTAATATTGTTTAAAGACTGTTCATAGAGCTTACTGTGGTCAATAGGTGTGGTGAAACTATGTAGATCAGGTACAAACAGGTTAATCTGATACTGACCAGCGTATTGCTTCTGTAATTTAACAATAGGGAGCAAGGCACCTAGGTAATTACCAAGGTGGAGTTGGTTATTGGCCCGTAGACCGGTTAATATTACTGGTTTACTCATAGTTCTCTCTCTATCTATTAGTTACTGAGCTATCCTGCATTACGTTATCTATTATACATAGACAACTTCTCTATTAATATGTTGTTTATTGCAACACTTCATCAACAGATGATAGCACTGTAGAAAGTTGTCTAGGGTTAAGCTGAGGATCAATATTCCCAGGGTGAGTTGGGGTCTGATCTGGACTGTCCACGCACTCAAGGCGGCTATTGTCTGCCATAGCCTCAACATGTATTCCATTAAGCATCCGTCCGCTAAAGTTCATTTCCTCTGCTACTGTTTCAACTTCTTCAACGAAACCGGATACACTACGGATCTTTTGACCAGCTTGGTTAGTAGTGGTGTTGCCATGCTGATCAACAACTACGATCGATTCAGGACAGTACTTATTTATAGCATCGATGGTGTTTCGCAGTTCATCGATGTACTGTTTGCCGAAACGAAGCATTAATACTAGTTTACCTAGTTCTTGTTCAGGATTTAATACTTCGGTTAACCGTTCAACCTGTTCGGCTGTGGTGTTTGGTCCCAGCTTGACGCCAACTGGATTTTCGATACCCGACAGCATTGAAGCAATTGGTCCGTCCGCTGAGTTGGTGCGGTAGCCAATCCACGGCATGTCAGTTGATAGTAGAAACTTTTTGCCAGCATGTCTAGCTATGAAAGGTTGTTCGTAGGCAATATTCAAGGCTTCGTGAGCGAAGAATATCATTTGTTGCCCATTAGCTTGACGCAAAGCCTCAGCAGTTGCCCGAGACTGTAAAGCTCCGGCTAATAGTCTGTTGGGATCAGGTTGTCTGTCTGTTGGGTCAGTGCCATTAACACCCTGTCCCATATGTGAGACGATTTTTCTTCCATCGTCTAGTTCTTCAAATTCGTTAGATCTTGGTTTGGTGAACTGACCACAACTTCGTAGTACATGAACTCCGTCTGGAATGGCGTCTACCATACGATCTAGAAGTAGTTGGTTCTCAGCTGTCTTCTTATCGTAGTCTGCTGGGTCAACCAGCGGCTCCGAGCAGTTGCCCGCTATTATTAGTGGCCCCGACTCACCAGAGGCTACCATTGCTAAATTACTGCGCAGTTTAGTGATGTTGGTTGGTCTGGTTACTGGTTGCGCAGTCCGAAGTTCATCCAGTACTTTGAGCAGCTGCTCGCTGTCAGTGTAGTCTGGCTGGAAAGTTTCGTGGTATGGGCCAGCAGGCAGGCCGTGCATTATTGATCTTGTTGTGTGAGCTCTAGGTCCTATCTCTGGTGTTGTGGTATTCATATCTTTTCCTGTTATTGTCTCTTCTTATTCTTTTACATTAAAAAACCGCCCCTTTTTTTTGGACGGTTACGTTTTCTGAGCAAAAATTAACTATGCTGAATAAACCGTCCAAGATTGTCCGGTAAACCAATAAGCCTTATTAATTCGTTTTCTCAACATAACGTTATAGATAATACATTATGTTGCCAAGTATTGCAAATGTCTTGTTAGCTTCTCTTTGGCCTGTGTGTTAGCTCAAGGTATACTTATATAGATGAAACAGACTGTAGCTTTGGAAATACTATCACCTCAGCAGCTTATTCATGATTTGCCGGGCGGTATTCGTTCTGACCAGCAAATTCAGCAAATTGATGTCTGTGGAGCCAATTGTCCAGATAGACAGCCAGTCGTAAATGACTTATTAAGGTTATCTCAGGAGCTTGGCTTTGAAGTTCGAATCATATCTAGTGGTTGTCACGGAGCGATCGGCGGATGTGCAGTAAACGGGGCGCTGGAATGCGGTGCTTATGTGACCATACCAGTTTCGTCAGCAACTGGCGTAGTAGATTCTGAAGTAATTGTTCGCTCTCGGTCTTAGCTTTAGTAAGAAAAAACACCGGCTGTGGACCGGTGTTTATCTGTTCTGTGAATCCGTTCTGGATTAACGCTTTGTAAACTGACGTTGTTTACGAGCTCCCTTAAGACCGTATTTCTTACGTTCTTTTTCTCTTGGGTCACGTCCAAGTAGATCGGCTCTTCGAAGAGTTTGCTTATAATCTTCATTTACAAGAACAAGGGCTTTAGCAATAGCAAGACGTATAGCAATCGCTTGACCACTCATTCCGCCACCAGATACTACAACGCTAACGTCGAACTTGTTGTTTTGTTCAAGCACGTTAAAAGGTTTTGTTAGTTCGTATAGAAGAGGTTTGCTGTTAGCAAAGTATTCTTCTGCCGGCTTAGAATTAACAGTTATGTTTCCTTTACCAGTCATAAGTCTGGCTCGAGCAGTTACGCTTTTACGTCGACCTAGTGCATAGAAGTAGTTTTTTGGTTTTGCAGTAGTTGCCATTATTTAGTCTCCTTCTGTTGGTCGTTAATTGCTTGGGCATGCTTTAGCTTGTACTCAATTGGTGATTGAGCTTGGTGTTGGTGGTTGTCATCAGTGTAGATCTTTAGGCGTTTTAGTCTTTCAGCTCGGAGTTTATTAACTGGTAGCATTCCACGAACAGCCTTGTATAGGACCCTAGTAGAGTCTTTTTCCATTTGATCTTTAAGGGTTGCAGACTTTAAACCACCTGGGTAGTTACTGTGCTTGTAGTAGACTTTGTCGCTTAGCTTTTTACCAGTGGCTACTAGTTTGTCGGTGTTGGTAATAACTACATAGTCACCACAGTCAATATGTTGGGTAAACATTGGCTTTCCCTTACCGGTTAGTAGCATTGCTACTTCAGTTGCCACACGACCGATAGGAGCCTGTGAAGCGTCAACTACGTACCATTTTCTAACTACGTCGCTAGGCTTGGCACTAAATGTCTTTGCAGGTTTACTATTCATTATTTCTTCTCCTTGGCGACAGTTTTCTTGGCGGTGGTTTTGGTAGCCTTGGGCTTAGCAGTTGATACCTTTGGCTTTGATTGATCTTTGGATACTGGTGCTTCGCTGAGGTCATCGACAAAAGATACTTTAGCCATTAATGTGTTATCGCCACGACGGGCTTCTAGTTTAGTTATTCGTAGGTGTCCACTATCTCTTCCCTTTAGCTTAGGAGCAATTTCGTCTACTAGTTTATGGCTACTCTCGATAGTTTGTAGACCATTAATAACCTGCCTTCGATTATGCAGGTCACCTTTCTTAGCCTTAGTGATTAGTTTTTCTACATAAGGAACTAGTTCTTTGGCTTTGGAGATAGTGGTCTTAATAGAGCCATCACGAACTAGAGATTCAGCTAGGCCTTTAATTAGGGCTGATCTCTGGGCAGTTTCTCTGCCGAATTTACGACCTTTGTATGCGTTACGATGCATTTATAGCTCCAACTCCGCCATCTTATCTTTAACTTCGTCTAATGCTTTACTACCAAAGCCTTTTAGATCACGTAGCTCAGCATCGTTAAGATCGAATAGATCCTTTAGGGTGTGAATTTCGTTATTTACTAAGGCGTTTGTTGTACGAGCAGATAGATTTAAGTCTTCGATAGAAGTCATTAGCTCAGCGGGCTCATCGCTTTCACTGGCTGTGTCTTCAGGGCTGGCATTCTCTTCAGGCTTAATTACTTCAACTCTGGTTTGTCCAGCTAGAGCGGTGTATTGGTTAACTAAAATAGCTGCTGCTTCTTCAAAAGCATCACGTGGGGTAATTGAACCGTCAGTTTCGATAGTAATGTGTAGTTTATCTAGATCAGTCATTTGACCAACACGGGTGTTTTCAACCTTGTAGCGCACTCGGCTAACAGGTGTAAATACAGCGTCTAGGGCGATCATATCGCTTTGTTTCTTGTGAGCTGACTCATCCATTGTTCGATAGCCACGTCCTGTTTCAACAACCATGTCGATAACTAGTTTGGTTTTATCGTCATCAAGAGTAGCAATTTGATGCTTTGGGTTTACGATTTCAACATCAGCGTTAGTTTCGATGTCTTTAGCAGTAACTTTACCTTTGCCAGATTTAGTTAAGCGTAGGGTCTGTGGTTCACTGCTGTAAACTTTGAAACGAACACCTCGAAGAGCTAGCATAATATCTACAATATCTTCTTTAACGCCTTTAACAGTAGTGAACTCGTGAGTAGCACCTTCAATTTTGAACGAGGTTATAGCAGCTCCAGCAATGCTGGATAGAAGTACACGTCGCATAGAGTTACCAAGAGTCATTCCATAGCCAGAGTGAAGTGGTTCAATGGTAAAAGTTGCTGAATTATCTTTATGATCGTCGATGTTTACGAGACCTGGGGTGTGAATCATTTTTGACATATATTTATCGCCTCCTAGCGTGAATAATATTCTACTATTAATTGTTCGTTGATATCTTGTTCAGCATCATCGCGTGATGGTGTGCTTGCTACAGTAACTTTGAATTTCTTACGGTCTACTTTTAGCCAGCTCGGTACGGTATCTGAAGAAGCAGGGCTAAGATCGTCAATATTCTTGAAGTATTCATTTTTCTTAGCCTTGTCACGTAGGACTATTTCGTCACCGACTTTCAAGCGAATTGATGGAATATCTACTCGTTGACCATTTAGCTGAAAATGGCCGTGAGTGACAAGCTGACGGGCTGCACGACGACTAACTGCAAGACCACTGCGGTAGATTGCGTTATCTAGACGTCGTTCTAGAAGTTGAAGTAGAATTTCACCAGACTGACCAGTCTTACGGTTGGCTTCAGCCATTAGACGGGCGAACTGTTTTTCTAGAAGCCCATAAAGCCGTTTAACTTTCTGTTTCTCGCGAAGTTGTAGGCTATACTGGCTAGGTTTGTTCCTTGGATTCATGCCACCGGCAGCACCTGGTTTATTAGTTCGCTTAACTAAAGCTTTGTGAGCTTTAGGATGAAGGGCGTAACCTTCACGACGACTCATTTTTACAATAGATTGTGTATCTCTAGCCATGATTAGACCCTTCTCGCTTTCCTTGGACGAACGCCACCATGGGCAACACCAGTTACGTCTTTTATTGATTCTACGGTAATACCAAGACCGTTAATGGTTCGGATTGCCGACTCTCGTCCTAGACCGATTCCTTTTACGTAAACATCTGCTTTAGCAAAACCAAATTGCTGTTGGGCTATCTGGCCAGCTTTTTCAGCTGCTACTTGAGCTGCGTAAGCGGTACCTTTCTTTGATCCTCTAAAGCCGCAGGCTCCTGAGCTGGATGCTGAAAGAGCTCCACCACTTGGGTCAGTGAAAGTAACTATAGTGTTGTTGAACGATGCGTAAATGTGCACTTGGCCGTAAGGAACGGCTCGCTTAACTTTCTTGCGCCGGGTTACCTTCTTAACTTCAGGAGTATCTTGTCCGTCAGTTTTCGGGGTATCGACACTAGAGTCAGCTGGTTTAGTAGCTTTTTCGGTAGTTGTTTGGGTTGAATTATTTGATTTATCTTCAGTCATAATATTCCTTTTAGGCCATTCTTTAGGTCTTAGCCGCTACTTTCTTGGCGGTACCACCGACAGTAACTTTCTTACCTCGCCTGGTTCGGGCGTTGGTTTTAGTTCGTTGGCCCCGTGACGGAAGATTATGCTTGTGACGTAAGCCGCGGTAAGCATTGATATCTTTTAGCCGTTTGATGTTGCTGGTTACGATTCTTTGCAGTTCACCTTCAACGGTTAAAGTGTCATTGATGACATCTTGAATCTTAGATATTTCTGCGTCAGTTAGGTTTTTGACACGAACAGTTTCATCAATTTTAGCGCTAGCTAGGATGTCTTTGCTAGTTTTAGGGCCAATACCGTAGACATAAGTAAGGGCCACATGGATTTGTTTTTCTGAAGGTATAGTTACACCGGATATTCTAGCCATGCTTAACCCTGCCTTTGCTTGTGCTTAGGTTTAAATTTGTTAATAACGTAGACCTTACCTTTACGGCGGACTATCTTGTCGTCTGGACTGATTTTTTTGACGCTAGCACGTACTTTCATACGGATCATGTTCCTTTCTGGAATTCACAACACACTGCTTAAATTAATAATATATAACTTTGTAAAAGTTATGATTTGCGATAGGTGATTCTTCCCTTCGTAAGATCGTAAGGGGTCAACTCGACCGTCACGCTGTCACCGGGCACGATGCGGATATAATGTTTCCTCATCTTTCCAGCAACATGAGCTATAATTTTATGACCGTTTTCAAGTTCGACACGAAACTGAGTCCCAGGTAGAGTCTCTACTATTGTCCCAGTTAGTTCGATTACTTCCTTGTTTACTGCCATAAATATAACTAAGAGCCAATTATAACAGATAGACTTCGCAAATGTAAAGAGTTTTTCTGTTTTTTCTTTACTTTTTTGACTTGGTACTGTCTTTTGGTGGTTTTTTGAGGCGATTAGGTATGAATCTTAATCGTCTCGCGCCAGTGGCGGCTTGGGCCGGTTCACTGGAATCATAGAAAAAATCTTCTTCGGTATACTGATCGTAGGTCGCCATTAGGGCCCGTGACTCTATTTGACGTAGTGTCTCCAGAGCAACAGATACTAAGATCAGGATACTGGTTCCACCAAGTGAAATATTGGTGGTTAAGAACTTTTGACCAAGTATCGGCATTAGGGCTAAGAGACCCAATGCGAGAGCCCCAAATAATGTTAGACGGTTAACTACCTTGCTTAGATACTTTTCGGTTTGTTTACCAACCCGGACGCCTTCAATGAAGCCACCTTGCTTTTGGAGGTTTTCAGCGATATCTTTGGAGTTAAATGCAATCGATGTATAGAAGAAAGTAAAGGCAAAGACTAGTAGAAAGTATACTGCTGGATAAACATATGGCTCCCAGCCTGGTTGTTGGAAGGTCTCAGCTGTTGGGTTCTGGAAAAGTTGAACTAAGTTCTGCCCAATCTCTTGGACTCTAGGGTTGCTTGAGGCGGTCATAAGCTGTCCAGCAAAGCTAGGAACGCTTAAGAAAGCTACCGCGAAGATGATCGGGATTACACCAGCGGTAATCAGCTTAACGGGCAGTTTGGTAGTAACACCTCCATAGCTACGATTTCCTTGAACGCGCTTAGCATAGTTTACTGTTAAGTTACGTGAAGCTTCATTCAGCTTCACAACCAACACTGTAACCAGGGTTACTACGGCCACTATAATCGAGGTATATATTAGACCTTGAGTATCAATCGGTAGTTGTCTGCCGAGGACGTTTATCTTCTCATTATCGTTAATTATGCTACTAAGCAGGCTTCCAATGGTCCCAGGTAAACTACTTACAATTCCAACGGTAATGATTAAAGAGATACCGTTTCCAACGTTACGCTCTGTAATTAATTCACCAAGCCACATTAGAATCATCGAGCCGCCAGTTAGGGCGCAGATCATTAGTACCCATTGCATCAATGAAGTATTGGCGGTAATGTCACCAAGACCACCGATGCTAGAAGCTGACTGCCTTACCAGGTAGATAGCACCGATTGACTGCATGATGGCTAACGGTAGTGTTAAGAGCCTGGTGTACTGATTGATCTTCTTCCGACCGAACTCACCTTCTTTGTTTAGGGCTTCTAGTTTTGGAATAGCCTTGGTTAGAAGTTGCATTATGATCGAAGCATTAATGTAGGGGCCCAGTCCAACTAGCATAATTGAGAAGTTAGCAAGTGCACCACCAGATAAAACATTAATAAAACTAAATAGTTCTGGGGTTTCACTGGAGGCGAAAACGTTATCTAGGATTTGTTTTAGGGTAGCAGGATCAGCTAGAGGTACTGGAATGTGGGCAAAAATACGGAATACAAACAACATGCCTAGCACCGCTAACAAGCGATTGCGCATGTCTGAACTTTTCAGTGATGACCAAATTACTTTCCAACTCATTTTAGACTATTCTACATTAAATTTATGTTTGTAACTAGTTAGAAAATACATCAGTTTACTAGTAACAACTTAAAGTTAACTACCCTCGCATAGATTACTTGTTAGATAATTATTTTTTATCTGTTTTTTTCGGCTGACCGATTCTAGGTACAATTTCTAGACTTCCACCAGCTTTTTTTACAGCTTCAATAGCGCTTGCTGATGCACCTTGCAAACTTACAGTATGTTTTTTCTTAACTTCGCCATTACTAATTAGTTTTACGCTAACGTAAGGGCTACTAATTAATCCAGCTTGGTGTAATGTATGGTTATCTACCTTGATAGCTAGTTGATCAAGATCACCAGTTTTGACGGTTTCTGGTTTAGTTCTATGTGATTTAAAGCCCCGTAGTTTTGGGAAGCGCTGCATTAGTGGGTTTTGACCACCTTCAAAACCTGGTCGTAAGCTGAAACCAGTTCGAGCTTTTTGACCCTTGGTACCACGACCAGCAGTTTTACCTTGACCGGCTGAAATACCACGACCAACTCGGTTCTTGGATTTCTTAGATGTGATGTTTAATTTGTTGTAACTCATTATTTAGCCTCTTTTTTGGCTTTAGACTTTGTTGATTTAGCAGTAGCTGTTTCTGACTTCTTAGTTACCGGCTTGCTTGTCACCCAGTCTTTGGCTGGCACCATGCTGCTAAGTCCTTCGATGACTGCGTAAGCAGTGTTAGTCTTGTTGCTAGAACCTAGTGATTTACTAAGAGCGTTATGCACACCAGCAACTTCAAGGATTGTTCGGACTACACCACCAGCGATTAGACCAGTACCAGGGCTAGCTGGCTTAAGTAGAATGTTAGCACCCCCAACTTTGGTTAATGAATCGTGTGGCAGAGTGCCTTTGTATAGAGTTACGTTGATCATGTTTTTCTTAGCAACATCAACAGCCTTGGATACAGCGGTAGATACGTCAGCTCCTTTAGCTGAGCCAACACCTACACGGTTCTTTTTGTCGCCAACGACTACTAGTGCTCGGAATCTAAATCTTCGACCACCTTTAACTACTCGAGCAACACGATCGATAGTTAGAACTCGTTCGTCGAATTGTTTTTCTTCTTGATCAATTTTACGGTTCATAGCTTTAGTATTTTGTGAATCTACCATTTAGAACTCCAATCCATTCTTACGAGCTGCTTCGGCCAAAGCTTTGATACGACCATGGTATTGTCGGCCATTGCGATCAAATACTACAGAACTTATCTTGGCTTTTTTAGCTTTCTTAGCAATTTCTTCACCAGCTAACGTAGCTAACTCAGTCATAGTAGCTTTTTGTTTGCTACCTACAGTAGTAGTTGCTGCCAGTGTGCGCTTAGCCTCATCATCGATTAGCTGAACAGATACATGTCGGTTGCTAATGTATACAGACATGCGTGGACGATCAGCGGTACCAGAAATAGTAGACCGCACTCGGGCTTTACGATGCTTTAGATTTAACTGTTTTTTCTTCAATCTATCCATTATTTTTCCTTACCTGACTTACCAGATTTACGTAGGATTCTTTCACCGACGTACATAATTCCCTTACCTTTATAAGGCTCTGGTTTTTTAATTGCCCTAATTTCGGCTGCAACTTGACCAACCTGTTGACGGTTAATTCCTGATACAGTGATTACTGTACCCTGAATATCTACTTTAATTCCCTGAGGAACTGGGTAGTTAATAGCATGTGAATAACCAACGTTTAGCTTGAGGTCTGTTCCAGCTTGAGCTACTCGGTAACCAACACCTTTAATCTCTAATTGTTTAGAAAAGCCTTCAGATACTCCGACGACCATGTTGTTGATTAGAGCTCGCATTAGTCCATGCTTAGCACGCACTTTCGGCATGTCATTTGCTCTAGTTACCGTCACGACGTTGTCTTCTTGAGATACTTTAATATCTTCTAGCTGTGGTTCAGATAGTGTACCTTTAGAGCCAGCCACTGTAATTAGATCATCAGTGATTGATACGGTTACTCCGGAAGGTATGGTTATTGGTGATTTTCCTACACGACTCATCTTAAAATACCTTACATATTAATTCACCACCAACACCAGCCTTTTTAGCATCACTGCCGCTCATCATACCTTTTGAGGTAGAGATAATAACTAGACCGCGTCCACTTTTTACGGTTGGGATATCTTTAGCAGCTACATAGTAGCGTCTACCGGGGGTGCTTAGGCGGCTGATCTGATTGATCTTGGCATTGCTATCTTCGTGATTGATTGTTAGGTGGATAGTTTTACCAATACTGGCATCAGCAATAGTAACTTTGTCTAGGAAGTTGTTTTTAACAAGCAACTTGGCCACTGATTCTTTTACTTTGCTGTGGGGTAGTACTACATCAGTCTTCCGTACGGCAATAGCATTACGGATTCTGGTTAGCATATCTGAAATTGGATCGGTTGATGTCATTGTCATTACCAGCTCGCTTTCGTTACGCCAGGGATTTCACCCTTTGAGGCGTGTTCTCTAAATGCTATACGGGAAAGACCAAAAGTCCGCATGTAGGCGTGTGGTCGACCGGTTTCCACGCAACGGTTTTTTAATCTAGTCGGTGAAGAATTCTTTGGCAGTAAGTGTAGACCTTCAAAGTCGCCTAGCTTTTTAAGCTCGGCTCGCTTGGCAGCATACTTGGCGTGCATTTTTGCTCGTTTTTTATCTCGGGCGATATTCGATTTTCTAGCCATTACTTATTCTCCTTCTTTTTCTCAAACGGCATTCCTAGTTTTTCTAGTAGTGCTTTAGATTGCTCCGGGTTATTCGCTTTAATAACGAACACAGCTTGCAATCCGTGGGCGGTGGTTGTTTCTTCGTAAGATAATTCTGGGAAGACAGATTGATCAGTGAAGCCAATACTATAGTTACCAGACTTGTCGAAAGCACTGTTCTTTACACCATGGAAGTCACGCAAACGAGGTATGACGATGTTTATTAAGCGATCAGCAAATTCATACATTCGGTTACCTCTAAGAGTAACTTTTAGTCCAATCTTATTACCTTCACGTAGCTTAAAACCAGCAATAGAGTTTTTAGCTAAGGTATCGACTGGTTGTTGAGCAGTGATCTTGCGTAGCGTGTTGTTAGCGACTTCTAGCATTTTCTTATCGTCTTTAGATCGACCTAGTCCAATGTTGACGACGATCTTGTCTAGTTTTGGAACTTGGTTGATATTATCTAGCTTAAGTTCTTCCTTCAATTCTTTTCTATAGGTCTTTTGGTAGAGATCTTTTAGACGTGCAGTATATTCAGCCATTACTTGATCTCCTTTCCGCTAGACTTATAGACTCTAACTTTTTCGTTTTTAGCATTGAACTTGTAGCCAATTCGAGTTGGTTTTTTGGTGCTCGGATCAACAATACCAACTTTAGAAACATCAATCGGTTTAGTGATTGAAATGATTCCACCTTGTGGGTTCTGTCGATTAGGCTTGATATGTTTCTTGACGATATTTAGGCCTTCAACAGTAACTTTGTTTAGGCTTGGGTGAGTGGCCGAAATTTTGCCAGTCTTACCTTTATTCTTCCCAGATAGTAGCATTACTAGGTCGCCTTTTTTAAGACGAATTTTCACTACGTTCTTAGGTTTTGCGTGATCTTTAATGCTCATAGGTTTACTCATTATAGGACCTCCGGTGCAAGTGAAATAATCTTAGCAAAACCAAGTTCTCGAAGTTCTCTAGGTACTGGTCCGAAGATACGAGTAGCTCGAGGTAATTTATCGTCGCCAATAACTACAGCAGCGTTGTCATCAAACTTGATAGTTGATCCATCTTTGCGCTTAATTACATTTTTCGTTCTAACAACTACAGCTCGAACAACGGTCTTTTTCTTAACTGTTCCGTTAGGGGCTGCTTCTTTTACGGTAGCAACGATAGTGTCACCGACTCTAGCGTATCGCTTGCGAGTACCACCAAGCACACGTATGCAAAGAAGTTCCTTCGCACCGCTGTTGTCACAGACTCCTAATCTTGATTCTTGCTGTATCATTACTTATCTTCCTCTAATATTTCTTCAGCTTCTGGGCTGATAGCTTCAACGCTGTTATTCTGAGATATCTTAGCTTTGCTTACAATTTTGTTTAGTTTGTGTCGTTTACGAGCACTAAGTGGAATTGTCTCTTCAATTATTACGCTGTCGCCAACTTTTGCTTTGTTGTCTTCATCGTGAGCCATGAACTTCTTGTTAGTCGCATAGGCTTTTTTGTATAGTGGGTGGGTTTTATGAGTAGCAACAGAGACCACGATAGTCTTATCGGTGATATCGGAAACTACAACTCCTGTTAGGGTCTTAGCCATTATTCGGTCTCCTTGTAAATCTGTTCGCCAAGTACGGTCAGTATTCTGGCAAGATCTTTTCGCTTATTTCTTATCTGTCGAACGTTTGTTGTTTCGCCCATATGAACGCGTCGTTTTAGCTCAGCTATTTCTTCGCGTAGTTTAACGGACTCAACAGTTAACTTCTCGGTAGATAGTTTTCGAATTTCTAACATCTGCATACTACACCTCGTCCTTAACTAAGAATTTAGTTTTCACTGGTAGTTTATGACTAGCTAGTCGCATTGCTTCTCTAGCAATAACTTCATCAACGCCTTGCATTTCAAATAGGATAGTTCCAGGACGGACTTTGGCTACGAAGAATTCTGGGTTACCTTTTCCACTTCCCATTTTTACGTCTTGTGGTTTACGTGAAACTGGGATATGGGGGAAGATTCGAATCCAGATTTTACCACCACGCTTAATATAGCGGGTCATGGCTTGACGAGCAGCTTCGATTTGCCGAGAAGTGATACGTTCTGAGCCTAGGCTTTGCAGGGCGTAATCACCAAAAGCAATATAGTTACCACTAGTAGCGACACCGGTAATTCTACCTTTCATAGCTTTTCGGAATTTTTGTCGTTTAGGCATTAACATATTAACTTACCTCACCTTTGTAAATCCAAACCTTAACACCAATAATTCCTTTAGCTGTGTTAGCTGGAACACTAGCAAAGTCAATGTCAGCACGGATAGTGTGTAGCGGTACGCTGCCTTGGATTTCTTTTTCTCGTCTGGACATGTCGGCACCGTTTAAGCGTCCAGCAACTTCAATTCGGATTCCTTTTGCACCAGCCCGCATTGTGGCTGCAGCAGTAGATTTAACAGCTCGACGGAATGAAATTCGTCTTTCGATTTGGTGAGCGATATTTTCGGCTACTAGCTTCGCGTGCAATTCTGGTTTCTTAACTTCTTCGATGTTAACTCGGGTTTGAGATTTGTAGATATTCTCGATTGCTGCTTTAAGCTCTTGGGCTCCTGTACCACCACGTCCTATAACAACACCAGCTTTGGCGGTATAGATAGTTACAGTCACCATATTAGGAGATCGTTCAATATCTACTTTATTAATAGCAGCACGACTACCAAGTTTGTTTTTGATGAGCTTACGAACCTCTAGATCTTTAGCTAGATAGTCAGCGTATTCGCGTTTTCCAACAAACCATTTACTGCGCCAATCTTTATTGACCTGAAGTCGCATGCTGATAGGATTAACTTTTTGTCCCATTACTTCTTCCCTTTCTGCGGCTTACTTGTTTTGGCATCAACAGTCTTCTTAGTGCTTTTTGGTTTACGAACTTCACCGTCGACTATTACTCGGATATGGCTACTGCGCTTGATGTATGAAGCAGCTGAACCTCTAGCTTGTGGTCGGAAACGCTTTAGACGCATTCCTGGTGTAATGCTGATTTCAGTGATAACTAAGCTATCTGGTTTGTAGTTGTGGTTGTGGTCGGCGTTAGCCTTAGCACTCTCAATTGCTTTGCGAACAGGAATAGCCGATGCGCGAGGAGTGTGCTCTAGGATTACTAGGGCATCAGCTACAGTTCGCCCACGCACTAGACTAGCTACCTCACCTACTTTGCGAGGGCTAATGGAGACGTTTTTAGCGATTGATTTAACACTCATTATTTCTGTCCTTTAGCTAGTTTACCGCCGTGGCTTCGGAATTTACGGGTTGGAGAAAATTCACCAAGCTTATGGCCAACCATGTTTTCAGTAATAAATACTGGAACGTGTACTTTACCATTGTGAACGGCAATTGTTCGGCCAACGAATTCAGGGGCAATAGTTGACGATCGAGCCCAGGTTTTGATTATGGTACGGTCTTCAGCACCTAGAGCACTAACCTTCTTGGCTAGTTTAGGGTCGATAAATGGTCCTTTTTTCAGTGATCTACTCATAGTCTATTCCTTATTTTCTCTTGGCCTGATGACGGCTTCTAATTATATTCTTATTAGTACTCTTACGACGTCTGGTCTTGTAGCCAAGTGTCTTTTGACCCCATGGTGTGCGTGGCGCTTTAGCCATACGGTGTCTACCACCATCACCACCACCGTGTGGGTGATCAACAGCATTCATAACTACACCACGAACGCCCGGTCGTTTACCTTTAAGACGATTTCGTCCAGCTTTACCAACTTTGATGTTCTGGTGTTGTTCGTTGCCGACACGTCCCAGACTGGCGCTACATTCTAGAAGTACGATACGTACTTCACCACTTGGCATTCTAATTTGAGCATGGCCGTCTTCTTTAGCCATTAGCTGAGCGCTAGTTCCGGCTGATCGTACCATTTGAGCACCTCTACCTGGTGTTAGTTCGATTCCGTGAATAAGGCTACCAACTGGTATGTTCTTTAGAGCTAGACGGTTTCCAGTTTCAATAGCAGCTTCTTCTCCAGAAGAAATTTTTTGGCCAACCTTCATTCCTTTAGCGGCTAGAATGTAGTGGTAGGTACCGTTAGATTCTTTAATTCTAGCAATCCGAGCTGAACGGTTAGGGTCGTACTCAATAGCTTCAATTGTGGCTTGGCTTCCAGGAGCAAGCTTGAAGTTCATAAGTCGGTAGAATTGTTTTACTCCACCACCTTGGTGACGAGTAGTAATTCGGCCTTGGTTGTTGCGTCCCGCATTCTTAGACTTTTTAACTAGCAAAGACTTGATCGGCTTCTTAGCGGTAATTTCACTCATGTCCTGACTAGACATGCCACGACGGCCTGGTGTAGTTGGTCGGTATAGTTCAATAGCCATTATTTAGTCTCCGCCTTTTCTGACTTTTTGGTCTTAGCTTTCTTCTTATTGCTGTTTTCTTCTTCAGATTCAAAGATGGTGATGCTATCGCCAGCTTTTAGGGTGACGTAAGCTTTCTTAATGTCAGCTCGGTTGACTTTGATTGGTCGAGCTCGTCGGTGACGACTACTGACAGCTTTACCACTCTGAATCACGGTGCGAACTTTAGTAACGCTAACATCAAACTGAGCTTCTACAGCCTTCTTAATAGTCATCTTATTAGCATCAACCGGCACTACAAATACGTAAACATTGCTAGTAGTACTTTGTTGGTAAGCTTTTTCGCTCATTCGAGGCTTAAGGATAAGATCTTTCATTATTTTGCCTCTCCTTTAGCGGTATCTTTAGCGGTATTAGTAGCAGTAGCTTTCTTGGCTGGTGCTGGTTTATCGCTGTTACTTGGATTTAGCCAGCTAGAAATTGTATCTAGGGCCTTTTTCTCGATAATGATGTTATAGGCATTAACTACGTCAAAGACGTTTAGGTAATTTGGTTGAACAACTTTAACTTCACTTAGGTTTGCACTAGCTCGACTTATTTTTTGATCAATGTCAGCTACAACAAGTAGGGTCTGTCGTTTAGCGCCAAGTTTGTTTAGTAGTTTTGCTAGCTCGTTAGTTTTAGCTTCTTTTAGGCTAATAGAGTCAATAACAGATACTTGTTTTTGGTTAGCAGCAAGGCTCAGAGCTTGTCGAATAGCTTGTCGCTTAGCTTTAACATGCATTTTCTTAGAGTAGTTTTCTTGGCCAGTTGGACCGAAAGTGATACCACCACCTCGCCATAATGGAACCCGGATAGAACCGAAACGGGCTCGGCCGGTGCCTTTTTGACGCCATGGTTTTTTACCACCACCACGAACTAGTCCTCTAGTCTTAGTCACAGCTAGATTCTCTCGGCCGTTAGCTAGGTACATAGTGTAGGCCTGCTTGATAAGCTCATGATTGTCCACATCTAGGCCAAACACAGCCTTATCTAGAGTGGTGTTAGTGCTAGCCTTAGTTCCAGATTTGGTATAAGTTAAAGCATTCATTATTTATTACCCCCAGATTTGCTGGATATAGCTCGAACTAAGACTAGGCTTTTTCGAGGACCAGGCACTGCACCCTTAACACCAATAATGTTATTCTCAGTGTCAACTAAGGCAATTTCTTGGTTTAGGACGCTAACTTTAGCGTTGCCCATACGTCCAGCCATCTTCTTACCTTTAAAGATGTGCTGTGGGTACATAGATCCAATAGATCCTGGTTGACGAGTATTTCCTTTACCACCGTGGGTTTTTCTTTGGCGGTGGAAGTTGTGACGCTTAATTGTACCTGCGAAACCTTTACCTTTGGAAGTTCCCTGGACGTTGACTTTGTCGCCAATTGAAAAGACCTCTGCGGTCAGTTCAGATCCGACGCTGAGGTCTTCTTCTTTATCTTCTAGTCTAAATTCACGAATCACTTTGCTACTGGCTTTAGAAGGCTTTAGATGTCCTAGAAGGCTTTTATTGTTCTTGTTTGCCACTTCAGTACCAACTTGAATTGCGTTATAGCCATCTATTTCAGTGGTCTTTACTTGAGTTACAGTGTTTGGTTGAGCTGAAAGTAGGGTAACAGGACAGATAGCACCATCTTCCATTATGATGCTGGTCATTCCAATTTTGCGGGTAACTAGTGCTTTCATCTATCCTCTTGTTTTACTTTTTATCTCTAGGCTCTAGAAATAAAAACATTTGGCCGTAAATGGTTTTCATCTGTTATAGCAAGCATTACTGGATATTAACTACCCTTTTACTTAACTGATGAACCTACTTACCAACCAATTTATTATTGATACCAATAAAGAGTAACATTTATAAGCTACATCTGTCAATATGTTGCAAAAACCACACCATATTTTCATTCTTCTCTGTTATGCGTTTTGGGCCATTTCTAGATCACGACAGTTAGTCCAGCCGGTAAAAAATAGCCTATAAACATCGATACTAGTATGACTGCGTACTCTATTTTACGGTCAATTTTTAAGCGGTCATGGGTGGCAAGCAAGATAGCAGCTATCGCTCCCAGCGGTAATGATATTGTCGGTTTACCAGCTTGGTTCACGAAATGAACCCACTGACTACCTAGTATTAGATATACAGTTAATTTAAGTATGTATATAGAATCTAGTGATTTGTTACTAGAACTAGATCTAGTAATTGGTTTGTTTACTGATTTCTTTTTTGTAGCTTTTTTATTTTTAGGCATTAGCTATAAGTATACACTATAGCAATAATTACATCTTAATTTCAGCGTCACAACCGGCTGGTAAGCTGATATTCATAAGACTATCAATTGTCTTTGGTGTCGGATCTAGAACGTCAATTAGACGTTTGTGAACCCGCATTTCAAACTGTTCACGACCTTTCTTATACACATGTGGGCTTTTTACGACTGTATAAGTAGTTTTCCTTGTAGGAAGCGGGATTGGACCAGCTATTACGGCACCGTTTCTAAGAGCGGTATCGACTATTTGTTTAGCAGCCTGATCTATCACTTTGTGATCATAGGCTTTTAGGCGGATACGAATCCGCTGTTTTGAATTTGAATCTTTTTTGGCTTCAGCCATTTCTTCTCCTTGTAATGTAACATCCCTAGAAAGCTATATGAGCGAAACTAGTGACTTTTAGTCATTACGATTAATTTACAGAGGATATAGTAACCTACTATCAGGGATTTGTCTACACTAGTCTTTATGGTACAGTTGGCCTTCAGTTATCTTAACAGGTATCTCTGGAATTTCTGTCATCATTGCGCGTCCAATATCTTTAAAATTGCGGCTGAGCGGGTGGTTGCAAAAATAGTCTCCAGTTTCTTCATCCTTAGGGGTTGGTTCCGTTGTACATTCCTCAAGTTCGGCTAGAGACTTTATCATACTAATAGCATCTTTACGAGCTGTTTTTTCACCCCAAAGTTCTCCAAGTTCTTCAGTCTTTTTTTTGATTTTCCTAAGATTTTCTCGGGTTGGGCATGTAGCACACAGGCCTTCTTGTGCTGTGGGCTCTTGTTCTGGAGATTTTTTTGCTTTTTTTCCTGAAGATTTGTCTTTTATTCTCCTCCCAGGTGTAAACCCTTGGTCTCTCCATGTACCAACTGGCGCCACAGAATTTGATCCAATTCCGACTGGGGGTCTCCACTCTCTACTCATAACATCTCCTGTATTAATTGCAATGTGAGTAATTCTACAATAAATCTATGGCCTAGGCAACTTTACGTCTGTTTGCTTGGCCATAGCGATTAATTCTGCGTTAACAATTAATAACTTGTCTTCTAGCGATCTTTTACTGAACGATTCGTCAGTTGTACTTGCAGATTAGCGATCGGAAAGTATTTCATAGATTTCTTTAACATCATTTGAAAGAGTCTCAACAGAACCTCTCAGCGGCATCAGCTCGTCTGAAATAATTTGTCTAATATCTTGAAGATCGTCGGATGATAAACTCATATGTACAGTGTATCATTTCAAAATAGTGTAAAAAAAGACCCGGATTTCTCCGGGCCTTTACTTAAGCTTGGTTGCTAGATTATTTACTAATCTTGGTAACAACACCAGCACCTACGGTTCGACCACCTTCACGGATAGCGAATCGAAGTCCTTGTTCCATAGCAATTGGAGCAAGTAGTTTTACCTTGAAAGTGACAGTGTCACCAGGCATAACCATTTCTTTGTCAGCTGGTAGTTCAACTTCTCCGGTCACGTCAGTGGTTCGGAAGTAGAACTGTGGCTTATATCCCTTGAAGAAAGGAGTATGTCGTCCACCTTCTTCTTTGGTTAGGATATATACTTCAGCGTCAAATTCGGTGTGTGGAGTAACTGATCCTGGCTTAGCAAGAACCTGTCCACGTTCGATGTCGTCACGCTCAATTCCTCGAAGTAGGATACCAACGTTATCTCCAGCTTGTCCTTGGTCAAGATTCTTCTTGAACATTTCAACGCCAGTAACAGTAGACTTAGTAGTCTTCTTAATACCTACGATTTCGACTTCTTCACCAACCTTAACAACACCTTGTTCAACACGACCAGTAGCAACGGTACCACGACCTTTAATGCTGAATACATCTTCAATAGGCATTAGGAAAGATTTGTCTAGTTCACGCTTTGGTTCTGGGATGTAGTCATCCATAGCCTTAACTAGTTCCATGATAGCTTCTTCATCTTCTGCAGAACCATCAAGAGCCTTCGTGGCTGATCCCTTGATGATAGGAGCGTTTTCGTCAAAACCATTCTTAGATAGTAGTTCACGAATATCCATTTCAACTAGTTCAACTAGCTCTGGGTCGGCAAGGTCCATTTTGTTCATGAATACGATGATGCTTGGTACACCAACCTGCTTTGCAAGAAGAACGTGTTCACGAGTTTGTGGCAATGGTCCGTCATTTGCACCAACAACTAGGATAGCGCCGTCAATTTGAGCAGCACCGGTAATCATGTTCTTAACATAGTCGGCGTGTCCTGGCATATCTACGTGAGCGTAGTGACGCTTTTCACTTTCGTATTCCTGGTGAGAAGTAGCGATGGTTATACCACGAGCCTTTTCTTCAGGTGCGTTGTCGATTTGGTCATAAGCGACCAACTTGTTGACATCGCTAGGTAGCTTCTTAGCTAGTACTGAAGTAATAGCAGCTGTTAGTGTTGTTTTTCCATGGTCAACGTGTCCCATGGTACCGACGTTTACGTGCGGTTTGCTTCGATCAAAATTGTCTGCCATATGGTTAGACTCCTATTTATTGAATTACAAATTATTAAATATTTCTTGCATTAGGTTACAGAACCCATGCGAGTTACCGATATATATTATCTAAATCGTAACTGTTTGTAAAGTGTTTATTTGTTATTTTGTGTTGCTTGCAATGATCGCTTCAGCGACGTGATTTGGTACGTCAGCATAGTGATCTAGTTCCATGCTAGAGCTAGCTCGTCCCTGGGTTGTGCTACGTAGGTTGGTAGTGTAGCCAAACATTTCTCCAAGTGGTACGAAAGCGGTGATTTCTTTTACGCCAGCGCTAAGGTCTTCCATTGATTCAATACGACCACGTTTACTGTTTAGGTCACCAATTACATCACCCATGAATTCTTCTGGAGTTACAACCACTACTTTCATGACTGGCTCCATTAGCACAGCATTGGCGTTTTTAACACCAGCCTGAAGGGCCATGCTACCAGCAATCTTGAAGGCCATTTCATTAGAGTCAACATCGTGGAAACTTCCATCGTATAGCTCGGCCTTAATGTCTACGACTGGGTATCCAGCCAACACACCGTTAGCCATGGCTTCTTTAATACCTTCAGATACTGGCTTAATATATTCACTAGGGATCACACCGCCTTTAATTGAGTTAATGAACTCAAAACCTTCACCAGATTCATTCTGGCTAAGTCGGATCCAGACATGACCGTACTGACCACGTCCACCAGATTGTTTAATGAACTTACCTTCAGCTTCAACAGCATCTTTCCTAATTGTTTCACGGTAAGCAACTTGTGGTTGACCAATATTAGCTTCAACTTTGAACTCACGTTTCATTCTATCTACTAGAATTTCTAGGTGAAGCTCACCCATACCGCTAATAATGGTTTGTCCGGTCTCATCGTCAACCTTAACCCTAAAAGTAGGATCCTCTTCAGCTAGACGTTGCAGAGCGGTGCTCATCTTTTCCTGGTCCGCTTTAGTCTTCGGCTCAATAGCAATACTTACTGGTGGTTCAGGGAAAGTAATGCTTTCTAGAATGATTGGTTTGCTTTGTTCACAAAGCGTATCACCAGTTGTCGTTCCTTTTAGACCCACGATAGCAGCGATATCTCCAGCATCTACCTCGTCTACTTCTTCACGCTTGTCAGCTTGCATTCGTACAATACGCCCGACACGTTCTTTTTCACCAGTTGAGCTATTAAGTACATAACTACCAGATTTTAGTTTTCCAGAATATACCCGGAAGTAAGCTAGCTTACCAACGAAAGGATCAGTTGCGATCTTGAAGGCTAGGCCAGCAAATGGTTCAGCTACATCTGGTTTTCGTTCCAGCTTATCGCCAGATTTTGGATCAGTTCCCCAGTTGGAGCCACGATCTACTGGGCTAGGCAGTAGTTCGTTTACTAGATCTAGGATCTTCTCAACAATTACACCACGACCGTCTCCACCAGTTACGGCAAAGAAGTTTGAGGTAAGAACTGCGCTTCGAATAGCTTGTTTAATTTCTTCTTCACTAAGGCCGTCTTCACCAACTTCGAAGTATTTCTCAAGCATCGCTTCGTCTTCGGCCACGGCATTTTCTATAAGTAGGCTTCGGTATTTCTTAACCTTATCCAGCATATCCTCAGGTATTTCACCCTCAATTAGGGTTTTATCTGTGAATTCTTTGTAGGTGTAGGCTTTCATAGAAACTAGGTCGACTACTCCATTAATGCCTTGTTCGAAGCCAATTGGCAGGTGGATTGGGAAAGCCCGTTTATTAAGACGAGCATGAATAGTATCTAGTGACTTATAGAAATCTCCACCAGTTTGGTTGATCTTGTTAATAAAACAAATACGTGGAACATTATATTTGTCAGCTTGGCGCCAAACAGTTTCAGACTGCGATTCTACACCCATTTTACCGTCAAATACTACGATAGCACCGTCAAGAACACGCAATGAGCGTTCTACTTCAACTGTAAAGTCGATGTGCCCTGGTGTATCGATGATGTTGATCTGGTGATCTTTCCAATAACAAGAAACAGCGGCAGACACAATAGTAATACCACGTTCACGTTCTTGGGCCATCCAGTCAGTAGTTGTTTCACCGTCATGAACAGCACCAATTTTGTGCTTTAGCCCAGTACGATACAGAATTCCTTCTGTAGTTGTAGTCTTACCAGCATCAATGTGTGCGATAATTCCGATGTTTCTAATCTTGCCTAGTGGGTATTTTTTTGCCATTTATTGTTCCTTATTAAACTGCACCTTCATGCATTTTTATTAATTCTTGGTCAGTGAACATTACTCTTACTAATGCACCGCCTAGCCTTTGGTATTCTTCACTCATAGTTTCTAGTACTGTTCTGTCGTTTGCAATTTCCAGGGCAACTGGTTTATAGCTAGGGTTAGCAAAATAAGGATTTTCGCGTAAATAGTCTGCCCAGCTTGCTGGCTGAGGTCGATCCTGACCTTGTAATGGAAACAAACTAAAGGCATCCGGTAGCATGCCTAACATTTCTCTTGTTGCTGATGCCGTGTCATGTAGTTGCATTGCTAGAACCTTGCAAAGTGAGCAAATGCTCGGTTAGCATCGGCCATCTTATGAACATCTTCACGTTTCTTAACAGCACTACCAGCACCGTTGTAGGCTTCAACTAGTTCAGCTGCAATTTTATCTTCCATAGAGATGCCTTTGCGTGAACGAGCAGCAGCTACGAACCACATGATTGTTAGGTGGTTTTGGCGTTGACCTTTTACTTCAAAAGGGATCTGGTAGTTAGCGCCACCAACTCGTCGTGAACGGGTTTCGACGTGTGGTCGAATGTTTTTCAGAGCTTGATCAAAAACGTCTAGTGGATTATCTATCTTTAATTTTTTAGCGGCTTTTTGCATTCCACCGTAGACCAATCTTTCGGCTAGCTGTTTCTTACCGTTTAGCATTACTCGGTTAATTACTTTTTGAACCATGACGCTGTTGTATACACGGTCAGGTTGGATATCTCGAACTAAGGCTTTAGTTACTTTACGAGGCATTATTTACTCGCTTTCTTGGTGCCGTACTTAGAGCGACTCTTTTTACGGTCACTAACACCTTGAAGGTCAAATGAACCTCGCACGATATGGTAACGAACACCAGGAAGGTCTTTTACTCGACCACCACGGATCAACACAACGGCGTGTTCTTGAAGGTTATGACCTTCTCCGCCAATGTAAGCCCAAACTTCGTGACCGTTAGTTAGACGAACACGAGCAACTTTACGAAGTGCTGAGTTTGGTTTCTTTGGTGTTTTGGTGGTTACTTTGACACAAACCCCACGCTTGAATGGTGAAGGCTTTTCATAGTTGCGAGTTTTTAGGTTATTTACCACGCGCTGAAGATGTGGTGACTTAGACTTCTTAGTCGCCTTGGCTCGTGGCTTTCTTACTAATTGATTAATTGTTGGCAATTCTTTTCTTCCTTAAATTTAGGGAGATTGCTAGCGTTTATGATCAGCACGGTCTATAAACCCTAGCATCTACCTCTTATGTTTACTAATTGAAACTCTGGACAATATTCTAACAGATTAACTATATCGCTGCAACCTCTTGGATGGCCTCATCTTCAACTTCCACCTCAGCTTCAGGGTCCTCAAAACCGGTTCCAACTGGTATGCGCCGTCCTAGAATTACGTTTTCTTTTAGACCGTAAAGTTGATCTACTTTACCGCTAGTAGCAGCTGCTATAAGGACACGAGTGGTGTCTTGGAAGCTGGCAGCACTTAGGAAGGAGTCGGTAGATAGTGAGGCTTTAGTGATACCAAGTAGCAATTGGTCATATTTAGCAGGCTTCTTGTTTGCCTTAACTAGGGCTTCATTAGCCTCAGCTACGGCTAGCTTACTAACAATATCTCCAGTTACGAAGTCACTATCGGCAGCATCTTCGATTTGAACTCGGCTAAACATCTGACGAACAATGATCTCAAGGTGCTTATCGGCAATGTTTTGTCCCTGTGAAGCAAAGATACTCAAGATTTCATTCATGATGTAGCGTTGGGTAGCTTCTACACCTTTTAGTTCAATCAGTTCATGTAGATTTATTGAACCGTTGGTTAGAAGATCACCGGCTTTAACCTTGTCGCCATCATTGACTACAACCTGCTTGAAGTTTGGAATTTCGTACTTAACAACACTTTGCTTAGCTGGTGTTATTATTACCTGCTTATCGGTAATCTCGGCAGTTCCAGCAATTGGTGATATTAGCGGATTAGCGCCGTCATCGTTGGCAGCTACTACATCGCCAATAGCAATTTCACTTCCGCTAGCAATTTGTGGGGTTCGGCCCTTTAGCGACAATTCTTTCTTGCTGTTTTTGTCGGTAGTAATCTGAACTACATACTTGTTGCCGTCTTCCCAGGTGCTGACAGTTCCGTCAATCTCAGCTAAGAAGGCTTGACCTTTTGGAGTCCGGACTTCAAACAACTCTTCTACACGTGGTAGACCGGTAGTAATGTCATCTCCAGCGACACCTCCTGAGTGGAAGGTCTTTAGAGTTAACTGGGTACCTGGCTCACCGATACTCTGTGCAGCAATCACACCGATTGGGTGATGTTGGGCCACTAGCTTACCGGTAGCAGGGTCAATTCCGTAAGATTTACGGCCGACACCACGTACACTTGTGCTACTTAGGGCGCTCATTATTTTTACGCCATCAATTTTACTATCTGCTTCAATCTTCTCAGCAATTTCGGCAGTTATTAGTTCACCGCGTTTGACATATTTAGCGACGTCTTCAGCAGCAAAACGACCACGAAGTCTTGAGCTGTATGGAACACCAATGACTTCAGCGTCAGAGCGGAAGATTGCAAAGCCTGGATCATCTTCATCCTCATCGATAGTGAAGACATCTTGAGAGACATCGACTAGACGACGGGTTAGGTAACCAGAGTCAGCTGTTTTAAGAGCAGTATCGATCATACCTTTTCGGGCACCACGGGTTGCGGTGAAGTATTCTAGCGGTGTAATACCACCTTTATAGTTGGAGCGAATAGGTAACTCAATAGCCTTACCAGTGGCGTCGGTCTGTAGACCTAGCATACCAACGGCGGTCATAACCTGACCAATGTTTCCACGAGCACCAGACACAACAGCGATAGACATTGAACTATCTTCTTTAACGAACTGATCACTAAGTTCACTTTGAACTTTGTTAACAGCGTTTTGCCAGCTCTCCACTGTTAGGCGATACCTTTCCTCTTCAGTTATTAGACCTTCGTCATACTGATCGCTAATAGTGACTGCTTTTTCTTCACCTTCATTGATCATCTGATCTAGGTTGTCGATTTCTCTAAAGTCATCCATTCCCATAGATAGACCAGACTTGGTGGCAAATTGGAAAGCGATGTCTTTAATAGCATCAGCAATCTTAGCAGTAACCGCTTGTCCATACATGTCGTAGGCCTTAGACATAACCCCAGCAATTTTCTTCTTGGTCATTACATCATTTTGGAATGGGAAGTCTTCAGGGAATATTTCGTTGAACAGTATTCGACCTAGTGTAGAGGTTCGTTTACTGCCTCGGAAATTAACCGTAACAGGGCTCTGTAGTTGGATAGAACCTTCGTCTAGAGCCATGATAGCTTCATCTACGCTGGTGTAGTGCTTAACAGTTTCTTGAACACCAGGACGGTCATAGGTTAGGTAGTAACAACCCAGTACAATATCTTGTTCGATATGTAGAATTGGTGAACCGTCAGCTGGTTTTAGCAAGTTCATGCTGGCTGACATGATGTTCTTAGCCTCATCTTGAGCTGCATCACTTAGTGGCAAGTGAACAGCCATTTGGTCACCATCAAAGTCGGCGTTAAAGCCCTTACATACTAGAGGGTGAAGCTGAATAGCTTTTCCTTCAATCAGTACTGGTTGGAAGGCTTGAATACTTAGTCGGTGCAGACTTGGTGCTCGGTTTAGCAGTACGTACTTTCCTTTAATGACTTCATCAAGAGCGTCCCAAACTTCAGTTTCGCCAGCGTCTATCATTCGAGAGGCTGAGCGGATGTTGTGAGCGTATTCTTGAGCAATTAAATGACCAATAACGAATGGTTTAAATAGCTCTAGGGCCATCATCTTTGGAAGACCACACTGGTGGATCTTAAGCTCTGGTCCAGATACAATTACCGAACGACCAGAATAGTCGACACGTTTACCAAGTAGGTTCTGACGGAATCGACCTTGCTTCCCTTTAAGCATATCACTTAGGGATTTTAGTCGACGTCGTTGGCCAGTAGCGGCTACTGCACGGCCAGAACGAGCGTTGTTGTTGTCAATTAAAGCGTCAACTGCCTCTTGAAGCATACGCTGTTCGTTACGACGAATTACTTCAGGAGCGTTTAGATCGATTAATTTCTTCAAGCGATTATTTCGGTTGATGACTCTTCGGTAAAGATCGTTAAGGTCACTAGTAGCGAATCGGCCACCAGTAAGTTGAACCATTGGTCGAAGATCTGGTGGGATTACTGGTAGAACAGTTACACACAGTGAGCTAGGTGTAATACCAGCTCGTTGCATGTTTTCTAGAAGCCTTAATCGCTTCATGATCTTCTTCTTGCGCATGCCCTTAGTTGAATCAGCTTCTTTATTTAGCTCAGCAATTACGTCTTCCAGTTTTACTTCGTCTAGTAGTTCTTTAAGAGCTGTTCCACCCATACCAACTTTTATTAGGCTACGGAATTCACTAGGAAGGTCACGGTAATCGTTTTCGCTAATAAGTTGTAGTTTGTTTAGCGAGCTTAGCTGGTTTTGAACTTCTTCAAATTCAACACTTAGTTCTTCAAGTTCTTTAGTTTGCAGTTCGGCAAGTTCTTTAATGTTGGCGTTTTCTTCTTTGCCCATAGCTTCAAAGCGAAGTTTAATAGCTTCTTTAGCTGCATTAAACTCTGCTTCACGATCAGCCATTAATTGGTCGCGCTTCTCAGTATCTACCTCTTTTATAATGTAGTTAGCAAAGTAGGCAACGCGCTCTAAGTTTTTAACTGTCATGCCCAGAACTAGACCCATGGCACTTGGAGTTCCTCTAAGGAACCAAATATGTGCAACGGGGCTGGCTAGACTAATATGCGCCATTCGTTCACGACGTACGATGGATTTAGTAACCACTTCACCGTTTTTATCTACTGCTGCTTCGCGTGATCGAACACCTTTATATTTAGCATCATGAGGACTAATATCTTTTACTGGTCCAAAAATCCGCTCACAAAAGAGACCATCGCGTTCTGGCTTCTGGGTTCGGTAGTTAATTGTTTCTGGTTTGGTAACTTCGCCATGTGACCAGTCTAGAATATCGCTAGGGCTGGCTACGGCTAGTCTGACTGCATCAAAGTCAGCAATATCTGTTCCTGAAGTATAGCGACGCATTATTTGACCTCCGTTTCTTGATCTTTGGTTGTTTCAGCTGACTCTTCGGCTGGTTGTTCTGAGCTTTCCGGTTTATGATCATCAAGCTCTAATATTTCAAATTCATCTTCAACGCTATCGGTTGTAACATCAACAGTTGAGGCTTCCGGTTCTGGGACGTCAACAGTTGATTGGTGCTCGCCTTCGTCTTTAATGCTTTTAGATAGGATATTTTCGGCATCCACTGATTCACCTGAAGAAATAAGGTCAACCTTTAGGTTCAGTCCTTGTAGTTCTTTAACTAGAACGTTGAAGCTTTCTGGGACTTTTGGTCCTACTATCTCGGTACCCTTAATGATAGATTCGTAGGCCTTAGAACGACCGAATACATCATCAGACTTAATGGTTAGCATTTCTTGTAGAGTGTTGCTTGCGCCATAAGCTTCAAGCGCCCAAACTTCCATCTCTCCGAAACGCTGACCACCGTTTTGAGCTTTACCGCCAAGTGGTTGCTGAGTAACCATAGTATATGGTCCAGTAGACCGAGCGTGAATCTTGTCGGCAATCATGTGGTTTAGCTTGATCATGTACATGCTACCAACAGTTGTCTTTTCGCTGAATGGTTCACCGGTTCGACCATCATATAACTGTTGCTTACCATCTTCAGGTAAGCCAGCTTCACTAAGCATTGACTTAATCTTATCGGTTTCAACTCCGTTAAATGGTGGGGTTGCGACTTTAATTCCGAGAGCTTTAGCAGCCATTCCCAGGTGAGTTTCAAACAATTGTCCAATGTTCATACGACTTGGCACACCTAGTGGGTTTAAGACGATATCTACAGGTGTTCCGTCTTCATTGAATGGCATGTCTTCGACTGGTAGGATTCTAGCAATAACACCCTTGTTACCGTGACGTCCACCAAGTTTGTCGCCAACTGCGATTTTGCGCATTTGAGCTACAAAGATTTGGATTTGCATGATCACGCCGGCTTTTAGTTCATGGCCGTTTTCGCGACTGAATACTTTGACTCCAACGACTTTACCGTGTTTACCGTTACTCATTCGCTGAGAGGTGTCACGAACTTCTTTGGCTTTTTCACCGAAGATAGCACGTAGTAGTCTTTCTTCACTACTTAGCTCTTGTTCACCTTTAGGTGTAATCTTACCAACTAAGATGTCACCGGGGTGAACTTCAGCACCGATTCGAACAATGCCGTCTTCATCAAGATGCCTTAGAGCATCTTCAGAAACATTTGGTATATCTTGGGTTACAATCTCAGGTCCTAACTTTGTTTCACGGACTTCAGTCATGTAGTCAACGATATGGATACTAGTAAGACTATCGTCTTCTACTAGTTTTCGGCTCAGGATGATAGCATCTTCGAAGTTATAGCCATTCCAAGGCATGAAAGCTGTTAGTAAGTCTTTTCCAAGAGCTAGTTCACCATCAGCAACGGACATTCCTTCAATAAGAATGTCGCCAGCTTTTACTTTATCTCCAGTGTTGACCCGGACTTTCTGGTTGATACAAGTACCTTCGTTACTGCGAACAAAGTGTAGGGCGCTATAGGTCTTTGAACCTTTGGCGTATTTAACTACTACTTCATTAGCGTTAGCCTTAGTTACTTCACCACTGGCTTCAGCGGTTACTAATTGGCCAGTATTACGTGCTACTTCGCCTTCCATACCAGTCCCAACAATTGGAGACTGTGGATTTATAAGCGGTACAGCCTGACGTTGCTGGTTACTGCCCATCAAAGAGCGATACACATAGTTCTTTTCAATGAATGGGATTAGAGCAGCGCTAGAACCGATAATTTGACGTCTAGATGCATCAATGTGAGTGATGTCGTTAGAATCAACCTCACCAGCAACTAGGTAGTTACGGGCACTGACACGTTCTTTTAGGAAGTATCCGTTTTCGTCTATTGCTTCACTTGCTCCGGCGATAACCGCTTTTTCTTCTTCAGCAGCATCAAGATACTCAATGGTTTTACTAACCTGAGCTTTAACTGGCCAGGTTGCTTGAGATTTAATTTTTTCTAGTTTTTTAGCAGCAGCTTCAGTGATGGTTTTTCCTTTTTCGACGATCACTTTTCCAGATTCGTCCTCTAGGTTATAGCTGGCTACATGCCCAGCTAGCTTTTTGGCTGGTAGGGCGTTGATTACCTTAAGATATGGCGTTTCTACAAAACCATAGTCGTTAATTCGGGCATAGCTGGCTAAGTTTAGTACTAATCCAATGTTGGCACCTTCTGGAGTTTCTACAGTACAGATACGTCCATAGTGGGTAGCGTGAGCGTCACGAACTTCGAATCCAGCTCTTTCCCTAGATAGTCCACCAGGACCCATAGAGCTTAGTCGTCGTTTGTGCGCTAATTCACTAAGTGGGTTAATCTGATCCATGAACTGCGATAGCTGTGAGCTGGCGAAGAATTCTCGCACTGCTGCAACTATAGGACGAGCATTAATAAGTTGTCCTGGAGTTACGGTTTCAATTTCGCACATACTCATGCGATCTTTGGTATTGCGCTCCATGCGAAGTAGACCGATTCTAAATTGTCGCTGAACTAATTCACCGACTAGTTTTACACGGCGGTTAGCGAGGCTATCGATATCGTCGGCTGGCTCTCCAGTGTTTGATAAGCGAATAATCTCAGCAATGATTGCTTTTAGATCTTCTAGCCGCATTACTCGGTTCTTAGTAGTGTTTGGCACATCAAGATCAAGTCGTTTGTTGATCTTATAACGGCCAACGCGGGAGAAATCGAAGCGCTTGAAGTTATAGAACATGTTTTCTATAAGGCTTCGGGCGTTGTCTACAGTAGCTAAGTCGCCAGGTCGAAGTCGTCTATATACTTCAATTAGGGCATCATTAGTTCCCTTAGAAGGATCTTTATCTAGAGTAGTTTGGATATAGCTGGTCTTGCCAGTGTCAACATGGGCGAAAGCTTCTTTCATCTGCGCTTCATTCATACCAAGAGCACGTAGTAAGGTGGTAACTGCAATCTTTCGTTTTCGGTCAATCTTTACAAACAAAGCACCGTTGGCAGCTGTTTCGAATTCTAACCATGCACCACGGCCAGGAATTACTTTAGCGCCGTAGCGTTTGGTGGCTGTAGAGTTATCTAGAGTAAAGAAAACACCAGCTGAGCGAATTAGCTGGCTAACTACTACTCGTTCAGCGCCGTTGATTACAAAAGTTCCACGTTCGGTCATCCATGGATAGTCACCAAGATAGATTTCTTGTTCTTTTACTTCACCAGTTACTTTGTTGGTTAATTCAACAGTAGCCTTTAGAGGTGCGTCGTAGCTGACGTTGTTTTCTCGGGCTTCGGCTTCTGTTAGTTTTGGTTTTTCAAAGCTATAGTCTTTAAAAGATAGTGATAGCTTGGTTCCGGTATAGTCATCGATTGGACTGATCTCAGCTAGTAGTTCGCCAAGGCCCTCCTCTACTAGCCAGTCCCATGATTTGTTTTGGTGATCAACCAGATTTGGTAGATCAACAATATTTTTTGATTCATTAAATTGAATTCTTTTACCAGAATTCTTAGTAACCGAACTTTTCGCCATAAGCTGTAGCACTCCGTTTTTTATTGATTTATAAATTTATTGCTAATAACCGAAGTTATTGCTGTTACTGTTTATTATCTTTTTCTATCTTTTACTCTTGGTATTGAGAAGATATTCTAAGAGGGTCAATACAATGCATTATTATTTTTGATAACACAGCAGTGCCCGCTAACGCTACTTCTTATATAGATAGTACTGTTTTAAGTCGCTCAATGCAAGTTATTAACAGCTGTGTTGTTTATACTACTACGGCAACAATGTTTCTAGCACTCACTATTGACGAGTGCTAATTTTTTGCATACTATTAAATTATGAATAAACCAACCAATGCAACTTTAGTACCAACAGTTATTGAAAGTGATGGCCGTGTCGAACGAGCCTACGATATATATAGTCGTCTATTAAAAGATCGAATCATCTTTTTAGGTGATGCTGTAAATGAGCACACCGCTAACTTAGTCGTCGCTCAGCTATTATTCCTTCATGCTGAGGACCCCAAGAAAGACATTAATTTCTATATCAATAGTCCAGGAGGGGTTGTTTACGACGCTCTAGCTATCTATGACACTATGCAATATATATCTAACGACATTCAAACCGTCGGTATCGGTGTACAAGCCTCGGCCGCCGCTTTTCTACTAAGTTCTGGCACCAAGGGCAAGCGTGTCGCGTTGCCAAATGCAACTATCATGGTTCACCAACCAAGTAGCGGTACTAGAGGTAAGGTTACCGATATGGAGATTGACCTAAAAGAATCACTCAGGATTAAGCAAAGACTTAATGAAATAATGGCCAAGAATACTGGTCAAACCGTTAAGAAAATCCAAGCCGATATGGAGCGTGACTATTGGATGAATGCTGAAGAATCTGTAAAATACGGTATTGTTGACAAGATTGTTAAAAGCTTGAAAGAAGTTAAATAAATTCTTATTTAATTTAATTAGGATTTTTTCTTAGTAACAATATCAACTAGTTTCTGAACAATCTTCTCAGAACGTAATCTGGAGGCTATATCTTGCCGACCTTGGTCTGAGTCTAGCTCAGCTTGCATCTTCGGATCTTGGTACTGACCTTTTAGAAGCTGCATTCGCACTTCTAGTTCCTCTGGGGTGACATTAATTTTTTCCTTATCGCCAATTGCACCAATAATGATACCAATTTTAACTTGCTCTTCGGCTTCTGGGCGTTTACTCTCCGAGTGCTGTTCAGCTGTTTGACCTTCGGCTTCCAAGTGTTCTTGCCAGGTTTGCCCACGGTAGATTAGGTTTTGCTTTTCGTTTTCTTCAATGCGCTTTATTTGATCATCGATTACTGCTTTTGGTATAGCTACTGTCGTTTTCTTTGCAATTTCTTGTAACAGCTCATTTTCGAATTTACGATCAACTTCCGTTTGTTGCTCTATTTCAAGTTGTTGCTTGATGTTCTTCTTTAGCTCCTCAAGAGTTTTGAACGGTCCGGCTTTAGCGGCAAATTGATCATCTAGTTTTGGTAGGATTAATTGGTTTACGGCTTTTACGGTTATATCGAAAGTAACTTTCTTGTTCTGAAGAGCCTTCACTTGGTAGCTTTTTGGGAAAGTAAGTGTGAACTTTTTCTTTTCTTTGGCCTTCAGTCCAATTAGGTTTTCTTCGAATCCTGGTATAAAAGTGTTACTTCCAAGAACTAGTGGATAATCTTTACCTTCAGCTCCATTAACCGGTTCACCCTTACTGTCGCTACCTTTAAAGTCGATACTAATTTCATCGCCATCTTTAGCTGGTTTATCTGATGGTTTTTTCTCTGCGCTTCGAGTTCGGAGGCTTTCAAGCACTCCATTTACGTCTTTTGCAGTCACTTTTACGCTAGGTTTGGTTTTGCTGATTTTGCTATAGTCGGCTAGTTTAACTTCACCAAGGACATCGGCTGTAATTTCGAAATCGAATGTTGTGAAGGGAACGAACTTTTTTAGGTTTACGGAAGGTTGCCCGATAACCCGTAAATTTTCTTTGGTTATGGCTTCGACGTAGAAGTGGTTAAGGGTAGCGTCAATAAATTCGCTTTGCAGGGTGTTCTGGTCAAGGTTCTTTTCGATAACCTCCATCGGCGCTTTGCCTTCACGGAAGCCAGCAACCTTGGTGTTTTTGCCAAGTCTTTTGACGGTAGCTTGTTTAATTTTATTTAAGGTTTCAGCGTCTGCTGAGATACTTAGTGTTACGTTAGTTGGGTTGTTGTGAGTTAATTTAATTTGCATAAGTTGCAATTATAACAGATGAGCGAACTGTTTGCTACTATTTAGGCAGTTCTTTGAATGGTGCTTACTATGCTTTGAGGACTTAATTTCTCTTCCTGTTGGCTTTGAAGATTCTTTAGGTTAAATTGATTACCCTCTAATTCCTCTGGTCCGATAAATAGAGCGTATTTGATATCTTTTTTCAGGGCAGTCTTAATTTTTGCCGGAATCTTGCGGTCGGTGCTATCAACTGCAATGCGCAAACCTTGGCTTCTAAGATCGGCTATTAGCGATTGTGCTTGGTTGTATACATCGCCTACTAAAACGGCATAGACATCGGTTTGTGAGGCTACTGTTGGTAGTAGTTTATGGGTATTTAGAAAATCTTTGAGGGTTACATCACCCCAGCCAAAACCAACTGTGGCTATTGGTTCAACTCCGAACAGACCAACTAATCCATCATAACGGCCACCGCCCATAATTGATCTAGGATTATCGGGATCAGTGTCGTTCATTTCGAAAACAATGCCGGTATAGTAATCAAATCCGCGCATGATGCTAATGTTGAAATTAACGTTAGCTAGTCCACTATCTGTAAGACTGTCAATTAGTTCTTGGAGTTCTTTAGCTGGTTGGCTATCAGCGACTTCGCTTGGTAAGTCGGATATCTGGCTGATCTGCAGTAGATCGAGTAATTTTTTATCTAGCTGGTTAGTCAGTTGACCTTGATCAAGGCAATCTTTTAAGGCTGAAGCAAAATCTTCAGGGCTAATTTTATTCATTTTATCGATAAGTTTGGCAATCTTATGAGCTTGCTCACTGTTTAGTTGTAGGTAGCTATCAAAAATATAGTCCATTAGACCACGGTGATTTAGGCTGAACTTATACATGCTTTGCTGAGCCCCGAATTGATTCATTATTCTATCAGCCAGCAGAATTAGTTCATGCTCTGCCTGGTTGTTTTCGATTCCGAATATATCGACGTTTAGTTGCCAGTGTTCACGTAGTCGCCCGCGTTGTGGTCGTTCATAGCGCCACAGTACTGGAATACTATACCAGCGCAGTGGATAGCCCAATTCTTGACGGCGGCCAGCTACTAGTCTGCTGACAGAGGGGGTCATTTCCGGTCGAATAACCACTTCACGATCGCCACGATCTTTGAAGGTATAGGTTTGTTCATTAACGATCTCTTCGCCAGATTTGGCTTTGTATAGCTCGATATTCTCCAGAATAGGGGCGTCGTATTCCTCGTAACCAAAACTTTCAGCTACAGAACGAAAAGTAGAAAAGATATAGTTTTGAAGGCGTTTATCCTCAGGGTAGAAATCGCGAGCTCCTTTGTATGCTTGTGTCGATAAACTCATGAATTTTTCCCTAGTGACAAATACCCTTTAGTTTAGGTTGTATGATTAATTTTGTAATAAATTTGGTACGGATGAGAGGACTTGAACCTCCACGCCTTGCGGCACTAGCTCCTAAGGCTAGCGTGTCTACCAATTCCACCACATCCGCCTAACTGAATGGTTATCCATTGGATTAACAGTGATATTTTACGCAATTTTTCGATAAAATACCAGCTTTGCATTACTAAACTGTTTTTCTGCTAATATTTCGAACTGGTCTGGGGCGATTCTGACATCATTACTAGCTGGCAAGGAGAGTACTCCGACGGCACCTATTTTGCTGTGATGCATTATTTTTTCTACTAAACTTTCCTGGACATTATTATATGGTGGATCGCATAACACAATATCGAATAATTGATCAGGATTGTTGTTGTGCCAGGTCTTGGCATTTATCGCCTGGAGGTTAGCTTGTTTAGTTAGGTCCAGGTCATAAATATTTTGCTTGATAATTTTCACCGCTTGACGGTTGTCTTCTAAAATTAAGGCCGTTTTAGCACCTCGGCTAATAGCCTCAAAACTAAGCGCTCCACTACCACCAAATGCATCCAGAATGCTAAGGCTGGTAATATCGCCTAAGGTGTCAAACAGTGCAGTCCGGACTTTATCGCCCATTGGATGGGTGGCAAAACCTTTAGGCGATTTAAATATTCGACCCTTTAAGTTGCCAGAGACAATACGCACCTGTTATTTTCCTTTGCTTGTTCTTTGCTGGTGTTTTTTGGGTTTATTAGCTTCTTGGTAGGCACTATACCAAGCTAAGGTTACAGTTTTAATTATCATAGGGATAAGTTTGTTGCGCACATCCAAGGTAAGCCTTGTAGTCCAACCTCTTTGATAGTAGCGGGTATACATATCTAGCACGGCAATCTCTCGAGTTGTTCTTTTGAAATATTCGCCGATTTTTAAATCATTAAACTCTTCTATATCACTAGCCGACGGAGCGCTGTCGCTAAAGGATAGTGGAGCCATAATAGAGGCTACTCCTAGTTCAAACATGCCATGGGTTGATATTAGGCCCTTGAATCCCCACATTTTCCAGTTGTTTTTTACTTGATCGCGCCGAGTGATACCGGGAACAATTAGCTTGTCTTTGATGCTACTACGGGTTTCATTTCCCTCCCCGCCCCGCAGCTCACTAAGTTTTTCTTCGTATGGGTAATGATGTGCTGGGGTTAAACCATCGACTAGGGCATGAGACAGCCAAGCTGCTTCAAAGGCTGCTTTTTCGGCCTGCTCTTCTTTCAAGGCTCTGATAAGTAGCTTATGGTGTTTGGTGATCAGGTCCATAAGAGTAGTATCATTGTCATCGAAAGGATTTAAAAAATGCCACGGTTCGTTAACCGAAGGACTTTTTCTCTTGATGCCGTCAGGTCCATTTTTGCCTTCAAAGTGTAGGATACTCTTAATAGCTGGAAACCTTTGATCATCGATTTCTAGTTTGCTGAGATTAAGTCTAGACACCCGATCAATCTTTTGATGGGCACCCAGAATCCCACCAGATTTATTGGTTAAAGTTGTTCCAGCGTACATTATTTACCGCGGTATGTATTAGCTATATTATTAATCATTTACTTATTCGATTAGTTAAGAGTCGTTACTTTTAATAACTGCTCTAGACGTTTAGAAAGATGACTATATTGTAGCAGATTTTCTTGTTTATCTATAAACTGCTGGGCGCAGGCTCGAGCTTGATTTACAAGCTTAAGATCAGCCAGATCAGCAACTGATAAATCTAAAGCTCCGTGCTGGGCGGAGCCGTATATTGCGCCTGGTCCTCTTATTTTTAGGTCTAACTCACTCAATTCAAAGCCGTCGTTAGTCGATTCCACAGCTCTCAGTCGACTGCTAGGTGTACTAGAATCGGTTGGCACTAGATAGCAGTAAGATTGATGTTGACCACGACCAACTCGACCGCGAAGTTGATGAAGTTGTGCTAAGCCAAATCGGTCGGCATTTTCAATGACCATTATGTTGGCATTAGGGACGTCAACGCCAACTTCTACAACTGTAGTAGAGACCAGCACATCTATTTTTTTCTCCAGGAATTGTTTCATGACTGTTGTCTTGTCTTCAGGGCTTAGTTTGCCGTGCATTAGACCTACGCGATAATCTTTGAAATCCGTGGATTGCAGTTTTTGTTGCAATGTAGTGGCCGACTGCAGGTCTGGTTGTAAATCGGAATCGGACACCAGAGGACAAACTATAAAGGCTTGTCGACCTAGACTGAGCTGATGTTTGATCTTAGTGTAAAGCGAGGCCCGCGAATTTGGCGAGCTAATCTCTGTGTGTATGGTCTGTTGATGTTTAGGCTTCTGCTGAATTATGGAAACATCCATTTCGCCAAAAAGGGTCAAACTTAGACTTCTTGGTATTGGTGTGGCAGTCATTGTTAACACGTGCGGCATTTTGTCGGCCTTGGAAAGGAGCTGTTTGCGCTGAGAAACCCCAAAGCGATGTTGTTCATCAATTATTATTAACCCTAGCTTCTTGATGGCAACTTTTTCTTGGATCAAAGCATGGGTTCCAATTATGAACTGCATATCGCCACTACTAATGTGACGGTGAGAGTGCTTTTTTGAGGACGCCTTCATCTTACCGGTCAGTAGACCTACTTTACTATGAAGTCCTAGCGGCTTCAGCAAATTATAGATAGTGTCGGCATGCTGTTTGGCTAGTATCTCCGTTGGGGCCATCAATGCTACTTGGTAGCCTTGATTTAAGACCATAAGCGCAGCCATGGTCGCTACCACGGTCTTCCCAGAACCAACATCACCCTCAAGTAACCTGTTCATAGGTTTGCTTGCCGTTAGATCTTGATAAATAGTCCAGATCACCTTGCGTTGATCATTGGTTAATTCAAATGGCAAATGACCGACGAAGTCTTTAGCTAGCTGTTCCTTGAATTGTATTTTTTGGGCAGATAGTTGGCTGTTGTCTTGTTTTAAATTTAAGGCAGCTAGCGAGAGCTCAAATACTTCCTCGAAACCGAGACGCTGTTTAGCTTTTTCTATTTCATCGCTTCTCTTTGGATAATGGATGAGGTATAAAGCCTTAGCTCTACTAACTAGTTTTTCCTGCTTAACAATCCAGTTAGGTAGAGTCTCTTCAGTTTTTTGGATTGTCGGCAATACCTGCCGAATAATTTTGCGGATCTGATTAGACTTTAGTCCTTTCGTTTGCCGATACACTGGAAGTATGCGGGCAGCATTGGTTGGTAGGTCACTTTCTAGCTCGCAGGCCGGGTTGATCATTGAAAACTTCTGATGACGCAGTTCAAACTGACCAGATATTAAATAGGTTTTGTTAGTCGCTAGTGACTTAGCTCGATACGGTTGATTAAACCAGATTATTCGGGCACTGCCAGTAGTATCACTAACTATTGCTTCTGTGATGTGTAGTCCGCGCCGGGCATATCGACTGCTGACCTGTGAAATTTTTCCGCGTACGCTGTACTGTCCAGTTTGGAGCTGTTTAATCGGGGTTATCTTGGAATAATCCTGATAAGACCGAGGGTAAAACGAAATTAGGTCATTAACGGTGTATAGTCCCAGTCTATGAAACTTTTTACTTAGCGCCTCACCTACCCCTTTAATCTGATCAATCGGATCTTCTAGATTCATTCTTTAATACTAGCAGAAGGCAGATTGTCTTCGACCTAAATTTTATGTTATTAGCTATTTATCGCTATGTTCAGTTCTAGCATGTTTTACCAAGAAGAAAACGCTAGGTCCAAAGTAGGTCTTGGCTAGTTTGGCTTGAAGGAATGATTCTACTTTTAGCATGGCCCCGATTGGCACTATCTTTTTTAGACCTGGTGAGCGTAGATTGGAAACCGATAATACTTTTTCGACTTTTAGGCCAGCATGAGCTAGTTGGCGAATTACAGTTTTAGGGTTATGGTTTACGAAAGGAATTTCTTTCTTGTTCTGGTTTTTCTTGGAGCGGATATCTACTGGTTTTTCGGGTAGTTTCTGGGCTTTAAGAATATGTTTGATGCGGTTTCGAGCGTGTGAGTAGTTGGCTAGCTCTAAGATTAAATAACCGTCTTTGCTGAGAACTCGCTTGATTTCCTTGAATTCTTGACTTGGATCTGGCAAGTGATGCATTACTCGAATCATAGTTATTAGATCCAGGCTATTATCCTTAAATTTGAGGTCGTCTGCTTGGGTTAGCTTTTTGTCTATTTCAGGGTGATCTTTCAAAAATTCTTTAGCTATATCTAGCTGTTGCTGGCTGGGTTCGGCTAGCGTTACTTTATCGGCATAGTTTTCTAGAAAAATACAAAGCCGTCCAAAACCACCGCCGATGTCAGCGGCATTTTTGAAGTGCTTGCCTTTTAATAGGCGTTTGATTGCTATTCTTTCAGCTTGGTTTTCGTAGTCTCTACCGTCCCAATACTTTAGATAGTTGTGCTTCGGGTCATTGTATTGATCGGACTTTTTTTTGGCAGATTTAGGTGCAGGCATTTTAAGATTTTCTTTCCTATTTTTAGTTAATATTTATTGGAATGAAGGTAGTATAGCACGGGCAATTTATATATAGCTATTTGCTAACAAGCAGTAATTTATTCTTACCACGCTTAACGATAAGATGGTTATTTATGAAGCTGAACTCGTTATTTTCAATGTCCTCGGAGGATATTTTCTGTCCATTAATCTGGATAGCACCTTCGCTAACAAAGCGGCGGGCTTCAGTCTTACTGCTAGCCAACTGGCCTTCTATTAAAACATCTAAGAAGTTTTTATCACCTAGACTAAGGTGCGGAATTTCGCGGGCTAGTAGTGCAAAGTCATCTTGGCTTAACTCTTGGTAGTTTTCGCTAAATAGTAGGTCAGTGATCTTGATTATTTGTTCAGTAATCTGCTGGCCATGAACCAGGGTAGTTACTTCGCTGGCCAATGTTTTTTGTGCTACTCTGGTGGCTTTGTTGGAGTTAAATTCTTCCATGATCTGATCAATTTCGTTTTTATCCAGTTCGGTGTAGGTTTTCAAGTAGCCTTCAACTCCTTGGTCATCGACATTTAACCAGAACTGGTAAAACTGGAATGGGGAGGTTAGCTCGGCATCTAGCCACACCGCTCCGTCTTCAGACTTACCGAATTTCTTTCCAGTTTGAGAATTAATAATTAGCGGAATAGTTAGGGCGTGTACTTCTTTGGAGCGAGTCCTTCGAATTAGATCGACCCCAGATAAACAGTTACCCCACTGGTCGGAGCCCCCGATTTGTAGTTGGCAGTTGTATTTATCGAACAGGTGTAAGTAGTCCATCCCTTGTAATAAGGTGTAGCTGAACTCAGCGTAAGTGATTCCACTGCCTCCTTGGTTCATTCGTTTGGCAATGAAATCTCGCTGGACTAGCGGTGTCATACTGTAGTGTTTACCAATGTCTCTTAAAAAGTCGATAACCTTTAAGTCTTTGGTCCAGTCCAGGTTGTTTACTAGTTGGAATTGATGACCACGGTAAATATTATTAAACTGTTTTTCGGCTTGCTTAATATTGTTAGCTATTGTTTCTAGAGACTGTAGTTCACGCTCACTGTCCTTGCCTCCTGGATCGCCGATCAGACTGGTTGCTCCCCCAGCTAGAATAATGGCTTTGTGGCCATGACGTAGGAATACTTTATCGATCATCATGGCTGCTAGATTACCGATGGTTTGTGATGGTGCGCTAGCGTCAAAACCGTGGTAGAAAGTCCATTGCTGTTTGTCTAATTGGCCAATATCTTTAAAGGTGCTTTGGTTAATAAAACCACGCCACTGTAGCTCTTCTGAAAGGGTCATCTGCTGTTTATTACTTTTGCTCATGAAACGTATTATACATTAAGATCTATGGAATCCTTGTCGTAGTTCTAAGATAGGGTATCGGTAATAATAACTTATGTTTATATATGGATTTATTTTAGTGTTATTTGCTATAATAATGTAATTGATTGGAGTAACAACAATATATATATGAAGTCATCAAAGTCTAACAATAAACGAAGAAGCCCACGCAAGAGTAAAAACACTCACGTAACCCGTAGCGGTAAGAGCCTGAAGATCAATCAAAGCATTGGTCAGAAGCTTAAATCTCGCAAGAATGCTAAAGCCTCGCGTAAAGCAGAACGCTTAGCTGGACTACCCAAAGGCAGAGTTAAACGATTCTTTTATCACTTCCAGCCAAAGCGAATGTATAAATACTGGTTTAGCCGTGACGGCGCTATTATGGCCCTTAAAATTACCGGCGTTGGTTTAGCTGTAGCCTTCCTATTATTGTTGGGCTTATTTGCTTATTTTAGAAAAGATCTTCCTAACCTGCGCGATATCTCCGGAAACAACTTTGGTGGAAGCGTCCGTTATTATGACCGTACTGGTGAGACGCTACTGTGGGAAGACTATGATGCTATAAAAAGAATCCCGGTAGAGGATGAAAAGATTAGCCAGTACATGAAAGATGCAACCGTGGCTATCGAGGATAAGGACTTTTTCAAGCACGGCGGTTTTGACCTAAGAGGAATCCTTAGGGCTGGAGTTAACAATGCTGTTGGTAGCAGTAGTACTCAAGGTGGTTCTACTATCACTCAGCAATTAGTGAAATTAACTCAGAATTGGACCAAAGATAGGAGCTATACTCGAAAAGCTAAAGAGTTAATATTATCGGTTGAGCTAGAGCGAACATATTCTAAAGACGAGATATTAGCGGGATATCTAAACACTGCTCCTTACGGAAATGTCCAGTATGGTGTTGAAGCAGCCACTCGAGATTACTTCCAGAAGTCAGCCAAAGATTTAACTATCGCTGAAGCAGCATTCCTAGCCGCTATTCCAAAGTCCCCATCATTCTATTCTCCTTACGGTGCCTACTATAAAGCTAATCAGAAAGAGTCCCGTGAAGCTCTGATTGGACGTCAACACTATGTACTTGATCTAATGGCCGAGCAAGGCATGATAACCAACGAAGAGCGCGATAAAGCCAAAAAAGTTGAAATACTAGCCAAAGTTAAAGAACCGCAAGCTAAGTACGCAGGCATAAAAGCACCATGGTTTGTTCTGGCCGCCAAAAAACAGCTTGAACTGGAGAGAGGCGTTGATTCAGTTAAGGTGGGTGGATGGACAGTAACCACTACTCTAGATCTGGAGAAACAAAAGTTGGCTGAAGAACAAGTAGCCAATGGCCTACCTCAGATCCTGGCACAAGGTGGAGATACTGCAGCCTTCGCAGCCGAAGATGTTACAACTGGTCAGATGGTTGCCCTCGTCGGTGGAGTGGATTTTAAAAACAAAGAATTCGGTCAGTTTAATTACGCCAACCGACCGCTTCCTCCAGGTTCTAGCTTCAAACCTTATGACTATGTTTCCCTAATTGAACATAGCGATAATGTTGGCGCTGGCTCAGTGCTATATGACACCCAGGGTCCAATAACCGGCTGGCCTTGTACTAATAAAGCTAACCCGGAGCAAGGCGGTAACTGTCTATGGAATTATGATTTCCGCTATCCTGGACCAATGACGCTGCGTTATGCGCTTGGTGGTTCACGTAACGTGCCAGCTGTTAAGGCAATGTTGGCAACTGGTATAGATAAGACTATCGCTACTGCTGAAAAACTAGGTCTAAAGAGTGGCTATAAATGTTATGAAGATGAAGCTAATACTGTAGAAGGTCCTTGCTATGGTTCCTCAGCTATTGGAGATGGAGCATTTCTTAATCTAGACGAGCACGTGCATGGATACAGTAGTTTAGCTAGAAATGGTCTGAATATTCCACAAACATATATTCTAAAGATCACAAACTCTTCCAATAAAGTAATCTCTGAGTGGAAGCCAAGCAAAGGTACTCAGGCTGTCCGACCAGATTCAGCATATATAGTTTCAGACATGTTAAAAGATCCAAATGCTAGCTACTTCCCTGCAGGCCGTAAGCCACATCGCTATAACGGGTGGAAATTTGCAATGAAGACTGGAACAACTAACGACGGTAAAGACGGATGGATGATGGGCTTCTCAGCTAAGTATGCAGCTGGTGTCTGGGTCGGGTACCACACTAGGGAGCGAGTCATGAGTGGAACTATGGAGGCTATGACCCAACCAATTTGGCAGGGATGGATGAACGGTGCTCACGATGGTGAGAAAGTCATAGAACAACCAAAACCAGAAGGCGTGAAGACTGCTCCAGCCTATATCGTACGTAGTCATGTAGGAATTGGTTCAGTTGAGCCTAGTCCTTCAACCGATCTTGTACCTTCATGGTATAAAGCTCCGAATCGATCTTCAGAGAATCAAGTGATCGATAAGGTATCCAAGAAAATTGCTACCGAGTGTACTCCTGAACGAGCTAAAGACAAGGTCACTGGTGGTTCGGCCAATCAGTTCTCAGTAGATCCTTTCGTCGGTGGCGGAGGTGGTGGTAATAACAGCGACAAGGACGATGTTCATAAATGTGATGATGCTAAGCCTAAAGTCTCGCTAAATATAACAACTACTAGTAATGGCTATAATCTATCGGTTAATGTAACTCAAGGTACTCACCCGATATCTAGCGATAAGTTCAAAGGCACCATTAACTACATCCTTAACGGTGAAACTATTAAGAGCTTTACCATAGATGGACCTGGCAATAACCAAGCGAGATTTAGCTATAAGCCGGCTTATAGTGGTTCGCGAAAGATATACGCCGAAGTAATCGATAGCGTGCTCTACGACTCAACTTCACAGCAAGGCTCATTGTCCGGTTCTTCCAATAACTCCAATTCCTCAAATCTATCAGTATCAGCTAGTAGCTTAGGTGGCAATAACTATAAGTTTACCTGGACTGGAGCCTCTGGATCAGTCACGATTTATCGCTCAGATAATGATGATGAGATTTGTAGCGGTTCGGGAGCATCTGGAAGTTGTACCGATGCAGTCATGTCCTATAGTGGCGCTTACGCAAAAGACGACGACAAGACTGTTACAGTATCTGGTCCGTAATAGATAAGATAACAATCGTAGTCTTTAGTTAGATAAAAACTGATTTAAAGCATCACGAACGTTTTTGACGGAGTGAAGTCCAGCTGGTTTGCGTCCGCTTCGAACAATTGGACCTATGCCCCCGTCGAAGCCCAGCTTCTTAGCTTCCTTTAGCCGCTTGTCGATGTGGGGTACATGACGCACTTCCCCGCTTAGTCCGAGCTCACCGAAGACTACAGCATTCTTTTTCAGTTGCATGCCTTTAGAGGCGCTAGCAATGGCCATACATATGGCCAGATCGGAAGCCGGTTCACTTATTTTTATCCCACCAACTATATTTACATATATATCTTGGTCACTAAGATTGATCTTGGTGCGTTTTTCTAACATGGCTACAAGTAAATTAACTCTGTTTAGATCAATTCCACTAGCTGCTCGTTTAGGGTAGCCGTAGTTGGTGCGGTTAACCAGTGCCTGAACTTCAACTAGCAGTGGCCTATTGCCCTCCATAGTGGCTAGTACTATTGAGCCGTCGTTAACTTGTCTTTCAGCCAACAAAGTAGCCGATGGATTAGTCACTGGTACTAAGCCAGTTTCTTGCATGTCAAACATGCCAATTTCACTAGTTGAACCAAAACGATTCTTAACACCACGCAGTATTTTTAACCCACCATAGCGATCGCCATCGAGCTGCAATACAACATCTACCATATGCTCTAGGACTTTTGGCCCGGCGATAGAGCCTTCTTTGGTTACGTGACCGACCAAAGCAAGTGAGGTGTTGGTTCGCTTAGCTATAGTGCTCAGCAGATGGGTGCTATTAGTTATCTGGCTAACCGTACCAGGGGCTGAGCCCACGGCTTCGGTCTTTATGGTTTGAATAGAATCAACAACTACTAGCTGATAGTCGTTTTCAGAAATTGTTTTAGCAATATCATCGGCACTGGAACTGGTTGCTAGATTTAGCTGTTTGTTAGTGCATTTTAGTCTTTCTGCACGTAGGGCTACTTGTTCTAAGGATTCTTCCCCGCTTACATATAGCACTTTGTGATTAGCTGACATCAGGCTAGCTAACTGTAACATGATAGTACTTTTGCCAATTCCAGGTTGACCTGCTATTAGGTTTACGCTTCCACTAACAAAACCACCACCCAGGACGTTATCTGCTTCATCGATGCCACTAGAAATTCTGCTAACCCTTTGTTTTTTAGTTATTGGCCCAAGCTTAGATATTTGTAGTTTATGCCCTTCACTAACCGAGCCAGAATTGTTGTCTATTACCAGCTGCTCAGAAAAGGTGTTCCATTCACCGCAATTATGACATCGGCCAGACCAGGCGCTACTGGTTGCCCCACAATTACTGCATTGGTAATTAACTGTATTTTTTGCCAAACTATCCCCTACGAAGCTAAATATTATATATTCATAATATATTCTAACATTAATGAATTTGATATTTCCCAAACCAGAGAAAAGCTATTTATAGATCCGATGATGGCGTAGAAATACTACTATCTAGAGGCTTGTTTAGCTCCTGGACTTCTAAGGCTATACGGTTTCGCTCCGCTAATATCTGCTTATATTGCGCAATAAGGTTCCTAGTTTCTGATTGAAGTTGTCGGTAAGGCACCAAACTATTGTTGTATTCAGTTACTGCAGCGTTGTACTGTTCTATTTTGTTTTGACTCAGCAATTCCTCAAGTCGCAAAGCTTCTTGATTGATAGCAGCCTCAAGATCTAGTAGTTTTTGGTTGTTAGTTTTTACTTGGTGCTCAATCGAGGCTAGTTGTTTATCTAGCTCTTCAACTTTTAGTCTGCGGCTAGTGAAAACATTCTGAAATTGATCAGATAAGGCTACTACACCCGATCTATTGTTGAAATACTGCTGATAGTAAACCTCCAGTTCGGCCGGTAAGTCAGCTACTTCGGTTCCCAGGATAGAATGAAGCTCGTTGTTTATATCTGCGCCGTTTTCTTGGTATAGACTGATCTTTTCTTTGATGGAATCTTTGCTTAGGTTGGAATAAGTATCGTTAAGTAATTGATTGATGCGCTGTTTTTCATTGTAGCTTAAGCGGTCATAAGCAGCGTGTAGCATTTCATGAGCTGCTGTTACTTCCTCGATACCAGCTAACTGTTCTTCAGTTACCTTTAATACATAGATGCCTTGCAGGGGTTTATAGCAGCCTAAAACGACTATTTCACTATTTTCACAGCTTTTGTAAAAATCCTTTTTGGTTTGTAGTTTTGGATCGTTGATATAAAACAACCTCCGACCATATTCACTCATAAATGAATCATCGGCTAGTCGTACAATATCTGCGGTTGGTTGGTAGTTTCGTAATGCATACCAATCTAGCAGATTTTGACGATTCCAAAATGCCAATGACAATAACCCGATAACCAGTAGATAAAAAACAAGCTTTAGGCTACGCTTAATTTTTTTAGATTTCTTTTTTGGCTTAATTGGTTGTTGTTCGGGTCTGGGTTTGTCAGATTTGGGTTTAGAGGATAGATCACCAACGACAATCTCTGGGTTAGCGGTCTCTGCTTGTTTCGGTTGCTGTACAGTGGTGTTTTGATTTTGTTGATCGGGCTTCATCTACCTCTATATTACCACTAAACATATGTCTTATGCTTGCGTTTATGTTACTTAATACAAGATATTATTCTTGAGTTTTTTGGTAGGTAAGTTGATTGTTTTTCACGCCCACTTTAACAATATCGCCTTTAGTGTACTGCTCTTCTAGTATTTTATGAGCTATATGATCCTCGATAGTGTCTTGTAGTAGTCGACGCATTGGCCTAACTCCGTTTAGTGCATCATAGCCATCCTTAATTAGATGCTTTTTGGCGCTACTAGATACATTTATAGCTATGCCGCTTTTCAGTAGCCTAGATGACAGTTCTTTTAGCTGAAGATCGAGAATCTTAAGAGCATTTTGTTTTGTCAAAGCTCTAAAGACTATAACTTTATCTATTCGGTTCAATAGTTCTGGACGCATCATTTTCTTTAGTTCATCTTTAACTTTTTCCGAATTGGTTTGATGTAAGCTATCTAAGTCTTTTTTATCCTGGTTGCTATCTACCTGAAAACCAAGTGAAGCTTCTTTTTGTAACTTGTCAGCTCCAATATTGCTGGTCATTATAATAATAGTGTTGGTAAAATCGACTTTTCGGCCCTTAGCATCAGTTAACACGCCGTCTTCTAAAATTTGCAGTAAGGTATTGAATACTTCAGGATGAGCTTTTTCGATTTCGTCGAATAGCACAAGACTGTATGGTTGACGACGGACTTTGTCAGTTAATTGCCCACCTTCTTCATAGCCGACATAGCCGGCTGGGGCGCCAACTAAACGGGCAACATTATGTCTTTCAGAGAATTCACTCATATCGATCTTTATTAAAGAATCGCGACTGCCAAAGAACTGGTCGGCAAGAACCCGGGCTAATTCGGTTTTTCCAACTCCAGTAGGGCCTAAGAAGATAAAGGAACCCATTGGTCGCAGGGCGCTTCCAATACCAGAGCGACTGCGTCTAATCGCTTTAGCAATGCTTTGAACTGCTTCAGTCTGTCCGATAACGTGTTTTTGCAAGGTGTCTTCCAGCTTGAGCAGGCTTTTTGCTTCAGATTTCATCACTTTTTGAACTGGTACGCCGGTGATTCGGGCTACAACATCAGCTACATGATCAGCAGTTAGCGTAATATTATTGGCAGATTTGTTAGTCTTTTGTAGACTATTTAACTTTTCTTCAACTTGACTAACTTTTGTCTTGTATCGTGCAGCTCTTTCGTAATCTTCCTTATCTACAGCGTCATCGATTTTACTCATCAGCAGTTTCAATTCTTTTTGAAGTTTACGGAGTTCCGGCGGTGTTTTCCCTTGATTAACCCGAAGATGAGCAGCTGTTTCATCGAGTAGATCAATAGCTTTATCTGGCATAAAGCGGTCATTAATATAGCGCTCGGCAAAGTTAACAATATCGCTAAGCACTTCATCACTAACCTTTACACCGTGGAATGACTCATAATGTTTCCGTAGACCTTTTAGTATTGAAAGAGTTTCTGCTAGGTTGGTTGGCGGAACTTGTACCGGTTGGAAACGACGCTCTAGGGCAGCATCTTTTTCAATATGTTTAGTATATTCAGCAGTTGTAGTGGCCCCGATCATCTGCATCTTTCCTCTAGCTAGGGCTGGTTTTAAGATGTTGCCAGCATCCATAGCCCCTTCAGCTGAACCAGCTCCGACTATCAGGTGGAGCTCGTCAATGAAAACAATAGTCTTGTTGTCATCTTCAAGCTCGGACATTACTTTCTTTAGTCTCTCTTCAAATTCACCGCGGTACTTAGTTCCTGCTACCATGCCGGCTAGGTCTAGCAGGATAATTCGCTTGTCTATTAGTGCATCTGGGACGTCTTCAGCAACGATACGTTGAGCCAGACCTTCTACAATAGCTGTTTTACCAACCCCTGGCTCACCGATTAATACTGGATTATTCTTAGTTCGTCGTCCGAGGACTGTTATAACGCGCTGTATTTGTTTATCTCTACCGACAACTGGGTCGAGCTTCGAGCTTCGAGCTTCAGCGGTTAAGTCGGTGCCAAAGAAGTCTAGAGCTGTTTTTCGTCCCTTTTTGCTACGTTTTCGAGATCCAATATTTGAATTAGAGCTTGAATTTGACTTGTTTAAGAAAGATTCTAGCTCATTGCTTAGATTTTCCACGTCTATGTTCATATCTCTAAGTAGTACTGTAGCTTTGGCATTTTTCTGGCTAAGAATACTGAACAGAATGTGCTCAGTACCGCAGAAGTCTTGAGCGAAATCTTGGGCAACATCATAGGCCATTCTGAGGGTTAGTTTAGCTGTCTCACTAAGACCCTTGCCAGACATATTTATTGCTACCGTTTTGGGTGTTAGATTTAAGGCTAATCTAGCTCTGTCTAGAGTAACCCCAGCTGATTCAAGTAGTTTGGCGCCCATGGAGTTATCTTGAGCTAAGACTCCAAGTAGTAGGTGTTCGGTACCTATATAGGCACTACCAAAGCTCCTGGCAATAGCATCGGCATGCTTTAAGCTTTGCAGAGCATTGTCAGTAAGATGGTTTAAGAATTCGTGAAAGTCTGGTGTGTTATTCATAGCTACAAATATACTACACTAATTAGCACTCACAAAGCAAGAGTGCTAATTGGCTTTTTGTATATTTACTGTGAACTTTAAAAAAGATTAGTCGCCGTGTTGCTCTATAGCGTCAAGTAGACTACTTTCAAGTTGTTCTTTTCGCTTTAATTTCGGCTCCTTAGGAGTCTTTGTGGTTTTAATTTTGCTCTCATTCTCAGCGTCTTTGTTATCGGATTTATCGTCGGAGCTAGATTGTTTATTATCTTCTTGGTTCACGATATCGATATCGTATCCAGTAAGTTTGCTAGCTAAACGAACGTTTTGACCGCTTTTACCAATAGCAATACTTAGCTGATCTTCGTCGACACTAACGGCTGCTTTTTTGTTGTCTTCAAAGATCTCTACCTTGTTAATTTTGGTAGGGCTTAGGGCATTGATGATGTATTTCTTAATATCTTCATCGAAGACGACAATATCTATCTTCTCTTGTTCGCCAACTTCGCTCATGACGGCGTTTACTCTAGTGCCATGTCCGCCTACGAATGTTCCGACTGGATCAACTCCAGGCACTGAACTGGCCACCGCAATTTTACTGCGCACTCCAGCTTCTCTGGCGATGTTCTTAATTTCAACACTGTTGTTTTCCATTTCTGGGACTTCGTTACGGAATAGGTGCTCAATGAAATCAGCGCTTCCACGGCTAACCACTAGTTGTGGGCCTCGGTATCCTCTTTCGACGTCTTTAAGTAATACTTTAAGTCTCTGACCTGGGTAGTATCTTTCACCTTGGATTTGCTCACCTTTTGGCATAATACCCTGGGCTTTACCTAGATCAACGCGAACTATTAGGCCTTCTACTCGACTAACTAGCCCATTTAGAACTGTTCCGATTTTATCGTCATATTCAGCCATTACAATTTCTCTTTCAGCTTCTCTAAGTCGCTGGATGATCACTTGTTTAGCAGTTTGGGCAGCGACACGACCGAATTTGTCAATTGATTGATGAATTTCAACTGTTTCTCCAAGCTTAGCATTTTTTCTAATAGCTTGAGCTTTAGATAATTCGATTTCGCTATTTTGATCATTGACAGATTCTACGACTTCTTTAGTTACGTAGGCATCAACATCACCATTATGCAAGTTCATAGTTACTCGAACTTCTTGCTCGCGGTCTCCGTAGTCTCTACGGTAAGCCGCAGCTAGGGCCTGTTCTACTATTTGTTGAACCGTATCCTCGGGTAAGTTCTTTTCTTCAGCTATGGTCTTAACAGCTAGGGCTAAGCTTTTCATGTCTAGTTCCATTTTGTTCTCCTTCGTTTAATTTATTTACTTTTTGATTTACTAGATATTAGTTGGTTTGGTATTAAAAAACCGACCTTGATGGCCGGATTAGTACAATAACAATACTACACTATTTTATTGATAAATGCTATAGATAAACTACATTACAAAACTCTTGATTAAATAATTATTAGGCTTATACTTATAGCTAAATATGCGTAAAGCTTTAGCTGTAACACTGATAATAGTACAAATTGTAGGGTTTTCCAGTCTGTACGCCGGCCTCCAAACATTAAGCCCTCAACAAGCCAGCGCAGCCACTGGACCATGTACAGCCCCCTCTACCGACTATGGCAATGTGCAGTCCACTATTAACGTTCCTTCTGGTGCAAACGGCACATATTATATTTGGAGCAGAATGAAAGCAGCCAGCGGATCTGCAAATAGCTACCTTATTCAGATCGACAATAGCTACTGTTTTAATGTTGGTGGCCATTCATCAGTATCGACTAGCAATTGGACGTGGGTAGACTACCAGAATGGATCAACTGGCAGTCGGATATCTGTTAATTTATCTAGCGGAAGTCACAACATCAAAATGATTGGTAACAAAGATGGCGTTCAGCTGGATCGAATCATCTTTACTCAGAATGCACAGTGTCAGCCAGATAACATAACACCAGTTCAAAATGGCCCACAACCAGGCGATAACTGCGCCTCAACCGCCGATACAACTGAACCTAACGTTAGTTTAACCGCACCAGCTAATGGAGCCGAAGTGAGTGGAAATGAAGATATAACAGCTACTGCTTCTGATGATGAAAGTGGTATCGATAAGGTTGAATTCTTAATTAATGGCAACGTAATTAGCACTGATGATCGGGATGATCGTTCTAGCTATACTTATCAGTGGAATACAGCATCTGGATCTTTCCCAGACGGTAATTACGTTTTGTCTGCCCGAGCTACAAATAAAGACGGTCTTACAAAAACGTCCTCTACCAGGTCAGTTACAGTTAAAAACGAGACTGTACAGCGTAAGCCTGGTGATGCCAACAATGATGGAAAAGTAACTGGTATCGATTTATCAATCCTAAGCACCAACTGGGGCAATCAGAATGCTAACTTCGATAAAGCCGATTTCTCTGGTGATGGTAAAGTTAACGGCCAAGACTTATCAATACTAAGCACTAACTGGGGTAAATAGATGAAAAAAAGAATTCAGCATAGAACCAAACCAATAACCATCATCTTAGTGACACTAGTTTTTGCTTTAGTTGGCTCTTATCTATTAGTTTTCTCACAAGCAGCAACTGCTAACGCTGGCTTTTCTTTGACTCCATCAAGCGGTAGTTATGACATAGATTCTGATATATCTGTTCAAGTACATCTTGATAGCGGTAGCCAACCAGTCAATGCAGCAGACTTTATCTTAACTTACGATCCAAGTAAGCTGACGCTAAAAAGTAAGAACCATTCAGACAGCGCTCTACCTACCTGTTTAGATTATCCAGAGAGTAATAATAACTCTGGCATATTAAGTTTCGGCTGTTCGGTGCTAGGTTCATCAACTGTTGGTAAACAAAAAATTGCTAATTTAGTGTTTACGGCAAAAGTTGGTTCTGGTAGCACAACTTTACAATTTAGAAACGATTCTGGTATTTATCGGGCTGACACCAATGAAAATATCTGGTCTGGATCTACTAGCGCTGGATCCTTCAATTTCTCTACACCGGATACAACTAAACCGACTGTGAATATAAGCTCACCAACTAGTGGCCAAAACGTTACTGGTACTGCCTTCCCAATCCAGGCAACAGCAGTCGATGATAGTGGCCAGATCTCAAAAGTTGAATTTTGGATTAATGGCAGCAAAGTTCAGACAATAACTGGTACTAAGTCCTCCTATAGCTACTCTTGGGATACTACTTCATTGTCTGATCGCAACGGTGTTCCTATAGAAGTAAGAGCATACGATCAAGCTACACCGTCACCAAACATGGGCACTAAGTCACTATCTGTGAATATCAAGAATAGCAAGCCCAACCTAACAGTACCTCAATTATCGGTTAGTCCAAATCATATCGTCGCAGGAGATAATGTCAGCATATCTGCGAGTATTAAGAACTCAGGATCTGACAATATTGCAACCAGTGTTGCCATATCAAATATATTCCAGTTAAACTCAAATACTTTAAATAACCCACTAACCATCACAGGTCTAAATGTTAACGCCACTAAGTCGATATCGACTACATGGACAGCCGTTCGCGGATCACATACAATATCGGTAGTTGCTGACCAAAGCAATAAGGTATCAGAGTCTAACGAGTCTGATAACCAAAAGAGCACAACTATTAAAGTTTACAAACAGTCTGACGCTAATGATGATAATAAAATCGATGGCGCTGATCTTTCAATACTTAGTGCTAACTGGGGAAAATCTGGCGTAGACTTCTTGAAGGGTGACTTCAGTGGCGACGGCAAAGTAACAGGCGTTGATCTATCGATATTAAGTACAAACTGGAGTAAATAATGAGCAAAAAAAATATTTCAACTAAACTAAAAAACAAATATACAGTAGTTCTAGTGGCTGCTTTTGCTCTAATTGGAGTTAGCTTCTTAGTTTACTCGAGTGCGTCTACTCCTAGCACAACTAGGGTATCTTCCGGTTCTTCGGTTCTATCTTTAACTCCAGCTACTGGTAGCTTTGGACCTAACGCACAGTTCTCAGTCAGTCTTTACGTAGATAGCGGTAACGAAGCTATTAACACAGTAGAAACTAAGATAAAATATGACCCAAGCAAAGTTAGTTTTGTCTCCAAGAACAATAATGATGGGGCTCTTGATACCTGTATTGATAGCCCGGAGACCAGTAATTCAAGTGGTTTACTTAGTTTTGCTTGTACTAAACTGGGATCATCCATAACTGGTAAAAAGAAAGTCGCTAATCTTTCTTTCAAGACAAAAACAAGTCCCGGTTCTTTTAATCTAGCATTTAGAAATGACAGTGGTGTTTACGCTTCATCAAACAATCAGGACGTTTGGAATGGTAACACCAACGGCGGCAGTTATTCTGTATCTGCTTCAGGCGGTGGCGGAAGTAGTAGCGGAGGTGGTTCTAGCTCGGGCGGTGGTGGCAGTAGTAGTTCTGGTGGGTCCTCTAGCGGTAGTAGCGGTAGTTCATCTACACCTAGCACATCTAGTCCCAGCACCTCAGGCGGTAGTTCTTCTACTGGCAGCGGTGGTTCATCGGGCTCTAGCAGTGGTCCGATAGCAACTCCATCTACTGAACCAGTAAGTGGCTCCAACCAGGGTGGAAATACTGAGAGTATTCTAATTAAGGTTGTAGATGCTGAGAATCAGCCTGTAGTCGGTGCTAAAGTCGTGCTCCGAGACGTTGAGGCTACAACAGACAGTCAAGGAATAGCTCGTTACTTTGGCGTTACTGCTGGAGCGTACACTATTTCAGTAACGACCGACGAAGGTGAATCTCGTCAGAAGATTAACGTCAAAGACAACTCTGGAAGTTCCGAAGCACAAGAATTTAATATCCAGGTTAAGCCTAAATCTCCAATCCTTTACTACTTAACTGTTGGAGGTCTAGCAATTCTTGCTATCGCTGGTCTAACCGCAGCTATTATTGGGCTAAAGAAAATGCAGAAACGAGCTCATTTTAGAAGAACTCATGGCTTGGACCAGCATAAGGCTGTAGTTTTCGACTCTAATTCTTCTAAACAGCCAAAACCTTCAAAGGTTGATCAAGGGCCAATGGTAAACTTCAGCCCTGCCTCACCAAAAGTAGATAAGCCAGAAGCTAGTAAGCCAGTTGCGCCGAGCGCACCAACTTCATCCAGTGAACCGACTCCAGGTAATGTGATAACTCCTGAAGACAAGAAATAAACATTTGAAATAATATATATCAATAGCAAAGTGCAGTTATTTTTGTAGTTATTTGCTTTTGTATGGCTAAATAGTAATTATCACATCTATTTTCTGTGAAATTATACCTTCTGGTATTGTATAATTAAATCTGCATGAAAAAAGTTACCAGACTATTCGAACAATATATTCCGCATCATTATATTATTGATATAAAGCCGGATATTGAAGAGCTGAAATTTACTGGAGATGTAATTATTTCCGGAAAAAAAGTTGGCAAACCGTCTAAGCGAATCACTCTACATCAAAAAGAGCTAAAAGTTGCTAATGTCCACGTCGTTAAACACGATAAGACTGGCGACCATGAAGTAAAGATAGATAGAATTAACCTCCAAAAAAGCTTTGATGAGCTTAGAATCCATACCAAGGAGATGTTATATCCTGGTAAATATACCATCCGAGTATCATTCAGTGGTTTGATCACTAAGGCTATGAACGGCGTCTATCCTTGTTTCTATAAAGATGGTGATCAGCAGAAACGGATTATAGCTACTCAATTTGAGAGTCACCATGCCCGCGAAGTGTTCCCTTGTATTGATGAACCTGAAGCTAAAGCCACCTTTGAGCTTAGCCTAGAACACCTTAAGGAATATACAGTTATTTCCAATACTTCTATTGATAAGCAGGAAGCTGTTAATCACGCTAAAGGTCTTGTAAAAACTTCTTTTAAACGAACACCGGTTATGTCAACCTATTTGCTGGCTTTTATATACGGGGATCTAGAATACCGTCAAGCTAAAACCAAAAGTGGCGTGGTAGTAAGAACCTATGCAACCCCAGATAAAGTACAATTCAGCGATTTCGCATTAGATGTAGCTGTAAAATGTTTAGATTACTATAACGACTATTTTGACATCCCTTACCCTCTGGAAAAATGCGATATGATTGCCCTTCCCGACTTTGCTAGTGGTGCTATGGAAAACTGGGGCTGTATAACTTATCGTGAGCACGGGATATTGGTTGATCCAAATAACACCAGTTTAGATAGTCGGCAATATGTAGCTATGGTGGTAGCGCACGAATTAACTCATCAATGGTTCGGTAACCTAGTAACAATGCGCTGGTGGACAGATCTATGGCTAAATGAAGGCTTTGCTTCCTGGTTTGAATATTTGGCACTTGATCACTTATTCCCAGAATGGAAAATGTGGACACAGTTTGCAGTAGATGATCAACAGCAAGCCTTTAGGGCTGATGCACTGGAGCATACCCATCCGGTTGAAGTAGCTGTAAAACACCCTGATGAGATCCGTACAATTTTTGACAATATTAGTTACCATAAAGGTGCTAGTGTTATTCATATGCTGTATCACTATTTAGGCCCCGCAGACTTCCAAAAAGGTTTACAGTACTACCTCCTTAAACATTCCTATAAAAATACGGTCACAACCGATCTCTGGGACGCTCTAGGTGAAGTTTCGCATAAACCTGTGGCCGAGTTTATGAACAGCTGGACATCTACCAAGGGTTATCCAGTAGTCAAGGTCAAAGTGACCGATAAAACAGCCCAGATAAGCCAACAACGATTTACTCTTAATCCTATGGCTAAGAAGAATGCCCAGCTGTGGCCTGTACCCCTGCAAGCCAACAGTAAAGAAGTTGCCGAGCTAACCGATTCCAAGACAGCTTCGTTCAAAGGCTCAGACTTTTCTAATTTAAGACTCAATAGCAATAGTAGTGGCTTTTTTAGGACTGTCTATAATGCCTCTCACCTTCAACGACTGGCTGGACAAATCAAAGGTGGTCATCTTACTCCATTAAGTCGATTAACCTTGTTAGCTGATGTTTTTGAAGCAGCAAAGGCTGGGCTAATAGAAACATCTGAAGTGCTTCAGTTCCTAAAAGCCTATGAAAACGAAAACGATAACGCTGTCTGGGATATTATCTCTAGCATTGTAGCTAGCATTAGAGGCGTTCTAGCTGATGACCAGTTGCGCGAAGATATGAAACCATATATTCGAAAATTGATAGCCAAAGAGTACCAACGACTTGGTTTACATAAAAAAGAGAAAGAATCATATTTTGACCAACTTCTCCGACCGACAATTATTGGTCTAGCATCGTTAGCTGAAGAGCCAGAGGTTGTTGACTATCTATTGGATAAATTTGATCGGCTAAAAGAAGAAAACACACAAATAGACCTAGATCCGGATCTAAGAGCAACAGCTTTTGCAACAGTTGCACGTCGAGGTACACCGGAAGATTTCAGTAAATTGATAAAGATGCATAATCAATCGAACTTTAGTGAAGAACGGTTGAATTTAACTATGGCAATTTGTAGTTTCAAAGATCAGAAACTAATATCTAAGGCGCTAGATATGATACGTTCTGATGACGTAAGACTACAAGACGTTAGCTATTGGCTGGCATACAGCTTCTCTAATCGTCACGCCCACCAACAAACCTGGGAGTGGTTGAAGAAGAATTGGAAATGGCTAGAAAAGAACCTGGGTACTGATTTAGCGTTCTTTAGGTTGCCTATATATTCAGCCAGAGGGGTAAGTGATGCCAAGTTCTTAAGAGAGTATAAGAGCTTCTTCTCTGACATCCTAACAGCCTCTTTTGAAAGACCGTTTAAGCAAGGTCAAGAAATGATCGAGTGGCAATCAGCATGGCGTGAACGTGATCACAAAACTGTGAAACACTTCTTTGCTGAGCTACAGAATTCTACCCAAAACGATAAAAGTAACTAATATTATAGTAAAGCTAACAATTGCTTATCTAGCTAGGTTAATTACTGATAACTACTTAGAAGAATCTTCTGCTTTTTGATCAATATCAGCTTTTTCGGCTTTTGAGTTCGAGGCTTCAACTTCTTGTTTTGGTTCTTCAGCTGGCTTTTCAGCAGTGGTATTAACTTTTTCTTTGTCAAAATTTACGCCTGTTAGTCGAGCAGCTTTACCGGTTCGAGATCGCATGTAGGTTAGATAGTTGCGACGAACTTTACTTCGTTTAGTTACTTCAACTTTAACAACTAATGGTGAGTGCATAAGATAAGTCTTTTCAACGCCGTAACCATTGGCAACCCGTCTAACTGTAATAGTAGAGCTTAGGCTGTTTTTCTTAGAAACACGAATAACTAAACCTTCAAAAACCTGAATACGCTCTTTAGACCCTTCTTTGATCTTCTGGTGGACCCGAACGTTATCGCCAGGACGAACATCTACTACAGAGTGTTTCTTGTAGCGGTCTTCGATTTGTTTAGTTTGAGATATATTTTTAACAGATGTCATAACCAGTAGATTCTACACCATTTATAGCCACTTGGTCAAGCACTAAAGCGTAGTAGTCAATATTTGCACGAATCGACTATGAATATGCTCACTATTTCGGCTATACTGTTTAGTAATGAATTACGACCAAAAAGCTCTAGAGCAACACTTAAAGTTAAAAGGTAAAATATCTCTAAAATTAAAAGATCAACTAGATGATCAACAGAAACTGAGTATTTACTATACACCTGGGGTGGCAGCTGTAAGCAAACAAGTTGCTGATAATCCAGCTACTACCCGAGACTATACCTGGACGAACAATAACGTGGCCGTAATCAGTGACGGATCAGCGGTTCTTGGTCTTGGTGATATTGGCCCTCAGGGAGCTCTGCCAGTAATGGAAGGTAAGGCGATGCTATTTAAACATTTTGCTGACATTGATGCTGTTCCATTAGTGATTGATGTTCATACAGCAGATGAAATCGTAGCATTGGTGAAGGCCTTAGCTCCTAGCTTCGGTGGCATCAATCTAGAAGATATAGCTGCACCAATTTGCTTTGAAGTTGAAGAGCGACTAAAAAAAGAGTTGGACATTCCTGTGATGCACGATGATCAGCATGGTACAGCTATTGTGGTGTTGGCTGGCTTGATCAATGCAATGAAGCTAACCGGCAAAAAGTTATCTAACAGCAAAATTGTAGTTGTTGGGGCTGGAGCTGCTGGTACTGCAATTATGAAGCTACTTAATTTATATGCAAAGCCTGATCTAGTAGCGGTTGATAGTCGTGGCATTATTTCCAGTAAACGCACTGACCTAAACGGTCAAAAACAAGAATTGCTATCATTTACCAACCAAAATGACTACAGCGGTAGTTTAGCCGATGCTTTGGTGGACGCCGATATTTTTATTGGAGTATCTAAAGCCGAATTACTAAGCGCTAAAGACATCAAAACTATGGCTAAAGACCCAGTAATATTCGCTATGGCTAACCCGATTCCAGAAATAATGCCAGAGGTTGCATTACAGGCTGGTGCTGCGGTAGTGGCTACTGGAAGGAGTGATTTTGCTAACCAGGTAAACAACTCTCTAGCTTTCCCTGGAATTTTCAGGGGTGCATTGGATAATAAGGTAAGCAGTATTACCGATCAACATAAGATAGCGGCCGCAGAAGCGATTGCCGGGCTAGTTGATAATTTAAATCATCAGAATATTATTCCTAGCACATTAGATGAGCGCGTAGTCCCAGCGGTAGCTGCTGTTATAAAGTGAGTCCGCTAGCCAGGATTTGCCTACTGATAACTAACCAAGCACTCTAAATACTTCTTTTGTGGTGGTATTCCCAGCCAGTAGATGTAGTACGGCGTTGTGTAGCATGGTTAGAGTCCCAGCTTCAATGGCTGTTTGCTCAATCATCTGAGAAGATATATCGGCTGGTGGTTTATGTAGTAGCGATCGTAATTTATCTGACATTACTAGCTGTTCACGAATTGCTATTTGACCGCTATAGCCAAAAGGATTTTTGGGGCTATTTCCCTCTTTATATAGTTGAATGTTATCTAGACTAGGTCTTTGAACATTAGGTGGGAAGGAATCAATGATCTTTTGTAGTTTACTAATGGTTGCTTGATCAGGAGTATAGGCTACTTTGGTTTGGTCATCCAGTCTTCTAACTAGGCGTTGAGCCATTATTAAACGGATAGCTGAGGTGAACAATGGGTTTTGGCCAATAATGTCAACCATCCTAGTTAGCGCCTCTGAGGCTGAACCAGCGTGGAAAGTGGCTAGCACTAAATGGCCAGTTAGCGAGGCTTGTAAGGCGGTTTTGGCAGTATCGTTATCTCTAATCTCTCCGACCATTACGATATCTGGGTCTAGGCGTAGGATTGCTCTCAGTTTATCAGCGAAGTGTGATTGATCGCCGGTTTGAGTGTGAACCGGAATCTGGGTTACGCCATTAAACTGATACTCCACTGGGTCTTCAATGGTAATTATCTTAACACTGTCGGTGTTTAGGGTGTTCAGCATTGAGTATAGGGTGGTAGTTTTACCGGAGCCAGTTGGACCGACAGCCATAACCAAGCCGCTCGGTTTAGCTATGATGTTGTCGACAATTGTTCTTTCACTACTATTTAGACCTAGTCTATCCAGCGTATAGCGCTCAGCATCCATATTAAATAAACGCATAACAATATCCATTCCATTGATCGCTGGGACTGTTTCAACTCTTAAATTTACATTCACTTGGGATTTATCAGCCATGGTAACTATTTGAGTAATATGTCCTTGTTGAGCATCGGCTGAAGAAGTCGAAATATTTGCAGCGCTAGCAATGGCTGAAGTTAGCATTCTGCTTCTTTCAGGGCTTAGTTTGGCAACCGAATGCAGCACCCCATCGATTCGAAATCTAACTCTGGCAAAATCTTTTTGGTGTTCTAGGTGGATATCTGAGGCTTCTAGCTTATGAGCTTGACTTGTTAGGTAGGCTAACATGTCGTTAGCTTTTACTTTCTCTAGTGTTGAGGAGACACTAGAGATCAGATCTTGGTTATTATCGCTAGAAATATCAATGTCTTGATAAACTACCTTTTTCGGCGGATCATAGAGCTTCATGTAATCATTAAAGCCAGAGTCGGATATCAGTGAGTAGCTAACTCTTTGATCTAAGAACTGGTTGTTCAATTTATTCATTGTTTGCTGGGAAGTGGTTGTAGTGATCCCAAAAGTAATTGTACTTTTACCGGCCATTAATGGCACAACTCTAAGTTGGTACATTTCTTCTTTAGGTAATATATCCTTGTATAGAGTTTTTTCTTGATTAGTCGAGGTATCGGTATAATTAAAGCCCAGTATAGAAGCACGGCGCTTCGTATTTAGCTCTTCATTTGTTCTTACATCTTGGGTCATCTTAGCTCTAATTATATCCAGCTATAAGCACAACCACAACCGCAATATTGATTTCAAGCTCGCAGTAACAGCTTTAGGCTAGCCCTTATCGCCACCACTGACTAATAGTGTTTGATACATGGCCATAGTAGCGGCTTCTACTACATTGAAAGATTCCTTATTGCCTCTCATAGGAATTTCAAGAACTTGATCGGATGCATCTAAAATTTGTTGATCGATGCCACTGACTTCATTGCCTAGTATTAATGCAAAGTTGCCATTATTATTTACGTTAATGTCAGGCAAAGGTACTGATGTAGGGCTTTGTTCTAGACTTAGAATCTGGTAATTCGAGGCTTTGAGTTCTGAGATAACTTTCTGGATGTCCTCTATGTATTGACACTCTATAGATTGTTCAGCACTTAGAGAGGTTTTGGTAATCCGTTGATGTACTTTCTGGGCAATGTGCGGTAGTCTCTGGTCGTTCGCTTGAAGCGGATAAGGTGTATATCCAGATAATATTAGTTTAGATACCCCTAGTCCTTCGGCTGTTCTAATTAATGAGCCGACGTTATGAGCACTACGCATATTGTGAGCAATAACTACAAAATTCTTCACACAATCAGTATATTAGATAATCTTTTAGATTTATAGTTTAAGCGTTTTGGTATATAATAACCATTAGAATGAAGACAAAAAACAAAAAGACATCTCATTTGCATAAAAAGAGAGCTGGACTACATCAAAAACGGTCACCTAATTTTCTAAAAGCCTATCATCCGTTTATTCCTATCCTAAGCTTTGTACTGGTATTCACTGCTCTGCTAGGCGTTCAGCGCTATAATGATCAGCAAGATAGATACAGTCCTAGCAAAGTCCAAACCAAACCTAGTGTTCTAGCCTATGCTACCAATATATCTGTTAATGACTTACTTTCTGGTACTAACCAAAGGCGCTCTCAGGCTGGAGTTGGTAGTTTAGCGATCAATAGCAAATTGCAATCTGCAGCTCAGGCTAAAGCCAATGACATGGCTAACCGTAACTACTGGGCCCACAACACCCCTGAGGGTAACCCACCCTGGGTATTTATTAATAACGCTGGTTATAAGTACTCAAAGGCTGGTGAGAACTTAGGCTGTGGTTTTGATGATAGTTCTAGTCTTATCACTGGTTGGTATAACAGTCCCACCCATAAAGCTAATTTACTCGATAGTGCCTTCGAGGAAGTTGGTTTTGGCATCGTTAATGCCAGTAACTACAACTGCGGCGAATACCCAGCTAGCCAACAGACAATCGTAGTGGCTATGTACGGTACTCCAGCAGCCCAGAGTCAGCCCTCTACACCATCATCAACTCCTAGTACTAATGGAACATCATCAGGGTCTAGCGCCGGTGGACCAACTGACACGACAGCAACAAGTAACTCGTCTCCAGCACCAGCCAAAAATAAGAAAAGTTATGATTCGCAGGATGTTGTTTTAACTGTATTAAATCCCGACGGAAGTCCTTCTCCTGATACTAAAGTTACAATTTACTCTGAACCACAGACTGCTATAACTAATGAAAAAGGAGTTGTTAAGTTTGAGAACATGGAGCTCGGCGAGCATAAGGTTGAAGTTGAATTAGTTGGAGCTAAGTCCGAAACCACAATCGAATTAAATGGAAAGAACAAAACTTTTGAGCTGAGTATTATTAAACCAGAACTCGGTAGCAACACTACCGACGCCGACAGGTCTGATCAATCCAAACCAACCTCACAGAATATAAATCGATTATCTGTTCTAACTGAACGCTATGCACCTTGGGTCTTATCTGCCTTGATAGTTATCAGTGTGGTTGGTGTCATTTTTGTGCTAGTCAAGCACAGTGTGGCTGCTCATAAGTTTCTGGTTAAAGGTGAGCAATACATTTTAAATCATAAGTTGATAGATATCGCTGTTATCTTAATGCTCATCAGTCTATTCTACTTAACACGCTCAGTCGGAGTTATTCTGTAAGTTGCTCGAATCGAGCTAACTAAACTTTACATTTTGCGAACCAACAATATCGACGATCTGTTGATGAGACTGATCATTGTAAGAAAATAGCATCGGCAGTTTTATTATTTGTCGATCTTTAGGTTCTCCTAGAACTAAAACTACTTCATTATCGCCTTTATGAAGATCGATGATTCTTTTTAAGGAAATAAGTACATGCTGATTGTTTCCATCTTCAAGCTTAATGTACAGACGTTTATCTTTTGGGCTTACTTCCTCATCGCCCGATTTAGCTGTTTTGGCTTTAACTTTCTTTAGTTTTGGTGGTTTGAGCTTCTTATTGTTGGGGATATAGTTCGTTGCTTCACTATGAGTTACTTCTCTAGCACTGGCCACTAAAATCTTTAAATCTTCTATTGGTTGGCCGTCTTTATCTTCAGCAGAAATTTTCCCAGTAACCGACACTACAAGGTCTCTAGTCCATAGCTGACTGCTATCGGCGTATACTTTCGGGAATAGTATTAGTTCGATTTCGGCTAATTCATCGCTAAGTTTAACGAAGGCCATCTTTTGGCCATTCTTGGTCATTATTTCTTTGCTTTCTAATATCACCCCACCAATAGTGACTGTTTTATTATGATGCTCTGGTTTAAGCTCATTTATCGGTACGGCTTGCTCCGATAACCAGGTCTTGTAGTCCTCTAGAGGATGTTGAGACAAATATATGCCTAGTAAATCACGTTCCCATTGAAGTTGCTCTCTTAGGTCAGCAGATTCGCTAATTTTCTCTAAATTAAGTTTAGCACTAACACTTTCACTTTCAATTTGGTTGCCAAATAGATCGGTTTGTCCGCTGTCCTTCTGTTTTTGCATTCGACTGGCAAAAGCAATAATTGTATCAAGGTTATGTAGTAAGTATTTTCTACTCCCAAAGGCATCAAGGGCACCAGCCCGGATAAGGCTGTCCAGAGCTTTACGGTTTACGGTCCTGATGTTTATTCGATTAATGAAATCTTCGAGATCCTTAAAGTGCCCGTCTTTGCGGGCGTCTAAGATATCTTGTACCGCTGCGGTGCCTACGTTTTTTATAGCATTCATGCCAAAACGTATTTGTTGCTTGTCGGGTACAACAGCGAATTCTAAATATGATTCGTTAACATCTGGTGGCAATACCGTCAGTCCCATGTTCTGACATTCGGAAATTTCAATGGTTAGTCTGTCGATATTGTTATAGTCACTAGTCATTAGAGCGGCCATATAACAATCTGGGTAGTTAGCTTTAAGATAGGCTGTCTGGTAAGCAATTAGTCCGTAGCAGGCTGAGTGACTTTTGTTAAAACAGTAATCGGCAAAAGCTTCAAGCTGACTCCAGAACTTCTTGGCAAACTGTTCAGATACGTTACTGTGTTCAACCATGCCCTCAATAAAAGCCTTTTTCATCTTCATCATTGTTTCACGTTGTTTTTTACCAATCGCTTTTCGAAGAGTATCGGCTTGACCGCCAGTGAAGCCACACATATCTTTACTGATCTGCATAAACTGTTCCTGGTAGACCAATATTCCATAGGTTTCACCTAGGGCATCTTTAAGTCCATCGTGTTCATAGGTAACTTCCTTTTTCCCATGCTTTCGGGCAATAAAGTCATCAATGAACTGCATTGGACCAGGCCTATACAAGGCGACCATAGCAATGATGTCATCGAACTTAGTTGGCTTTAGTTCTTTAAGGTAGCGTTTCATGCCAGCAGATTCAAGCTGGAATACACCAGTAGTGTCACCATTTTGCAGTAATTTATAGGTTTTTTTGTCGTCTATTGGTATGTTGTCTATGTCTACGTCTTTATTGTGAACTTTTTTAATAATTCTAAGTGCGTTTTTAATAATAGTAAGGTTGGATAATCCTAGGAAGTCCATTTTTAGCAAGCCTAAGTTTTCGACAGGACCCATGGGATATTGTGTGGAGATTACACCTTTCTGAGCCATTTCCAGAGGGGTAAATTTAACAATATCATCTGGGGCAATAACAACACCAGCGGCGTGAACACCGTGTGAACGGATAGTTCCTTCAAGCTGAACAGCTAAGTCAAATACTTGTTTGCTTTGCTCATTATCCTGATATTCCTGGTTTAAGTCGGCATCCTCCTTCAACGATTTCTTTAGTGGAATATGTCGACCTTGCACAGGGGGTGGAATCATTTTAGATAGTCTATCTGCCTCACTGTAGGGTACTTGTAAGACGCGTGCGACGTCGCGGACAGCATTTCTAGCTGCCATAGTACCAAACGTCACGATGTTGGCTACTTTCTCTTTACCATACTTCTCTACGCAGTATTCGATTACCTCATTACGACGGGTGTCTTGGATATCGATATCGACATCGGGCATACTTATTCGATCGGGGTTTAAGAAACGCTCAAACAGTAGATCATATTTTAGGGGATCTAATTCAGTCACCCTCAAGGCATAGGAGATGATAGCCCCAGCCGCCGAGCCACGACCCGGTCCAAACACAATCCCTTTATCTTTGCCCCAATTAATGAAGTCGGAAATGATCAAGAAATATCCATTAAAGCCCATATCGTTGATAATATCTAGCTCATATTTTGCTCTAGTCAGTATTTCAGGGCTGAGGGCTTTCATTGATTCTTCAATAGTCATCTGTTCAGCTTCTACTCT
>JAUHZB010000009.1 GCA_030426125.1 bacterium
GAACAACCAGTCATGAGTCTAAGGACAGGTGGTCAAGTAGCCCTGTCTACTAAAGCAATCATTGACCCCAATAACCTAAAAATTGAAGGCTTTTACTGCAATGACTCCATTGAAAAAAAGAAGACTTTAGTTCTGGTTTACCGCGATATCCGTGATGTACTACCAGCAGGCCTGGTTATTGATGACCACAGCGTTCTAACCGAACCGGATGAACTAGTAAGATTAAAGAAGACTATGGATCTTGACTTTGAATTAATTGGAAAGTCAGTAGTGACAGTTAATAAGCATAAATTAGGAAAAGTAAACGACTACGCTGTTGAACCAAAAAGCATGATGATCAAAAAACTATACGTCGGTCAATCGCTTATAAAAAACTTTACTGGTGGTAGCTTGTCTGTTGATCGGAATCAAATAGTCGAGATTAACAATCGCCGAATAATTATTAAAGAACCTCTCCAGCCTATAAAATCTGGAGCCCAAAAATCACCGGTATTTGAAGCGGCCTAATTTTTAGATTGATCATTACTACTAAGTGCTAACTTAACATCATCGTAGTTATAGCCTTGTCTCAATAGGTAGGCCATTAACTTCTGGTTATCTTGGTAACGAGTTTGTTTTCGTTTACTAGCTACTAGCTGCTCTAATACCTGGACTTCATCGGTGCCATCTTCGACTAAAACAGTTTTAATTATAGAGTCCTCAACTCGTTTGGCTGTTAACTCTTGCCATAAACGACGTCGACTAACCGACTTTAGAAGTCGACGATCACTTACCCAAGATCTAGCGAAATCTAAATCATCTAGCCAGTGGTTCTGCGCTAGACGCTTTTCTACCAAAGAGACCACCTCCGGCTCAACTGACTTACGTCTTAGATATTGGCTTATTTCCCACTGACTACGTTTTCGCCGAGCAATAAGATTTAAGCAACTATTATATAACTTATCCTGTTCTGACTTATTCTTTAGATCATCCAGCTGGCTACCGCTAAGTTGTTTGCCCACAGCCAGGCCACTAGCAAGAAGCCCCGATTCACTCAGTGAAAAACTATATTTATTGTCGACATAAATAGAATAACGAGCTTGGTTTTTCTGTTGTTGCTTAATATCAGTTACTAACACAAATGGTAACCATGAAATTTATCTTTATATGTCGCCAGCCTTTAGCTATTCTTTACTAGCTTCTTCACTAACCTTCTTAGCTAGTTCATCTAAGACCTTGGGGTTTTCTTCTAGATACTTTTTGGTGGCTTCCCGTCCCTGACCAATTTTTTGGCCGTCGTAAGCATACCAAGCTCCAGATTTATCAACGATATTGTGCTGAGCAGCAAGGTCTAGTACGTCACCGGACCTGGATATACCTTTGTTATACATGATATCGAATTCGGCTTGCTGGAAAGGTGGGGCAATCTTGTTCTTGACTACCTTTACTCTAGTCCTATTTCCAACAATGTTATCTGCTTGCTTAATCTGGGCAATCCTACGAATATCCATACGCACGCTGGAATAGAATTTTAGGGCGTTACCACCAGTTGTAGTTTCTGGATTACCAAACATAACACCAATCTTCATTCTAATTTGGTTAATAAATATTACAGTACCTTTACTGCGGCTAATTACACCGGTTAGCTTCCTTAAAGCCTGGCTCATAAGTCTAGCCTGCAAACCCATGTGACTATCGCCCATGTCACCTTCTATTTCCGCTCTAGGTACTAGGGCAGCCACCGAGTCAACGACGATTAAATCAACAGCGTTAGAGCGGACTAGAGTTTCGACAATTTCTAGAGCTTGCTCACCGTTATCTGGTTGAGACAGTAGTAGGTTTTCTACATCAACACCAATCCGTTTAGCATAGGCTGGATCAAGCGCATGCTCAGCGTCGATGAAAGCGGCTGTGCCGCCAGCCTTTTGAATACTGGCAATAGCGTGCAGAGTTAGAGTCGTCTTACCGCTCGATTCTGGACCATAAATTTCAACTACTCTTCCTTTTGGAATACCACCGCCTAGTGCTAGGTCTAGCGATAAACTACCAGTTGGAATACACTCTACTTTTTCATTGCCACTATCGCCCATTTTCATAATTGAGCCTTTACCGAACTGCTTCTCGATAGTGTCTAGGGCCAGTCCTAGAGCTTTATTCTTGCCTTCCATAGTAGCTTTGTTATCTTTAGCTACATCTGTCTTATCTGTCTTTGCTTTTTTATCTGCCATAAATTGTTACCCTCCTTACAAAAACTATGTTTTATCCGTGAAGCTCCCATGAACTCCCGTAGCAAGAATAGTATAGCAAGTTTTTGAATAAGTTAATTGCTTGAGCCAGTCAAGTGCACATAAAACAACATTACCAAACAGAACGCTTATGGCTTATAATACGTAAGATAGATTATGCAGTATCGATATAAACAACTAGGTGGGCCGTTGTAATGCGTATCTCTGATGCATTGGTTGAAAAATTACTAAGAAGCGCTAATATTGCTTCTGATGAACAGATCAACAATCTTAAGGCCCAAGAAAAAGCCGAGAACCGACCAATGCAAGACCTGGTCGTCAAAAACAAGCTAATCGATGAAACTCAGCTAACTAAGCTTTATGCCGAAGAGATTGACACCCCCTTTATTGAAATTAAACCGCATCAGATCAAACTCGAAATCCTTAAACTACTGCCAGCTAGGATTGCTCAACAATACAAAGTAGTCTTGTTCGACATTGCTGAGAGTGGTAGCAAGCAACTAGCCATGGAAGACCCGGACGACATTCAGGCTATTAACTTCCTGCGTAAAACTCTTGGGCAAGATATAAAAGTATACTTAGCTACCTCGGCAAACATAATGGCTTGTCTAGAACTGTACCGTGGAAACATCGGTAACGAACTTACCAAAGTTATAACTGTCGAAGAACCGGATCAAGAAAAGGAAGAACCAGTAAAAGAAGAGTATCTAGCTGAAGATTCCCCAATTGCTAAATCAGTAAACCTACTTATTGAATATGCCATTAGCTCCCAGGCTAGCGATATCCATATTGAACCGCGTGAAAACTTCGTAATTGTTCGCTACCGAGTTGATGGAATACTTAGAGAGGCCAACAAACTGCCCAAGAACGCCTCAGCAGCCCTAGTTTCCCGTATTAAAATCCTTTCCAACCTAAAAATAGATGAACGCCGAGTTCCCCAAGATGGGCGTTTTAAGATTGAAGTAGCTGGTCAGTTATATGCCCTAAGGGTTTCCACTCTACCAATAGTTGACGGCGAAAAGGTAGCCATCCGTATCTTAAATGAATCGGCCACGGCCTCAACCTTGGAAGGATTAGGCTTTTGGGATGGAGCCTTAGAAACCATCAACAATGCCATCGTTCAACCACACGGCATGATTCTGGTAACTGGGCCAACTGGATCAGGTAAGTCTACTACGCTGTTTAGCGTTCTGAGTATTCTTAACAAACCAGGCATAAACATATCTACTATTGAAGATCCTGTCGAATACCGGGTCCAAGGAACCAACCAAACCCAAGTAAACAGCGCTGCTGGCATGACCTTCGCTAATGGTCTGAGAGCCTTACTTAGGCAAGATCCAAATATTATTATGATCGGAGAAATTCGCGATACCGAAACCGCCAACCTAGCCGTCCAAGCAGCCCTTACTGGACACTTGGTGCTATCTACCTTGCACACCAACAACGCCGCCACTAGCTTGCCGAGGTTACTAGACATGGGAATCGAGCCCTTCCTAATTGCCAGTACAGTCCGAGCTGTTGTCGGTCAGAGGCTAATACGTAAATTATGTACCAATTGCCGTGAACAATACCAACCAGACGAAGCTATGCAGATTGACCTAAAGCAAAATTTCCATGTTGATGACCCCAGCACTATGCAACGCATCAACCAGCTTGAACAAAGGGCTATCCAGGCAAAGCTTGGTGGTAATAACGCTACCACCCAACCGGGAAGTTCAGAAAAAGGAATAATTAGCCTCTACAAACCGCATGAAGGCGGATGCAGTAACTGTAATCAGTCGGGCTATAAAGGCCGGCTGGGCATCTATGAAGTGCTTGGAAATACACCCGAGATTCAGAAATTAATCGTCAGTAATTCAACCAGTGAAGATCTACAAAACCAAGCCATTAAAGAAAATATGATCCCAATGCAACTGGATGGACTAATAAAAGCACTTCGAGGCTTAACCAGTATTGAGGAAGTACTAAGAGTAACTAGCGAGACCTGATTGAATGGAATATAACTACACAGCTACATCAAAAGACGGTCATACAGTTCATGGAGTCATGGAAGGTTCTGACAAAGAAAGTGTTATTAAATCTATTAAACATCAGGGTATGCGCCCGCTCATAGTGGAGCCGAAAACTAGCAAAGTCAGCTCCAAACTTCACCTCAACTTCTCCAAACGAGTCAGCCACAAAGAACTCGTGGTGTTTACTCGGCAATTATCTACCATGGTAGCGGCTGGAGTACCCCTAAACCGTAGTCTGGCAACCTTGCAAAAACAAGCTGATGGTAAATACTTCAAACGAGTAATTGCTGACGTTAGTAAAAATGTTCAAGCTGGAAGCCCTTTAGGTGATTCGTTTGCTAAATACCCAGACGTCTTTTCTTCGGTTTATATAAACATGGTTAAAGCTGGCGAGGCGGGAGGAATACTTGACGACATCCTAAAGCGTCTAGCCAACCAAGTAGAAAAAGAAGCCAGTATGCGCAAGAAAATTAAAAGTGCCATGACCTACCCTTCAGTAATTCTCGGCATTACAGTACTGGGTTTCTTTGGCATCATGATATTCATCATTCCAAAAATTAGTGTCATTTTAAAAGACCTTGGTGGACCCGATGCACAGTTGCCAATATATACCCGCATGATGTTAACGACCAGTGAGATAATGCAGAAATATCTTATTATTATTATCCTGCTGATGGGTGTTGCTGGTTTCCTGCTTAGACGCTACCTGGCTACCCCGGCTGGACAATACCAACTACACGCCTTGATGCTTAAAATTCCGATCATTAAAACCCTGGTCAGTAAGGTTGCTGTTGCAAGATTTGCTAGAACTTTTGCCTCATTAATGTCAGCTGGCGTTGGTGTATTAGACGCCCTGGAAGTAACCGGTGGAGCAATTGGCAATAAGGTAATTGAGAGAGACCTAAAAGAAGCAGCCCTGGAAGTAAAAAATGGTAAGCAATTATCTGAGCCCCTGTCCCAAAGCAAACACTTCCCACCAATTGTGGCCCAGATGATAGCTGTTGGCGAAGAAACCGGAAAGATTGATACTATTCTACTTAAAGTTGCCGACTTCTATGAAGAAGAAGTTGATGCTCTGGTTGACGCTCTAAGCTCACTAATTGAACCAATCATGATCATAGTACTAGGTGGGGTTGTTGGCCTGATTGCAGCAAGTGTTATGGGCCCAATCGCTGGACTAAGCAAGAACATTCAGACTCAATAATGTACACTCTTCTCTAGACAAGCTAGCAAACCGCTTGACGTATTAATGGTTATGGTTATAATCAGAAGCAGATGCTAAAAGCTATCTAAATAAAAATTTAAACAAGGAGGGTGGGTCCTCATGGCTCTATCGCGCAAACAACAAGGTTTTACAATTGTAGAACTTCTAATAGTAATCATCGTAATTGGAATATTGGCAACTCTAGTGCTAGTAACTTTCACTGGTATTCAGCAGTCGGCCCGTAACACACAACGAACTACCGACATTAAAGCAGTTGCTAGTCACTTAGAAACATATAACGCAAAGAATGGATACTATCCAACTTTCGATAACATGAATGATGATACATTCATTACAAGTCTAAAAGGACTAGACAAAGAATCTACTAAAGATCCTAACGGTGACAGCTACGACTTCGCTGCAACAGCTACAGCAACTCAATATGCCTACGCTCCAACTCCATCAGGTTGTGATAACGACCCAGATGTTGGTGGACTTTGCACTGGCTTCACTCTAACCTGGCAAGAAGAAGGAACTGCTGCTGATCAATCAGTAAGTAATCTTTAATAAATTCTTAATTAAGGATAATAGACCGGAGGAAACTCCGGTCTATTTTATTCTGCAACCAAATAGTATAATGCTTATATATGAGTGGGCACCAAGATCAATCAGGCTCAACACTTGTTGAGTTAGTCGTAGGCACATTTATCCTAGCGATGATTGCTCTAGCATTCTTTGGCTTATTTACTGCCCTAGTAGGCTCAGCCTTGACGGCAAAACTAAAAGCCGCCGCATCAACGCTAGCTACTAATCAGGTGGAATATCTAAAGTCACTACCTTACGACGAATTAGCGGTTGAAGGTGGTAGTATCTACACTGTGAACCCCCTACCGGCTAGCAAACAAGAAACCATTAACAACCACACCTTCACTGTCAAAACTAGCATCAACTACATAGATAACGCCTACGACGGCTGTGCTGAATACCCATCCCAGGAAGACAAAGAACTGTACTGCCGGAACTACCCTAGTCCTAGTGGAGCACCGGCTGTTGACACTAACCCCCAAGACTACAAGGTGATCAATATTGGTGTCTATAATCAGGCAGATGCCTTACTAGCCGAAGTAGATACCAGAATTGCTGCTAGGGTCGCTGAAACCGATAGCAACACTGGATCAATGTTTGTTAGCGTCCTGGACAACACCGGTAACCCAGTTCAAGGAGCAACTGTCCAAGTACAAAACAGTACGCTGTCGCCAGCCGTAGACCTATCTGATAGTACTGACGCTGATGGCAACGCCCTGTTCTATGGAGTACCGCCAGATACCAGTGGATTTGATTACACTATTAGCGCCTCAAAAACCGGCTACTCTAGTCTTTCGACCATTAAGAGTAGTGGTGGACTTCAGCCAACCTACCCTAGTCAAAATGTCTTTGCTCAGCAAGCCAGCTACTTAACACTGTCAATCAGCCCCCAGAATAGTAACAGTCTAGCGATAGAGGCTGTTGACACGGCTGGCAATCCACTAAGTAACTTAGCGGTTTACGCTAAGGGTGGCTATAAGAAATACAGCGATAGTAGCGATAGCCAGTACTATTATGACAACTTTTCTCCCAGTGATAACCGGCTGACTACCGATGGAAATGGGTTAGGGGCTTTATCTGATCTAGCGCCCGGAGACTATTACTTCTGTGGTGACAATGGTGGCTCTAATTGCGCAATTGGCGGAACCAACTATTATCTAGCAGCTGCAGTCCCTTATAGTGGCAACCGCATCCTAAGCCCAATTAGTGTACCTGCTGACAGCCCTTCACCGAGCCCACTGTTTAGCTACTCCGGCAATAACTATCTACAAAAAGCTCGCTTAATAATGACTACTAACCCCAGTCACCCACTTATTGCTTCAATAGACCCCAGCGAAGCTAGCCTGTCGGGTGGAACTATTGATGATTTCGGATTCCAGATAAATGGGAATAACCTGCCCTGCAGTTCAAGTAGCGGTAGTTGTGCAACCACGGTAACTATTTCCCAGGGTGCTAGCAACTATCCAGCCAGTTGCACCGGAGATAGTGCTGGTCAGATAATTAACTGTAGTGCGGACTTATCTGGTGCATCGACCGGAGCTACAACACTCAGTATTTCGGCAAATGGCGCTACCCTGAATCTACCTGGAGCACCACTACTAGGAGGTATCAATGTGGTCAACTAGAAAAGCAGTTATTAATAGATCGCCAATGCAGTCTGGATTTACAATTGTTGAATTATCTATAGCCTTACTGGTTTCCGGCATTCTTGCCACTGTTATCTATACTATCTTTAATACTTCTTTCTTTAACTACTTAGGTCTACAACAAGAAAGCTATGCCTTTGATACCATCAACAAAAGTTCACAGCGAATAGCTAACGTCTTCCGTGGTATTACCGATATCACTGTTGCTGAAGATCAAGATATTACTTTTTACTCCTATTTCTCACCGAACGATCAATATGTTTCATTTGTCCGCTACTATGTGGCTGATAATAACGGAAGTCCATCATTATTTGCAGAAGTTACCCCTATGACAGCCAATCCACCAACCGGAACAGCTATAAACGAGCAGATGCAAACTTACACCATAATTAAAGACTTCTACGAAGAGCCTGATACTACCACATTTGAATATCTTGATTCTGCCGGCCAGCTGCTAGCCCAACCAATTAGCGACTTGCATGTTATAAAGGGTATCCGCATAAACTTAGCAATTGAGATTAATACTCCCAAGTATTCTGACACTAGAACAAACAGCCTAACGGTATCGCTCCGAAACAGAAAGACCAACCTATGATAAAGCCAAGTTTACGCAAGACCAACGGATTTGTACTGCCAGCCACTCTTGGTATTATTATCGTAATTTCAATTATAGCGGCTGCTACTTTCACAATCATTGGTAGTAATTTATATAGTGTTAACTACAGCGTTAAAAGGCAACAAGCCCTAAATATTGCTGAAGCCGGAGTCAACTACTATCTATGGCATCTTAGCCATAATCCAACCGACTATAAAGATGGCAACACCGAAGAAATGACACCAGATCCAGAGCTTGGCTATGGACCATTCGAACATCAGTACTATGATGACAATAATATTAATACTGGTTCATACAACCTATACCTTAAACCGCAATCATCCGGATCGACCGTCGTAAAAGTGCGCTCCATTGGTAGGGTAAACAACTCTGACGCCATCAGAACAGTTGACGCCCTTATTGGTGCCCCCTCATTTGCTAGCTACGGCCTAGTGTCTGACTCAGCTCTATGGTTTGGTAATACTGAAACAGCCAGTGGACCAGTCCATTCCAACCAAGGCATACGAATGGATGGAGCTAATACTGCTGAAGTAACCAGCTCCAACACAACCTATGTACCACCCTATTCTTTAGGTGGTGATGGCTCAGCTCACCCTGGGGTTTGGTGTAAGTCAACAGTGACTACTCCAATAGACTGTAACAGCCGCAACAAAAGTGACTGGCAATTCCCGGTGCCCTCAGTAGACTTTAACAATGTCAGTGGGAACTTATGCGATATCAAGAAAACTGCCTTCGAAGCTGATGCTTCGACTAGCTCTTTGGCTAGCCAAACCAATGCCTGCTCACAAACCCCAAACACCACCACTGACGCTTATTTAAAACAGAGATCAACCTCTGGCTACTACAACACCTCAAGGGGTTACCTTATACAACTAAACCCCGATAATACTTATGACCTCTTCCGAGTAAACGGCGAAAATGACACCTATAACGACTATAGTTCAGCTCTGAGCCTGCAAACACAGGACACCAATATACCAATACCAGACTCTGGGGTTATCTTTGCAGAAGATAATGTCTGGGTCCGTTCTGATCCAACTTTTTCCGGCAGGCTGACAATAGCCGCTGGAAGGTTAGCCACTAGTGCTGAGGCTAATATAGTGGTGGCTGATGACCTAGTCTATGGAACCAAAAATGGTAGTGACGCATTAGGTTTAGTTGCCGAAGACTCGGTCCTGATAGCCCCTTACGCACCACCAAATAGTGGAGCCTTCACTTTCGAGGTAAACGCTGCCATGATTGCTCAAGAAGGAACTGTAGAATTTCCTTCACGTTATCGCTCTAGTTACTACCGCTGTACCGAAGGGTGGGTGAATGACAACCAACAATTTGAATTCTATGGTTCAGTTGCCACCCGACAACGCTGGACTTGGACGTGGCTTTGGGGTGGATCTTGCGGTGACAACACCTATGACCCCGCTCAAGGCTATTACATATCTGGAGTGTTAAATAACAATACTCAGTACGACTACAACCTCCTTTACGCCCCACCACCAAAATTCCCAATAACTAGTAACTACAATATCCTTTCCTGGCGCGAAATATTAACTAAGCCTTAAGTGCTATATCTGCGAGGCATATCTGTTATACTGGATAATAAAGCTAATGCTTTGATGGGCAAGCAGTAACCAATGAAAAGTACATATTTTTTTCGCGACAGACCACTTTTTGGATTAGATATCGGCACTGGCACTATGCGTTTATTCCAGGTAGATCATAAAGGCCAGGACCTAGTGGTCACTGCCTACGGAGCTGCTAACTTTGATGTTAATCACACCAAAAATGGGGTAATTACCGAACCGCAAGCAGTCGCCAACAGCTACAGACAAATGTTAACTAGCAATACCAGAGGTAAGGTTTCTACTACTAGGGTAGCTATGTCCCTGCCAGCTAAACGAACCTACAGCCGGGCTATATCCCTGCCAAAATTAGCACCTAAACAGCTTGAATCAGCCATTTACCTGGAAGCCGAACAGTACATTCCTTTCTCAATAAACAGCCTGTACTTGGATTACACTGTTATTAATCAGACAGAATCAGAGATAGAAGTTTTTATGGTTGCTACTCCCAAGACGATCATTGACTCCTACTTAGAGTTAGCGAAAATTCTGAAAATTGAACCGGTGCTAATTGAAACTAGCATAGATGCAGCAGCTAGATTATTTAGTAAGACCGACTTTGGCGACCAACCTAGCGTCTTAGTAGATTTTGGTCAAGAGTCAGTAGATATCACCATCGTAGATAAGACCATAATTGCTACTGGTACGGTTGGTGGTGGCAGTAACGACTTTACCAGTAAAATATCCCAGCAACTAGGAGTCAGCCACCAAGAAGCACATCACATCAAAAACACCTATGGACTACAAGCTAGTAATAAACAAGACGCTATTACTATGGCTCTAAACCCTCAGTTAGAACTACTATACAAAGAAATACGGCGAATGATTCGCTACTATTCAGAACGCAGTAATGGTAGTAAACAAATAAAACAAATAGTTATTATGGGTAATGGCGCTAGTTTACCTGGTTTAGCTAGCAAGATGACTGAAGTACTACGTCTACCAGTCCAACTATCTGACCCCTGGCAGATTTTCAAGTATAGTCGTGGACTAAGTCCAATTCCAAGCCAAGCCGAAGGAAGCTTTATAACTTCGGCTGGTCTGGCTATTGCCCCAATAAGGAGTCTCTTAAAATGATAAACCTTCTCGCTCCTGGAACTAAACATGACATTGCTCTAGCAAAGCAAAACTTTAAGATCTTAAAACTCTGCATCTTTTTGTTCGTGGCACTAATTGGAATGATACTTATTATCCTCGGTGGTTTGTTTTATATGGATCAGTCCAAAAAAGCTGTGGTCGAACAGAACCAAAAAATCCAGCAAGCAATAAATAACCAAAACCTTGGTGAAGTTCAAAAGCAAGCTGATGAAATATCTGGCAACATAAAGCTAACAACCGATGTCTTATCCGAACAAATACTGTTCAGCAAATTAATCCGCCAAATTGGATCAGCTATGCCAGCCAACACCTCACTCAATGGATTATCTATTGGCAAAGCTGACGGTGGTGTCAACTTAACAGCTAGAGCTAGTAGCTATAACACTGCTAGTCAGATCCAGGTAAACCTTAGCGATCCAAACAATCAAATCTTCGATAAAGCAGACATCATAAACATTAACTGCGACAATGCGGCCGCCGAACAGTATCCCTGCACTGTTAGTCTTAGAGCCCGTTTCAACAATGTAAATAACTTCTTGTTTATTACTCCGGGGGAAAAACCATGAATACCAAGAAGATTCATTACCTAATACTGGCAACAACAGGATTACTAGCGCTAAGCCTAATCGCTAGCTTAGTAATTGGACTTAACATCCTGCGTAAACACTCCGATGGTTTAGCTGAAGTTAATCTAGAAAGTCAAGTACTTCAGAACCAGCAAACTAATCTAGCAAAGGCTCAAAAAGCAATTGATCAATACTCCGAACTTAACGACATTGCTCGAACAATAGTGCCAAAAGACAAAGATCAGGCCCGCACCGTACGAGATATTAGCACTATTGCTGGTGACTTAAACATTAAGCTAAGTTCAATTACTTTCCCAGCCTCCTCCTTAGGTGATTCCAAGAAAACCACAGTTAAAGAAACTCAAGTTTCTCCAGTAAAGAATATAAAAGGGGTTTACCAAATGCAGATAACTGTCCAGCAAGATAGCCAGATACCGGTCTCCTACGGCACCTTCCTAAAGTTCCTTGAACGCCTAGAGTCAAACCGAAGAACCGCTCAAGTAACCAATATAACCATCACGCCTAGTAGTAGTCAGCCGGGTAAACTTAGCTTTAACTTAACCCTAGGAACCTATATAAAGCCATGAATGTAGACGTTAAAGAAATTAAACCACTACTATTAAAAGCCTACGGGTGGCTAAAACGCTATTCGCTAATTATCTGCATTATTGTTATTTCACTAATGTATGGCTATTTAATGTACCAGATTAATAATCTGAACAACCGTCAACCATCCCAGCAGGAAGTAACCGAAAAGCTAGAACAAATTGGCCAACCTTCCATAAGCGAGGAGACCGTCGATAAACTAAAAGCCTTAGAAGAAAATAGCACAGAAGTACAAAGCCTGTTCCAGCAAGCTAGAGAGAATCCATTTCAGGAGTAAACTCGCCTGGATTATATCGGCAAATAGACTACAAAACTAACGAAGCTAAAAGCAAGCGTTCATATACAATATGGGAATTTCTTTTCGGGAAGATCCGGAACTAATAACATCAACTTTTTCATAACGATAAATTTTAACTGCTCGGCCATATACATCACCAACCCAGACCTCAATCCCACGTTTATGCTCGCTCTCATCTTCGTCCTTGAATGCAGATATACTTTGTAGTAAATCCTCTATTAACTGTGTAGTACGCTCTGGTATCGGCCCTCTAATACAATGGGGGTCACCATAGTAAATGGCATCCTTCTGACTTACTCCTTGTTCGGCTACCAACTCTTCCCTTCTATCTGGCTGTAGAAACAACCCCTGTATTGCGGATCGCATTTTTAATTTGTCTTCTACTGGCCGCACTACACCGGGAATACCTTGATCAACTTCTACAAATTCTAATCCTACGAGTTCTGTTAATATAATCGCGTTCTGTTGTTCAATCAAACGATACCCCTCTTCAAGTCGATCAGTCGCTTGTGCCTCTGCCCGGTTAAAGTCTGTCCATAAATCACTGCTGGGCTGTTCTGGCATAAATTAATTCCCGGTTATGGATCCCTGCCCGTTATTATGACCTGATTCTGGACGATTATCTTGAGTTTGATTTGATGGTTGTTGGGGATATGGTTGAGAATGTTGCGAATACTGTTGATTGTTATTAACTGGCCCATTGTACTGATTATTATTCCCCTGGTTTTGCACTGGGCTTTGATTATGATTTAAGTTCTGGTTAGTGTTGTGAGCGCTGTTATGACCAGCTTGTTGCGGGCTGTTCTGACTGTGCGGACTAGCGTAATTACTCATCCGATGAGTGTTATGATACAGAGCTCGGTCATCCCTATAGCCCATAAACTGCTGCCTAGTATCTAAAATTAATTTAGCGTAATGATCGGGGTGAGGACAGTAGTCGAAATGAAAGTTTTCTTGCTCTCCAGCGGTTTCTACCATTAATCTTCCGAAGTTGAATACGGTCGAAAAAAAACCTTTTTTGTTAGAAGTAACATCTTCAATACTAGTAACTGCTAGTTGAGATGTCTTCTTGGAAAACAAACTAAGCTGTAATGTCTGCGTAATTGTCTTGGTTGTTACCACAATCTTACTCTGGTAATAAATTACAGTGGCAATCATTAAGATAATTAACATAATGGCGCCAATCACCAGCACTCCAATAAGCATTGCTACGTATAACCCGGTGTTACTATCTGACTGAACCAAATCAGGCAACACAAAAGCAATCAAAGCCATCGCACCGGCTAGCCCGACAGCCGCTTGAATGTAGATTTTAATAATTCCAAAAGGGTGGCGCTTAATTACTGCCAATAGAGTTTCATCGTCATCAACTTTTTCGATGGATTCATCAAAATTTTGTTTTGGTGGTTTCATTAGAGCTTATTATAGCAAACGCGGCGACTTGGAAGTAGCTTTTCCTAGATGACTGTACGCCTTGGAGGTGACTTTGCGTCCTCTTGGAGTACGTTCCATTAGCCCAATCTGCATGAGATAGGGCTCATAGAAGTCCTCTATGGTGCTGCGCTCCTCGGAAGTTAAGGCCGCCAGGGTCTCAACACCAACTGGACCACCATCAAAATTCTCAATTATTGCTGTTAGTAGATTACGATCACCAGGATCCAGGCCAAGGTCATCAATTTCCAGTAGTTCCAGAGCTTTGGCGCTTATTGTGCTATCTATAATCCCATCGCCATTTACATCAGCATAGTCCCGGACTCTTCTCAGTAATCTATTAGCTAGTCTTGGAGTCAGACGAGCCCTTAAGGCCAGATGGTTAGCCGCCTGGTTATCTATTTGGATATCTAATATTCCAGCTGAACGTTCAATAATCCTAGACACTTCATCAGCGGTATAGTATTCCAAGCGGTGGATCATTCCAAAACGATCACGTAGTGGTGCAGCTAAAGCGCCGGTTCTAGTAGTGGCGCCAATCAGACTAAAGTGCGGTAAGTCTAAACGCAGGCTCTTAGCACTGGGGCCCTTACCGAGCATGATGTCTAGCTTGTAATCTTCCATAGCGCTATACAGGACCTCTTCTACTGCCCGGTTAAGTCTATGAACTTCATCAATGAACAGAATATCGCCGTCTTTTAGATTAGTCAGCAAACTAGCCAGATCTCCAGCCCGCTCTATTGCAGGCCCGGAGGTAATCTTAATCTGAGCATTCATTTCATTAGCGATCACACTAGCCATGGTAGTCTTGCCCAGACCAGGAGGACCGTACAGCAAAATATGGTCTATTGGTTCACCCCGTTTTTTGGCCGCTTCAATAGCAAGTTTTAAGTTCTTTTTTAAGCGTTCCTGACCAATATAGTTATCGAAATCTTTAGGACGCAGTGTTTGATCTAATTGCTGTTCTTCAGGAGATTGATCCTCTTCGGTTGTGTCGACAATTCTTTCTATAGCCATGGCTCTATTGTACTGTATTAACTAGATTGGTAATAAATAACAACATTGCTAGCCATTCTTCAAAGCTAGCCTAACCCTCTCTTCGACAGACTTGTCTTCAGGCACTCCAACTAAGGCTTTTTGAGCATCAAAGTCACTGTAGCCAAGTGTTACTAAGGCTTGAATAGCTGGATCACCTTGGTTAATCCCAGCTCTATTAATCACCCCTTCAGCTTCTTCACTAGCCTGGATGCCGACCTTGTCGCGAAGCTCGACTACAATCTGTTCAGCAGCTCGCTTGCCAACCCCTTTGGCAGACTGAAGGGTCTTCACATCACCACCAGCAATGGCTGATCGGACGGTACCAAGATCACCAACATCAAGCACTGCTAAAGCTACTTTGGGCCCGACGTTTTTTACACCTAGTAGTTGCTCAAACAATTTTTTGCTTTCTCTGCTTAAAAAACCAATTAGATTATGTTGGTCTTCTTTAATGTGCTCATAAATATATAGTTTAGCGTTGGAACTAACGGCTGTTCTTCCAAAATCTGAATCGGTCATTAAAACCCCGTAGCCAACACCATTGATTTCCAGCACCACCTGGTTACCATCTGCTTCCGTAATTACACCGTCAAGAGTCGCTATCATAAATACATTATTACACAAAAAAAGATAAAGCAGTTAGCTAGCGAATTGTCATCGAGCAACAAATGGCCGCCGCTAGCGCATCAGCAGCATCATCGGGCTTTGGTTTGCTTTTTAGTTTTAATAATACTTTAACCATTTCCTGCATCTGGGACTTATCTGCCCGACCATAGCCAGTTATTGCTTGTTTGATCTGCAAGGGTGTAAATTCATGTAAATCTAGCTTATGCTGCATAGCTATTAGCAGTACAACACCTCGAGCTTGAGCAACGGTCATGGCTGTAGTCACATTCTGGGCAAAGAATAGCTTTTCAACCGACATCACATCGGGACTATGTTCCTTTATTAACTGCTTCAGTTCTTCGTAGATAATTAATAACCGATCTGCATCAGGATGGTGAACCGGAGTCCGAATAACCCCAGCATCAACTAACTTTAAGTTATCTTTCTGGTAGTCAATTAGACCGAAGCCTAGTATTCCGGTACCAGGATCAATGCCAAGAATTCGCATAGCACAGACTAATCTTGCTTATCCAGCAAAGCATCATCAATTTCAAAATTTACGTGGGTATTACTAACATCATCAATATCTTCTAGAGCATCCATCATTCGCATAATTTTGCCGGCCGTTGAAGCATCAGTCACCTCAATTGTATTATTTGGCACAAAAGTAAGCTCTGCTTCACTAATCTCATTACCAGCTTCTTTTAAAGCATCTCGGACCTTAGCTAGTTCTTTAGGGTCAGTGTAGACTACACTTTCCTGACCTTCGTTAGCTATATCCTCAGCTCCCGCTTCAATGACCTGAAGCATCAAATCATCACCACCACCCTTTATACGAATCATCCCTTTTTGATCAAACTGAAAAGCAACGGCCCCTTTTTCTGCAATATTTCCACCGTGCTTACTAAAGGCTAATTTTACCTCCGGATAAGTTCTATTAATATTATCTGTAGCACACTCAACTAATACAGCTACACCACCTGGGCCATAACCTTCATACATTACTTCCTGAATCTGATCACCCCCTAGCTTTCCGCTTCCTCGATCAATTGAGCGCTGGATATTAGCCGAAGGCATATTAGCAGCCTTAGCCTTATCTATTGCCAGGCGCAAACTAAAGTTAGTGGTTGGATCATCGCCACCCCTTGCTGCTACGGCTATAGCATTTCCTAGTTTAGTAAAGACCGCTCCACGGGCAGCATCCTTAGCCCCTTTTTGCCTCTTAATTGTTGACCATTTACTGTGTCCTGACATAAATCTCCGTTGGTTACTGGTAATATTGCTACTTGTTTTAGTAGTGAAAGTTAGTCTATTAACCCCTTAATTCTAACACTTGCCGGAATCTTCTTCCACCATAGCCACAAAACAACTAAGATTAATACGTAAAAACCTACTAAACCAGCCAGGCTTAAACTGCTATCCACAGAGGCATTTGGTAGACTAGAGAGCACTGCGGCAACATCTAGCATATATGTCAGTAGCCAACTAGCCGGCCAAGACAACCAGCCGGCAACGCCTGGGATAAACATTCCCCCGAGCCCAGCAATAAAACACAGTAGCATCGCCAGACTAACTAACGGAACCACCAACACATTTGCTACCAAGGCGATCAAAGACAATCTGCCAAAGATAAACATAATTAATGGCAGGGTCATGAGCTGAGCCGACATTGTTTCTATACTAAGTTGAAGTAATATCTTAGGACGTTTGTCCGCAAGAAAACGACTACAAAAAATCGGGCCAAGCACCAACACCCCAAAAAATGCCAAAAACGACAAGTACCAACCAATATCGCTCCACAGATAAACAGGGTAGTAACCAGCTGTAATTACCGCTGACAACATCAAGACCATAAGTGGCTTAAATGTTCGGCCATAATACCAAGCTAAAATACTTAGCAAGCTAACAATCGCTGCTCTGACTATTGAGGCACTAAAGCCGGTTAACAGCAAAAACAGCAGTATTAAACTTACTGTGACTAAGGTAACTAATATCTTAGAAATCCTTTTAAATAAGGCGTGCATAAAGCGCACTATCACTGTCAGATTATAGCCACTCACAGCTATTATATGCGTTAGCCCGACTATCGACAGTTGTTCATTGACTTCTTCTGGCAAATTAACTCGCTGTCCAATCAGTAGCCCCATACCAAATGAGCCCATCGGTTCTGGAACGCTACTGATTAGACCGGCAGTAAACCGTCGACGAAATACATCGACAATATTCCCACCCCTTTTTACTACTTCTATTTCTGAAAAGCTCATTATTGCCTGACGAGAACCTCGGGTAGGATACAGCTTAGCAGTAACCAATAGATTATCTCCCTTATACACGGCATTCACGCCGTATCCTTTTACAGCAATAGTTCCGACTAGATCTATTGGTTCAGACAGCCATCTATCCTCAACCCTCAATATCTGAATGCTTCCAACGTCAAAGCTAAGTTGACCTTTATCCGAATAAACGTGGTCACTGGAGGCGATGGCCGAAATAGTAATTTTTTTCTTTAACAAAAGCTGGTAGGGGAGTAATTCTTTTTTGAACTGACTGCCACGCCAAAGCCCCAAGCACAGACACAAAAAGACAATACTTAACATGCTTAGTTTTCTAAAACGATAATAGAGCAGGGGAAATAAAAGAAACAATATATAGCAAATACCATATTGGTTGTTAAAACTAACTCGGCGAGCCAAAGCCAACCCTACAATGAAACAAATTAGACAGATAATAATAAAGTTAGTTCTCTTTAGTACTTTGCCCACTCCTCTCTTATCCACCATAGATGAAGAATACAAGCCAAAAACAGACTAAACAAAAGCCCCAAACTTCAAACCTCTACCCTGTTAGCATAAGATTTTAGAGTTGACTTTTTGCCAAAAATACAGATAATGTAAGGAGTTAATTTCCGGGCCCATAGCTCAGCCGGTTAGAGCACCTGCCTTTTAAGCAGGGTGTCGTGAGTTCGAGTCTCACTGGGCCCTCCAGCATAAGCATAATAGGACTTCCTTGGAAGTCTTTTGTTATGATTAGACCATGTCTCAAATATCGCCTACCTACAAAAACGACAAGCCTGGTGGCGTACCGCCAAAATTAAAAGAGTACCTTGATGTCAATTATTTCGCTAACCTACAGAATATAGAACTTTCAAATCCCAAATTATTAGTTGTATTTTCTGGTGGCAACGCTGTCGGAAAATCCACACTATCTAAGAAAATTTCTAAAAAGTTTGGTGGTATTGTCCTTGAGAATGATGAGATCAAAGATTGTATAGTAAAGTTTAATCCTAATTATACTAGAGACGAACGAAACAAGCTGACTTGGCAATATTCTACAGATCTATATGCTAGGTTAAGCGATCTAACTAATAATGGATTAATAATTAGGGACGGAGTTATCGACTGGTATTATGATCGGATACTACCAATGTTTAAAGCTGAAGGCTACGAAATATTCATTATAGGACTAGATCTCTCAGACAAAAAGCCAATAGAACTAATTAAAAGTAGAGGCGATAAACCAACTGTATCCGCAGATCGTTTAATAGAACTAATCCCAGAACACGACTATCACAAAGAGATATTCAGGAAGAGTTACACTCCAGATGTGATACTAAATGATGACAACTTTAATGACGATAACATAGTTCTAAGCAAGCTTGGTAATGTATTTGCTAATCTAACTAACAAATAACAACTTCCACCTAATCATTTCCTCGTACATTAGTGCAAACTTGTTGATGTGTGGACCTCCAGTATAAGCATAATGATCTATCCCAGGTCGTTTTTTTATTTGCTACAATATACCAATGACAAAAACATCCCATGACAGCGAAACAAAAGCCGATGGTCAGCAAGTACTCACTGCTTGCGCTTTTATACATAAGAAAGTTAATGGTATAGAAAAAGTATTCCTTCCAAAACGTGCAGATACAAAAAAATTCCTTCCTGGGGTTTTTGAACTACCTGGTGGTCATATAGATTTTGGTGAAGATATGATTGACGGTCTTAGCCGAGAAATACAAGAAGAATTTGATATGAAATTAAACGTTGGCGACCCTTTCTTTGTTTTTACATACACAAACCAGATTAAAGGTTCTCACTCAATTGAAGTTGTATACTTCGCAAGCTTTGAATCTCCAGATTCTAAAATTAAACTAGACCCAGAAGACCATTCTGAATATGGTTGGTACTCCGAGGATGAGCTTATCAACGCAACAAGCAAACACAAAGGTCTCGATGATATAGAATTTGTTGCGATCAAAAAGGGATTTGCATTATTAAACGGCCAATCACCTAAGTTCTAGCTAGACATTAATACCTTCCACCTAATAAGCTCCTTGTACATCAGTGCGAAATTGTTGGTGTGTGGCCCTCCATTACGTTACCATTAAAAACAGAGGTTATTTACCTCTGTTTTTTTGTTATATTAAGAATGTGAGAGAAAAGTACACCCAGTCAGAATTAGATAAGATACTGCTAAACACTAGTCAACGTCTTGGATGGAATTTTTCATCAATGAAAACTTGGCGAGCACCAGTGCCCTGGGATTTTCTTAAAGAGGTAAAAAAGTACCTTAAGCCTACTATGGATGTCCTAGACATCGGTACGGGGGGCGGTGAACGATTTATCCAATTGTCTGACATATATAAAAGTGGGATGGGTACTGATGTTGACCCAGCGATGATAGATATTGCCAGAAAAAACGCACAAGCAGTTGATAACGTTGAATTTATAGTATCTAGTGACAAACTGACGAAGATCGAGAAAAACTTTAACATTATCCTCGACCGTCATGCACCTTTTGATTTAACAGCAATTTTCAATCACCTTAAACCTAGAGGATATTTCATATCCCAACAAGTAGGTGAGAAGAATATGCTGAATATCAAAAAGGTTCTCGAGCAAAAATACGACATTCCTATTATTACGAAAGATGAGGTACAAAAAAGCGGACTAAGAATTGTTACTTTTCAAGAATATGACGTTGAGTATGTGGTTAAAGATATCGAGTCACTCATATTTTGGCTTAAAGCTCTTGATATGCTTCATGCTGACATCGCAACAGATAAAGTCATTGATAATGTAGAGATTTTAAACGCTATATTAAAGGGCAACGTAGATAAGCGTGGTTTTGTCACAAATGAGCATCGCTATCTTGTAATTGCTGAAAAATAGTTGCAACAAGAAGACATCCTCAGGATAATCAAATCCTTGACAAACCTAGCAACCCGCTTATAGTAATATTTGACTGTTATTAAACATATAAAAACATAAAAATAAACTATGCCAAAAACAACAAAAAAACCAAAAACTAGAAGTAACTCAAAGAAAAAAACTACAACTAATTCACAAAATAGACTGCTTTCATTACTAAAAAATAGGAAGTTAGTTCTAGTCTTATCTTTTGCAATCATCGGATCAGTATTTATCTATGCCTCACAAGCTGCCGCGCCTGCCAAGTTTATTAGAAAAGTAGATACTGGACCGCAAGCCTCTACCTATGGCCACACTCCAGCTGGCAATCTAAAGGCATGGGATAAAAGCACTAAAATAACAGATAGCTCCGGTACACGAGATAAAGACGGCTGGCTAGTCCTAAAAGGCTATGAATTCAAAAGCTCAGTCCTGCTTGATACCAAAAAGGTCGCCTTAGTGGACTGTAAAGTTACCTTCACTGGCGGTATAGCCGCTGTGAACATAACTAGCTCTAAAGTTGACCAATACCTTATCGACCACTGCGAAATAGATATGGGTACCAGCGGAAACCTAACGGCCGGAATAGTAGCCTACCGCCCGGGAACTATAAGATATTCCCATATCCACGGTATAAGTGATGGAATAAACATTGGTTCAGATAGCTTAATTGAACACAATTACATCAACATCGGTGGAACTGGCACTGAAGGACACAAGGATGGAATCCAAGGAGAATACTTCAAGTTTAATTGGACGGCTAGGCACAACACTATACTTTCTAGTGTGGCTCCAGCAGATAAATACTTAGCGCTTGGTGCCGAAGATGGCCCGGAAAGAGGCGGAAACATTGGTGTTTGGGCACCAGACACTCCAGCCAGATCAGGTAAACCCTATTCCGGCGCTGAAGGTGTATTAATCGAAGACAACTACATTAATGGATTTAACACTGGTATCGGACTTATGGGTACTAACCCAGATAATATTTCAATCGCTAGAAATAATACTTTTGGTAAAAACTTCAGATACTACCCAAGTAACCGAGTTGCAACCTATGACAAAGGTAGACAAAACGAAGCGCCTGGACCAACCAACTATGTGTTAGTCGAAGGCAGTGTTTACGATAAGAAATTCAATGAGGCTACTGGAACAATATCTAACTATGATGGCTCTTCACCCAGCCCAACAACTCCTGAGCCAACACCAGAGCCGACCCCAACTAACCCGACTCCAACTCCCGCACCAGCACCTACACCGACTCCAGAGCCAACTTCTTCAAATGACTTGCCTGTCTTATACGGCTTCAACTCCAACACTTCAAGTTGGGAGGGTCAAGGAAATACGACAGTAAATCACAATACTACAGAAGGCTACTCTAAGAATGGGTCACTACAAATAAACGTTAATCAAAGCGGACCTTATCCAGACAACTCCCGTACTGCACGAGCCGGTACCAAGCAATACGGCAAGGGCTTAGAACTGGGAGCCAACCAAACGGTTTCTGGTCAGCTATTTGTTAAATCTAGTTCAGCGCGTAATGTCAGATGTGAAATTCGTTTCTACAATAACAACCGAATTCTGGATACTGTTGCTGGGTCTTTCAAGAAAACAAATGGTAATTGGATTAACCCAACCTGCAAAGCAACTTCACCTGCAAATACTACGCACGCAGCCCTAAGAACCTACATTGATAACACTCCTTATGGTGAGGTATTCTATGTCGATGATGCTGAACTTACTACCAGCTCTTTGTCCGAAGTCACCCCAACAACTCCAGCCCCTACTCCTTCTAGTCCATCTACTCCAAGCCAACCGACAACTCCAACAACACCGACGACTCCCGTCGCTGACACAAAAGCCCCAACTACCCCAACCAGTCTTTCTAGGTCACTATCTCTAGATTTCGTAAGATTTAGGTATAAACTAGATCTCTCATGGAAGGCATCAAGCGATAACTCTAGTGAAGCACTACGCTACATAATATCGCGCAATGGAGAAAACATAGGCTTTACTACTAACACTAGTTTTTCAGATAATACAATTCAAGCTGGACCCAATTATAGCTATACAGTTAAGGCCCAAGACGCCTCAGGTAATACCTCAAAAGCGGTATCAACCTCAGCTAAAGCTAGCTGTTTCCTTATCTGGTGTAGCTTAGAATAATAGTTAGCAAAAAACTACTCGGTTAGACTAATATTACATCATAATACCCCTGTACATAATCATTAGCGGTTGCTAATATATAAGCAATAGTTTGATGAGGGAGTATTTCGATCTGACCATGCAACAAAAAACAAAGAGGATAATAACTTACAGTTTCAGCAGCCTTTGTTTAATACTTATTGGCTGGTTCATGCTTTCTATTATCCGCCACCCTGTTGAAGCGGCCCCAAATGACGTCATTATTAATGAAATCATGTATGATCCGGGCTCTAATAACCAAGAAGAAGAATTCCTAGAGCTTTACAACACTACCGGTGCCTCCATAGACCTAGAAGGTTGGTGCTTCTCCGATGGTATTACTCTAGTCACGGCCCACGCTGATCCCCGCTGTTTTGAAGCTGGAACTAGTATCGATGCCAATGGCTATATTATTGTCTCCCCTAACCCAACTGTAACTAATAGTACCTACAGTGAAACTGCTGTAGCCAGCTACGCTGGTAGTCAACTTTCTAATGGCGGAGAGACAATCACCCTTATTGACGATACCACTCAGATTATCGACACTGTATCTTACGACGACAGTCCACCTTGGCCAACTAGCCCTGATGGTGATGGACCATCTCTAGAGCTAATTGAACCATCTTCAGATAACAACCTAGCTTCTAGCTGGGGTGCTAGTATTGGCGGAGCAACTCCTAACCAAGAAAATTCTTGGGCTAGCGTTACAACGCCTATCATAACTAATGTAACTGACCCCAATGATATTTCCGCCAGTGAAAGTGTCAATATAACAGCCGAGGTAACAGCTGAAGACAGCGTTAATCTTAAATATATAGTCAACTTTGAAGACGAGGAAACCATTGCTATGGCTGATGATGGAGCCAGTAATGACGGGTCAGCTGGTGATGGCGTCTATGGAGCTACTATCCCCGGTCAATCGGCTGGCGACTTAGTTAGATTTAAGATAGAAGCTACTAATAATGATGGCACCTCTACCAGCCCGGGTAACGATGATTCTATAAACTACCACGGCTACACCATCGACGACCCTAGCGTTACTTCAAGTGGAGAAATAATTCAATGGTTCATTGAAGATGCCGATTATACCCAAATGGTAGCAGAATCCGACACCTCAGCTATTTATTCTTGTATCATTGCCTACGGTGACCAAGTTTATGACAACTCCGAAGTTCGAGTTAAAGGAAACAACACTAGGACCTTCCCTAAACATAACTTTAAGTTCTGGCTACCAAACGGTTATAAGATCCAGCTGGATGGCGCCGAACGTCAAGTAGATGAGTTCCACTACAATGCCGACTACCGGGCTGAACAGATTACCAAAACCGCCACTCTATGGTGGGTGGCCGAAGAGTCAGGCATGCCTACTCCGGACGTACTAGTTACTCAGCTTCAGAAAAATGGAGAATTTGAAGGAGCTTACTTATTTATAGATAAATATGAAAACAGCTGGCAGGAAGACTTTGGCTATGATAATGGACAGTTATTTGAAGACTATTTTGAGATAATAAACGGCGCCGACAATCGAACCGACCTAGATGATTGGCGCGACAACATGCGCGACACTGACCCCCACGCTGAATCAACTCGCGACTACGTACTAGACAACAACGATATTCCACTCATGATCAACGCAATGACCTTTCCGCCTCTAGTAAATCACCTTGATCACACTGATGTTCACAACATTTATTTCTTCAGAAACAATGATAATTACCGCTGGTCAATGTTACACTGGGACCTTGATTTAGCCCTAAAGCCATCGGGACCTAAAACCCTAATTAGCCCCCATGACACTTACGGTGCTGGGCAAGATAACCGCCGATGGTACTATAATGCCATCTACGATCAACCGGACTTACGCCAAGCTTATCTCAGGAGACTTCGAACCCTCATAGATAAATTCTATACCAACGACGAATTCCTAGATAAATACAATGAACTAGCTGATGAGCATGCCGATCTTATAGCCCAAGATAACATCAAATGGCCTAGTCCTCAGCGTATCACCAAAGAAGACAACCTAGCTTCTATCGAGAGATTGAGAGAAACCTTCCTGGCCTACCTAATCCAAGACTGGGCTATCCCTGGGGCACAAACCGACACTGAACGCCAGCAAGTTGAAATTGCTACAGTTAACCCAGATGGTAACAATGCTGATGAATACATTAGACTAACCAATAACTCCAGCTCAGCTGTAGATATATCTAATTGGCTGTTAGAAGAAATTGGTTACACTATTCCAGCTGGAAGTGTTATCCCAGGTAACTCTGACATCTACATCCTAAGAGACGATATCGGCTACCGAGCTACTCATGACAGTGTATTAGTGGCCGGACAGTATGAAACTAGCTTAAATTCTTCCGGAAACTTGACCTTAAAAACCGATACTGATCAGGAAATAGATGTACATGCTTACTAAAGCTCTAAAGAAACCATCACTGTTGATACTGCTCACTGTTAGTAGCTTAGGGTTGTTTATCTTATCTAGCTTAGCTCCAACAATAGCTAACGCCGCACCGGCTACCTTCACAGTAACCAACACCGATGCCAGTGGAGCCGGTTCTTTGGCTTGGGCAATTAATGAAGCCAACACTAATGCCAATCCTGCTGATCAGGATATTATACAGTTCAATATTGCCAGTAGCGGGAATCACACCATTACACCTAGCTCTCAGTTAGTAATTAGCGAATCACTGTTAATAGATGGCTACACTCAAGACGATGCCACACCAAACACCAATGACGCTCCAGAGCCATTTAACGGAATAGTGCGAATTGCAATAGATAGCTCCGAGACTGATCCAATATCTGTAACTGCTGACGACGTCACAATTCAGGGCCTATCACTAATCTATGGAGAAACCGGTAATCTAGAGGCCGACAGCGTAGATAACCTAAGGCTTTACGGAAACTATTTCGATGCCAAACATAATGGACTAACGATTGGAAAAACGACAACTAGTGACAAGTCGGTTATCATAACAGACTCAACCAATTCGGTCATCGGTGGATCTGAACCAGAACAACGAAATATCTTTGGCTTCTGTTCGCTAAGTTGTTTAGAGCTTTCTGGTGATTTAACTAGCGACACCGTTAT
>JAUHZB010000003.1 GCA_030426125.1 bacterium
CCATAACGCCAGGCCAAACCACGATAAACCATTTTATGAAGTAATGACTTTTCGGTTTCTCCCTTACCTACTGTGAATTTGGGAATTAATATCTTGCCTAATTCAATTTCGACGTTACAGCGGTCATTGATGGCCCGACTGTTTTTTATTAACTGCGGATATTCTTTCCCCCAACGACCGATAATTTCTTCTGGACTAGCTACGTGAAGATCAAAATCGACTAAACTCATCCGCTTTTCATCACTAAGAAAAGCACCGGTTTGAACACACAGCAGTATCTCGTGTGCTTGCTGGTCGCTGTGTTTTAAGTAATGAGCATCTGAGGTCAGAACTGGCTTTATAGATAGCTCTTCAGCTAGCGTAAGTAGCTTTTTATTTACCTTTTGTTGTTCAGTCCAGTTATAGGGATGATCTGGGTGCCCGTGATCCTGTACCTCCAGATAGTACCGGTCTTTGAACACCGACTTATACCACTTAGCTATTTCTTTAGCTTTATCGTCTTGGTCTTTTCGGAGATTATCGCCAACCTCACCACCAATACAGCCGCTCAGTACTATCACACCCTCGCTGTACTTCTCTAGTAGCTGGTGGTCTACTCGGGGCTTATAGTAGTACCCTTCTAGGTTCGCGATGCTACTAAGTTGCATTAGGTTTTGGTAACCTTTGTTATTCATTGCTAGTAGTGTTAAGTGATACGGTGTTTTGTCTTTCCCAGCTTCTTTATCGGTGTGTTTTCTAGGAGCGACGTATGTCTCCATACCAATAATTGGGTTTAAGCCTTTATCTTTACACTTAGTATAAAATTCAATTACGCCTGACATAGTGCCATGATCGGTGATGGCTACACCTGGCATGCCTTGTTCGGATACATAGTCAACTAACGCCGGTACTTTGGTTAAACCGTCAAGCAGACTGTACTGTGTATGGTTATGGAGATGGACAAAATCACTATTTTTTAGCTCCACTTTTGCGGACATTAACGATAACTCCCTAGGCTATTAAATCACTACAATAATTATAGCAATCTATGTTTAAAATTGGTGCCGTTAATGATTATTACAACGACAATTTATTAGTCAAATTCGATCTACTTAACTTTTTTATCTATATAGTCTTTAAGAGAGTTAACTGCTTTATTAACGTCATCAATAGCTTTATTTAGTTCTTTATCGTCGCTACCACCATCATGGATGTTACTTAGCATCTGCTTGGCTTTTATTTTGGCGTGATTTGCTGCTGAAACAAGTTTATCTAAATCTGCCTGGTGTTCTTTTTTAAGCTTTTTACTTAATTCCTTGGCTCGGTCTAGTTGTTTGGTAATTTCACTGTGCAGCTTTTTAAGTTCTTTTTCGGCTTGTAGTTTAGCTTTTACGGCTGTATTTTTAACGTCTTGTCTAGTTTCTTTCCCACTTTTTGGGGCAGTTAGGATTCCGGTTAGGTAACCTAGTCCAGCCGCAATAGCGGACCCAATTGCTAGCTTCTTTAGGTTTTTACTCATACTTATGGCCTCCTATTTTGATGACTTATTCTTAGTTGTAGCGTTAAAGATATTAGAAATAAGCTTGACTATTGCTGTAGGGCCAGCCGTTTGCTGGAAGAAATCACTCACCGCCTCAGCTTTATCGGCAATGTTTTCGGCTTTAGCGACAATAATGCGAATGTGTTTAAGAATCTGTATGATTTTGACTGCAATTATGATGGTCAGTACCAGTACAATTGCTAGGCAGGTTGATAATATGATTAATAGGGCTTGTTCTACGGTTGTCATAAATATATTGTATCATCATTAGTTTGCAGAGCAATACAGCACTACCCTTAAGCGCGTCAATAACCCATAGTGCGTCAATAAGTTGTATATTAAAGACCTAAAGATTCGTTCAACAGTTCTTTTGCGACACTTGGATTAGCTTGGCCTTTTGACTCTTTCATAACCTGGCCTACTAAGAAGCCAATTGCCTTTTGTTCACCGGCTTTAACGTCAGCTACAGCTTGAGGATTTTGCGCGATAACATTGTCGACAATTGTCTTTATTTGGTTGTCGTCACTAAGCTGTAGTAGTCCCTGCTCCTCAGCATATTTTTCGATATTTTCTACTAATCCGTTGGAGTTACTTAGTAGTTCAGTAAGTAGTAGTTTTGCATTGGAAGAACTTAGTTTCTTTGAATTGTATAACTCAGCGGTAGTCCGATAGATAGTATTGCGAGCTGTGAGATCGTCTTGCAGCTCGCTGTCGTTGTCACGGCGCAAGGGTATCTCAACATTAACCATCCAGTTGGCGATTTGTTTTACCAGTTTTGATTCAGCTTTGTTGTTGCTTAGTAACTCAAGGTAGCTATAATTTTCACTTAATACTTCGCTTTCCAGTAAAATCTCTATCTGACTTTGATCTAGCTGAATGCTGTCCAAAAACTGACGCCACTGACCTGGAAGTAACGGCATAGTATCTTCTATTTGTTTAACAAATGTCTGGTCAAGTTCAACCGGTGGAATGTCCGGATCGGGCATGTAGCGATAATCGTGAGCATGTTCTTTACCACGCTGTGATGTGGTTTTTTGTTTAGCTTCATCCCAGCCACGTGTTTCTTGATCAATAGCTTGGCCTTTTTCAAGTAACTCAATTTGGCGATTAATTTCGTATTGTGCAGCCTTCTCAACACTCCTGAAAGAGTTAAGGTTCTTAGTCTCAGTTCTGGTACCCAGTTCATCCGTTTTACTTACACTAACATTAACATCAAAGCGCATGTTGCCATGATAAAGATCAGCATCTGAGACACCAGCATACTTCATAAGCAGGAATAACTCATGTGCATATTGCCGGGCTTCGGTTGGTGAAGTGATATCTGGTTCGGACACTATTTCTAGTAGCGGTGTCCCGGCTCGGTTAAGATCTACTAATGAATAATCGGCCCCTGATGGGTGGCTACTCTTTCCGGCATCGGCTTCCAAATGTGCTCTGGTTATACCAATTTTCTTTGGGCCCTTTTCGGTGATAATCTCTACACTCCCTCCAATAATTATCGGGTTGTAGAACTGAGTAATTTGGTAACCCATAGGTAAGTCTGGGTAGAAGTAGTGTTTTCTATCGAAAGTACTAAATTTTGCCGGCTTTGTATTTAAAGCAAAACTTGCTCGACAAGCTAGCTCAATGGCTTTTTCGTTTAATACTGGCAATGCCCCAGGAAGTCCAAAGCAGATATGACTTATTAGGCTATTGGGCTCAGCATCCCGGGCGTCATTATCTACAGCTGCAAACAGCTTACTGACAGTCTTTAGCTGAACATGGCATTCGATACCAATAGCAACGCTATACTGGTCAATAATCTGTTTGTTGATCATTAATTTAATGCTCCCAGGTCTCTAAGCGCTTGACGAAAATCGACTAAAGATTTCTTGACATCAGTTTCTTTAAGCTTGGTAACGGTTTCATTGGCGATCTTCTTGGAGTAGTTATGAGCTGACCAAACGCCATCATTATTGGTCATATGGTTTTGAGCAGATACTAAGCGCTCACCCATAGTCTTACCTTTAAACTTCCTTTTTATTAAGGCCTCATCTAGTAGCTTGTCGGCATTCATGATTGCTACCGGCCAGGTTTCTTTATTGCGACAAAACTTCTGAACATCGTCCCATTTCTGTTTAAATTTCTTCGGTTTAATGCGAGTTAGTTTTAGACGCCGGGGTATTAACTTCATATTTGTATCTCCTTTTCGATTTGCTCGGCAAATTGTATTAGTTGTTTGTCTTGATTTTGTCTAGACATTATTTGCAACCCAACTGGCATATTATCTGGGCTTGGTTTATCGATTAACGGTAATGAAATGGCTGGTATACCCGCTAAGCTGGATCCGACTGTAAGACTGTCTGCTAGGTACATCTGAAGAGGGTCTGTTTTGTCACCAAATTTGAAGGCTGTAGTAGGAGCGGTTGGACCAATTAAAAAATCATAAGTATTGAAAGCATCATTAAACTGATTAATTATCTTGGTTCTGGCTAGCTGGGCTTTACGGTAGTAAGCTTCGTAGTAGCCACTGGTTAGTACATAAGTACCAATCAAAATACGTCTGGTTGGTTCTTTTCCAAACCCGTCCGATCTTGAAGAGATATAGCTGGAATCTAAATTCTCTGCAGATTGGCTACTATAGCCAAAACGTTGACCATCATATCTACTTAAATTACTACTAATCTCAGCTGGCACGATTATATAATAAGCAGGAACAGAGTAGTCTAGACTTGGCATGCCTACTTCCTCTACCGTTGCTCCTAGTTTTTTTAAATTAGCTAGCGACTGCTCAATAGCCGAACGTACATTATCTGCAACACCGCTAGACATGTATTGCTTTATAACACCTATTTTTAATTTACTGACGTCAACGGGTTTAACTTCACTGTAATTGTCCTGTGGTTCAATAGTTGTACTATCCAAGGGATCTTTTCCGGACATAATTTCTAGCAATAGCGCCAAGTCTTCACTAGATTTTGTCAGTAGACCAACCGTGTCGGTACTACTAGCCATAGCTACAATGCCACTACGACTCATCAGCCCATAGCTGGGCTTATAGCCCACACAACCGCTGAAACTAGCTGGTTGTCTACTCGAACCACCAGTGTCTGTTCCTAGAGCAAAGGGAACGATATCTAAAACTACAGCCACTGCTGAACCGCCTGAAGATCCTCCTGGTACTTTAGATTTATCTACTGGGTTCAGTGAAGGTCCGAAGTCGCTGTTTTCAGTACTACCACCGTGGCCAAAAGCATCCAAATTGGCTTTGGCGATACAAATGGCACCTTCGGTTTCTAGCTTATTAATAACGGTAGCCTGATATGGCGCTTCAAAACCTTTTAAGATGTTACTGGCTGCTGTGGTGTCGGCGCCAAAGACTAAAAAGTTGTCTTTAGCTATAAAAGGGACTCCAGCTAGTCGACCTACATGCTCCTTGTTAGCAATTTTGTCGTCTATTTCTTTAGCACGCTTAAGAGCTGATTCTTCGAGCGACGCTATAACGCTGTTATACTCCTTGGCGTCTTTTAGTAAATTCAGCGATTTAGTAACTAGCTCGGTTGCCGAGGTTTTACCGCTGACTACATTGTCAGCTATCTGACTTATTTTGTCCCACTTCATAGAACTTTTGGCACCTTTATATGATTGCCCTTCCGATTAGGCAGATTAGCTAAGATTGCTTCTTGACTGATTCCATAGTCCTCAACAGTATCTGGTCTAGTTATATTCGTAAGTCCAGTAACCTGAAAAGTTGGCTCTAATCCTTCAGTGTCTAGTTCGCTAAGCTTCTCTACGAAATTTAGTATTTCTTCTAGATCTGCTTTATAGCTATCTATATCATCGCCAGAAATTGAAATCTTGGCGAGCTTGGACAATTCTAATACTTCTTCATTTGTGAGTCGGGCCATTCCTGCTAGTATACCAAATTTATTAACATTATTGGATAGTATTAGTGTAACTAGAAAAAGTCTAGACAGATGCACTAAACTCTTTGATTCTTTACAAGATTCTATATAAAGGTTATGATAATTACTAATAATTAGCATCCTCGAGTATGGTTATATATGACTAACATCAATAACGGCTCTCCAGCAGAGATAAAACAAGATCACCCCAGTTCAAGAGCGGGTGATTTTTATTTTCCGACATTCGAAGTACCATCTAGTCAAGTTGAAGAATATTACCCTAATATTGAAGAACCTAACAGCCATGCTAGCGGACAAGTCTATACCGATGGTGCTGTTATGAGCGATGGACACAGTTATGCGGTGGTTAGAGGCCAACCTAACCGTCCTAGAGCTGATCTTTCCCTAGCAATGACTAGCGCCTGGTTGACTAGTCCAAGAGGCCACAATAGGCACACAGTTGAGCACTTCATGCGACTCGGTATACCAATTACCCTCATTGGAGCTGAAGGTAGTTATCATCCAAAAGTTGAACTCTCTAAAGATGCAGTTGCTAGATTGTCGAAAATATCACTAGCTACTAGCGCCCATAATTTTCATGAGATTCTAACAGCTGCCGATGACGAGGTGCCGGCAATGACTGGACACAGCGACATAGTTTTACTTGGAGAATCGCGTGGTGCTATGGTCGGAATGGGTATCGTTGCTTTTGCTGATTACCATAAAAGAAACGTTGTCTATTCGGATTTGACCGCCCCCTGTTTTCCGACTAAATTTTCATTAAGTGAAGCGCCAGAGATGTCCAAACAGTTGCTCTCTGAGCCACTTCAACTAGTCAAGATTGTCGGCGGTTTAACACTTAGAACTCTAATACATTATCCGCCAACTATTGACCCCCACCCAACTGCTAGCGCTAATAATTTGGCAACCTTACCGACATTATTGAGTGGTCAGGCCGGTCAGCTTGGCTCCCATATTCCAAAACTTCATAACATGCATGTAACTTTATTCAGTAATGATATCGTTAGCAATCCAGAAGGGTGGCGCCAAATATTTGCTGGTCATCCTAATATTAGGGTTATTGGTATTGATGGCGCCCATCTGACAATTGCTCACCCTTCGACTCTTAGTCACATAGAAAGTCGTATTTTTAGTTTGATCGATGAGGTGAACAAACAAGGAACTACTAACCCTATGGAATTAGACTTCAGTGATATACATTTATCCGATGGCGTACCGCCACTAGAAGACTAGTCCTACTAGGTAACATATAATGCGGTCATTAGCGAGCGCTACATTTGTTTTTTAATGTTATCAATGGTGTCGCGTAGTTCTGCTGCTTTCTCGAACTGGAGATTTGATGAAGCTATTTCCATCTGAGCTGTTAAATCTTTAACGATATGTGGATATTCATCTTTAGGAATCTTTTTGAGATTTATTTTATCTTTAGGCTGATCTTCTTTCTGGTGCATCGCCTCCTCAACTGCCTTTTGTATTCCAGCCGGAGTAATATTATGATCCTTGTTGTAGCGCATCTGAATTTTCCGACGCTTATTAGTTAAATCAATGGTCCGTTGCATGCTTCCAGTTATGTTATCGGCGTACATAATCACCCTTCCTTCAAGGTGCCGAGCTGCCCGACCGACAGTTTGCGTTAAAGCTTGCTCACTACGCAAGAACCCTTCTTTATCGGCGTCTAAAATAGCTACGAGGCTAACTTCTGGCAGGTCTAAGCCCTCTCTGAGTAAGTTAATACCTACTACTACATCATAAACACCAAGTCTGAGGTCTCTAAGTATGTCAGTCCGGTCCAAAGTATCGACATCACTGTGCAGATAGGCAACTTTAATATTTAAATCCTTAAGATAGTCAGTTAATTCTTCGCTCATTCGTTTAGTTAGGGTGGTTACCAAAACGCGCTGACCTTTAGATGTAGTTGTCTTTATTTCAGCCAATAGATCGTCTATTTGACCTTCAAGCGGCCTAACTTCAATTGGTGGGTCGACCAGTCCTGTAGGTCTAATGATTTGTTCTATTGGTTGAGGGCTATGGCTAATTTCGTATTCTGCTGGGGTAGCACTAACGTAGACTACATCATTTAAATGACGTTCAAATTCACTAAATGTAAGTGGCCTGTTATCTAGCGCGCTAGGTAATCTAAAGCCATGTTCGACTAGTATTTCCTTGCGAGCCCGATCGCCGTTATACATACCTCTAATCTGTGGGATGGTCATGTGCGATTCATCGATAAACATCAAATAGTCGTCAGGGTAATAGTCCAGTAGGGTGGCTGGTTGTTCGCCGGGTTCGCGGTTGGTTAGATATCTACTGTAGTTTTCTATGCCTTTGACAAAGCCTGTTTCTTCAAGCATCTCTAGATCAAAGTTAGTGCGTTGCTGTAGTCTCTGAGCTTCTAGAAGCATGCCGTTCTTTTTGAAGAATTTTAAGCGAGTGTCTAATTCATCACGAATCTGACCCAAGGCTACTTTTAGTTTATCGAAAGGAGTTACGTAGTGGGAACTTGGGAATATCTTCAGCTGACTTTTATCTCTTAGGATTTCACCGGTCAGTGGATCTATTTGGGTAATCCGCTCGATTTCGTCACCAAAAAACTCAATGCGGTATGCAACTTCTTCACCAGCTGGGAAGATGTCAATTACATCACCGCGAACCCTAAACACCCCACGATGGAAGTCGATGTCATTTCTCTGGTATTGGATATCTGTTAGTTGCCGCAATAGCTTATCTCTTACGCGACGTTGTCCTTTCTTGATCTCTACAGCTAGTCCATCATAATCTTCAACCGAACCGATGCCATAAATACAGCTAACACTGGCAACGATAATTACGTCACTACGCGACAATAGGGCATCAGTAGCAGCATGTCTTAGACGGTCAATCTCTTCATTGATCTGACTATCTTTCTCGATGTAAGTATCACTCCTAGCAATGTAGGCTTCTGGTTGGTAGTAGTCAAAGTAACTAACGAAGTAATGAACAGCGTTTTCCGGGAAGAATTGTTTAAACTCATTGTATAGTTGAGCAGCCAAAGTTTTATTATGACTTAAAACCAGTGTTGGTCTTTGGACCTTTTCAATGACGTTAGCCATGGTGAAAGTCTTTCCAGATCCAGTTACACCGAGTAGAGTTTGCTGTTTTTGCCCAGCTTTAATACTACTCACTAATTTTTCAATAGCCATCGGTTGGTCGCCGGTTGGTCGGTAATCACTTTTTAGATTAAACTTAGCCATTCTTTAAGTTTACAATAAACAATAGTTGTAGAGTAATTACTTTTTACGGTAAATATGTCTGTAGGCTTTGTTATGCTCATTCAGGACTTTGGTGAGCTTAGAAAGTACCGTTGTAGCATCATTACCGAAGTAAACTTGGTTTGCAGCAATTCTATCTGATGCTTTAAGTAGGTCAAGCATGTCTTGAACTTCACTACTTATCCCGCCGGCTCCCATAATAAAACCGATTGGGGTGTCCGTTTCAATTGCAATCGTAAACTCATGTAGCGTGCCCATGCGCCCCCCAATACTTACTACAGCGTCGGAGCTGTTGATAAGCAAGGTGTCTCTACCGATGTAATGTAAGCCAGTAAATAAAATTGTGTCGTAATGCTCAGTCGGCAGCCGATACTTTAAGACGTGCTCCTGCTTACTGGCCGCTGGGCTAATTCCAACACTCATCAGACCACCCGCCTTTTTGTAACTCTCTGCTGCAATGTTCGGCAGTCCGATAGTAGCCCCAGTTAGTAATGAATGGCCTTGTTTAGCAATTTCTTTACCAGCCTGCTTGGCTAACTCAGTTCCCTGCTCTACACTTTTTCCTCTGGAAGCCCCAGATACACATATTTGATACATTAAAACTCTGCCATTTCGGTTTTAAATACTTTATTATCTAGCTGATTAATTAGTACTTGCTGAAAGTTATCCTGCCCAACATAACGCAGTAGCAGTTCATTCCATAAACTATCCTTAAAATATTTCCTGGAATGATCCTTATACTCTAGCTTATTTATGTAACTTACTGCATTGTCCATTAAGCTAAGTGGAACTGGTCCATCAGGGTATAGGGCGGCGATGTAGTCGAGGTCTTCCCAGAATTTTAAGGCGGGTTCTAGCCAGTAGATAACCGATTCTGCTTTGCGCCAGTATAGATCATCGGCTTGGATATGTGGTTCAAATAATTCCGGATATGGTAGATGAGGACGATTTCCATAATGTCGCTGAACAATTCGCCAGGAAACATCCTGGCTAGCAAGCCTAACAAAGTCATCGCTGTTATTAAGTAGAATATTGACTAGCTTTTTGCTAAAGTCCGGATGTACTTGATGCATTTTAAATATCGCACTATAGGAGCGTACTTCGTTGATGTTATGAAGCAGTAATGGTAACACGGTGATCACTAGTCCGGGTAGTTTATCCACCCCTAGTGGCAAACAACCAATGATGCCATGTTCTACAAGAACTACATTATTATGATGTTTCTGTTGAAGAAAACTAGAATACTTATCGCTAAGTTTCTTGTTGGTAACTACTTTGAGTTTAATCTTTCTAGTTTCGAAATCGGCTGGCGTTAGGCCGCTGTAGGATTTTATAAACTTTTTATTCCAGGTAGCTGTTTCACAAATTCGACTATAGATTAGTATATCCTCGGTTTTTTCACGCTTTAGCATAGAATCCAGTGATTTATATCCAAGGGCTGACTTTACTTTCTTCGGCGGGTTTTTCTTAAGTAATTTTTTGGCGCTACTGCTTTTAATAACCCAAGCTTTACTGGGAATAGGTAGGCTATGGATCTTTTTTATAATGATTGACATCTGCTTACTCAGCGACATATCGGTTTCAATATTCAACTTTTTGTTTAGGAACTGATCATGTAGCCTGACCATCGATTGAAGCCCCCTATACAGCTCGTTGGCGGTTGTATCACTTGGATCTAGTCCAAGTTCTCGAATTTTTCGGTGTACTGTACCTTGGATAATTGAAGTCAAGTGAACGTCTATAGATGGATTACCAGCCTGGTGCTCCAATTCACTAATAGCCATACTAAAGTCTGGTTCTGGAGCATCTAATAATTGTGAAATAACTCGCGACATATCTATGCTACTAAGATTATCACGTATTATCTTAAGCATAAAGATAATAGTTTCCTTGTTTTATATAAATGCTTATGTAACAATAAATGCAGAATATTATCTAAGAATAAGGGTGGTAAATGGCAATAGATGTATTATCGGTTGGGGACATAGTAACAGATGCATTTATTAAGATGTTCGATGATCAGGCTCACACTTTTGAAGACAAAAATGGTAAGTGGATCGCTATTCCTTGGGGAGCTAAAATACCATACGATCATGTCGAGGAATTACAAGCTGTTGGCAATGCTCCGAATGCTAGTGTTAGTTTCGCCAGATTAGGCCTTAAGAGCGCCCTGCAGGCTAACGTCGGGTCTGATCAAGCCGGTAGAGATATGTTGGCTGCTCTTGAAAAAAACAAAGTTGACACTAGCCTAATGAAAGTTAACCGCGGAAAACAGAGTAATTATCATTATGTGCTGTGGCACAAGGCTGAACGCACAATTCTAATCAAACATGAAGAATATGACTATCATTGGCCGCACCTTAGACCTAAAGAAATTCCCCGCTGGATTTACTTTAGTTCAATTAGTGAAAACGCCATGGATTTCCACGATGATTTAGCTGATTGGTTAGATCGTCATGATGATGTAAAACTTGCCTTCCAGCCGGGTACTTTCCAAATAGCTGCTGGTACCAAGAAGCTAAGAAAATTGTATAAACTTACTGAAGTACTAGCTGTAAACCGCGAAGAGGCTGTTCAAATTACTGGTGGAGACCATAAAGACATCCATGATCTTATGGATAAATTGCACGCCCTTGGTCCAAAGATTGTATGTATTAGCGACGGTCCTGACGGAGCTTATGCCTCAGACGGAACCCAACGCCTCAAAATGCCTATTTATCCTGATCCTTCACCACCACTGGAGCGCACTGGAGCCGGAGACGCCTTTACTTCAACTTTTGTGGCTGCTTTGATACACGGCAGTGACATCGAAGGTGCATTGCAGTGGGGACCAATCAATTCCATGAGTGTCGTGCAACACGTCGGTGCTCAAGCAGGATTGTTGAGCGAAGCCCAATTAAACAAGTTACTCAAACAATCTCCAAAATGGTATAGACCAAAACCTTTTTAGCCATCGATACTCAGCAATCTTAGTCAAACAACTAATACTAATGATGTTAGTATATCTTTGCTTTACCACTAGCTCCAAAAGAAGCAATTTTTGACTCTACAACGGCCTGTACGGCGTCTATAACCTCGTCCATCAGCTTAATGACTGCGTATTCGCTTTTATTCTTTTTTAAAACGTCTTCTAGGGTGGTACGGTAAGCGATCCGCATGTCGGAATTTATATTTATTTTACTTACTCCAATTTCAACTGCATCTTCAAAATAGTGCCCTGGTGTGCCACTGCCACCATGCAAGCTAATGTTGCAATCTATGGCTTCGCGTATTTGCTTTAGAAGGTTAAGGTCTAGTTTTTTGGCTACCGGGTAGGAACCATGAAGGTTTCCAACAGCCGCCGCAAAGGTATCTATTCCAGTGGCATCTACAAACTGTTTCGCTCCCTCAGGAGTGCTAAAAGTCTTTTTTATCTCTTGGTAATCGAAGGCTTTAGTGAACTTATTCGAACCACCACCGAAGTAGTGTGGCTCGCTTTCAACTATTGCACCGGTTTTCTTGGCATAATCAACTACTTCTTTGGTTCTGGAGATAATTAGCTCATCACTGGCATCATGATCAGCTTGGGATATATCAATATGGATAAATTCAAAACCAGCATCGATTGCCTGCTTGGCGCTTTCAACTTTAGGCGAATGGTCTAGATTGATGTACATTTCTACGCCATACTCAGCTTTATAGTTATCAACCAGATCTCTTACATTCTCTAGGCCCAGCATTTCTACTTCGCTATGGCTTACCTCAACTAGTACAGGGGCCTTGTGTTTGGCTGCTGCCCTGGTTACAGCAATCAAAGTTTCTTGGTTATCTAAGTTAAATGCTCCTAGAGCAAATTTGTGTTGGCGGGCCCGCTTCATAGCTTCTCGGGCTTGTTGGCAATTTCTTTTACTTTGTTCTAGTGTATATGGCATCAATCTCTATCCTTATGCTTAAGAATAGCATATAATCTAGGTTAAGGACCAGAGCAATGTCGAATATAGCCGAAGATAAAAACAAATATATATTAATGATAAAATGGCTGACACCAAGCCTCTTAGAGATGGCTATTTATCTATTTATTGTGTTAGTAACTTTATTCTTTAGCTCCCAAGACTTTATTAAGCAAAGCTTGTTTGTGTCTGGTGATTTTAATCCTATACAGTCTGGAATTGATTCTATTGACGTCTTACTTCAGAATGTTGTCGGAGAGCAAATCGCCGGGTCCTTGTCGTTAGCAATATTTTGGGGTTTAGTGGGTGTCGCCGTGAATATGTTTTGGTGGCTTGGCTCTAATTTCTCATCTGAATTATCTAATGACTTGGTGTTTAGTAAATACGTTCATCCTAAAGACAGTGATCCTCGCTCACCACTCAGGGAATTTATAGAAAAAACCCTATTTAGAACTGCTGCAGCCGTTATTGCACTAATCTATAGCAATTTATTCATTTCAGATTTACTGCCCCGCATCACCACCCGGATGAGTTATTTCATCGAGAATTGGTCAATATCTAAGGAGTGGTTGTCGCTACTACTGGCTATAGTTAGTCAACTAATCTTACTGCACATTTTTACTATACTAGTTAAACTAGTGCTACTTAAAAAAGATATTATTTAGGCCTGCTTAATATCTTTCTTAATATTCTATAGTATTTGATGGACTTTAAGAGCGATATGTTTAGGCGTTAATCCGTAATGTTCAAGTAGATCGTCCGGGCTACCGGATTGACCAAATTTGTCTTGTACTCCCATACGGTGAACTGGCAACGGATCTTCATCGGCTAGTAATTCACAAATTGCACTACCCATTCCAGCGCTAATCTGTCCTTCCTCAACGGTTATTACCTTTTTAGTTTTTCTGACGCTTCTAAGCACCGTTTCAGAGTCTAATGGCTTAATAGTTGGCAAGTGTACAACCTCAACACTAATATTGTCTTTGGCGAGGTTTTCAGCAGCCACAAGAGCATTGTAGGTCATTGTACCGGTAGCAATTATAGTTATGTCGGTGCCTTCCCTATAGACGTAAGCTTTGCCAATCTCAAACGGTGTCTTATCGGTTGTAAATACAGCTGTAGGCTCTCTAGTTAAACGTAGATAGCTAGGGCTGTCATGAGAGGCCAAAGCTATTGTCGCTTTTTGTGCTTGGATGCTATCAGCTGGAGCAATAACCACCATATTTGGCAATACTCTTGTTAATGCAATATCTTCTAGCATCTGGTGAGTAGCTCCATCGGCGCCGGTATACAGTCCTGCATGTGATCCGACAACGTGAACAACCTGTTCGTTCAGACAAATTGTAGTTCGAATTTGCTCCCAGTTCCTACCAGGACTAAAGGCAGCATAGGAGCTAACAAATGGGATCTTGCCCATAGCTGCTAAACCAGAGCCGACAGTTACTAGATTTTGTTCAGCTACTCCGACCTCGACAAACCTATCAGGAAATTCTTCAGCGAACATATTCATGGCTGTGGAGCCGGTTAGATCAGCACAGGCTGCTACAACCTGGTCATTTTGCTGTCCGGCAGCAAGTAGTCCTTTACCAAAGCCTTTCTTTATGGCTTCAGTATCAAATTTGTGATTTAAGAAGTTATCGGTAATTAAATTGATGTTATTCATGTTCCCCCCGGATCTTTCCCTTCAAGGTTCTAAGTTCGTGCAAGGCTTTAACTGCTTGCTTATGATCGGGGACGCCAACACCAGGTGCACCACCATGCCAATGATAGTCATATTCCATGAAATCAACACCTTTACCGGGAACGGTATGGGCGATTATTAATGTTGGTTTCTCGACTATTGCCCGACCCATAGCACAGGCATCGATTATTTGCTCCATGTTATTTCCATCAATATCAATGACGTGCCAACCGAAAGCATCCCATTTCGCGCTAAGGTCCTCTAGTGGCATAACTTTTTCCGTCGGGCCATCGATTTGAATGTTGTTTCGATCAATTATAGCAATGATGTTATTTAGGTTATATTTAGCAGCTAGCATGGCAGCCTCCCAAACATTTCCTTCGTTCAGCTCACCATCACCCATAACCACATAAACCCAACGATGAAGCTGTTGATTCATTCGCATCGCTAACGCCATACCAGCAGCCTGGCTTAGACCACAGCCTAGAGGTCCAGAGGTTGTTTCTAGCCCAGGCAACTTAATTCGTTCTGGATGGCCCTGCAAACGACTACCGAATTGGCGCAAGGTCATTAATTCTTTAACGTCAAAATAGCCAGATCGAGCCATCGAAGCATACTGCACTGGCACACAGTGTCCATTACTTAGCAGTAATAGATCTCTTTCATCCCAATCTGGTTTATTAGGATCATGTTTTAAGATGTCGAAATACAGAGCGGTAAAAATATCTGCTAGACCCATTGGTCCGGCTGAATGACCGGATTTGGCGTGCTCTAACATCTTAATGATGTCTTGGCGTATTTGAGTTGCTTGTTGTTCTAGTTCTGTTATAGTCATCAATACTTTTCCGCTATTGCTTTTAGTTTATCATAGGCTGCTCTTGGGTTCTCGCTATTATGTATAGCACCACCGACATTTAATACATCGATTCCTCCGAGGCATAGTTTGCTGGCATTGGCGCTATTAATTCCGCCGTCCCAACCGACCTCAATGCCAGGTTTTTGTTTTCGGATTACCCGCACTTTGTTCAGTAAGTCTAGTTGTGCTGTACCGCCAAAATGGCCTAGGTCGCCACTAAAAATCAAAACGTGATCGATTATATCCATAGCTGGAAGGATTTTATCTACTGAAGTATCAGCAAGTAAAGCTACGCCTACCTTTATCTCGTAGTGATTAAGTAGATTAGCGATATCGTTAAAACGGCCGGAGCTTTCAGCATGGACGATAACCATATTGGGTTTTAATGCGCCAAGTTGTTTAACAAAAGGTTCAACAGCCTGATACATTAAATGAATATCGGCAGTCAGTCCGGCTGGCCACCAGACATCTTTAATCTCGGTTAACTTGTTAGGTGTAAATACACCATCAGCTAAATCGATGTGAATTCTATCGGCAAAATTAGCTACTTCTTGGAGCTGCTTATTATAGCCTTCCATTGTTTCACTGGTTATTGTTGGGCAAACAACGGCCATTATTTAACCTCCTTCTTGTATTCAGCTACCGCTTGATTAATTTGCTGATCACTGAGCTGGGCATATATCTTCGGTGCGCTGGCGCTAAAGTTAGCACTCAGTGGGCATTGTTCGGCTTTTGCGGTGCGCTTAGTGCTGTATATCTTTTTTCCACTCCGGGCGGTGATAAAGTTAACCTCATAATCTACGTTATATAGGTACAGACTGCGCTGTTTAGTGCTATCTTTATCCTTAAAATTACATCTAGTATCAGTGTCGTAGGTCTTTAATACATCCACGCAGACCACTATCTGGGCGTTTAGATAATTATTACTATCAATTTGCGGCGAAGTTCCTGTTATTACTGTGTCCTTATGGAAATATTGACCTGGTTCGGTTGACTCGACAAACACTGCGAAAGGACCGTTACTGGGATTAGAGCCACTGGGGCTGTTGGTTATAGGGACGTAGGAGCAAGCCATCGATAGATCGTCTAGACTGCTGGACGTTATCGGCTGTCCATCATTGACTGACCTACTAGAAGAACTGCCTGTACTCTGATTAGATGTTGAGCGAATGATCCAAATACTAGCTACCACCAATACTATGATTAGCACTATGAATACTAATAATGGCTTTATCCACCAAGCTTTTTTGCTGGGCATGATCGATCTTTTGCTAGATTTACTTGGTTTATTATCACCTAATCCGGACTTGTGCTGATCTATCGGGTTTTGCGGTTGATACTGGATATCGACAGCTGGAAGTTTTACCGGTTCTGAGTGGTCTTGCTGATCATGCTTCATAATTTAATGTTACCTAAATTTATATATAAACGATAGCTTGCATCTAAGTCAGATTGTCCATCTGAGCTATACGGCGCTTAAATCTAGGTGCATCAGCAAAGTCGGTATTTAAAAAAGTCTCTATAATCGTATTGGCTTTTTGGCTATCTAGGGTATTGGCTGGCAGGCAAAGAACATTACAATCGTCATCATTACGGGCTGAACGAGCTGACTCATTATCGTAACCCATGCAAGCTCTGATTCCCTTAAAGCGATTAGCAGTCATACACATACCCTGACCACTGCCACATATCAGGATACCTCTAGACTGCTCGTCAGATATAAGTATATCTTTGGCTAATCTAGCAGCGAAGACCGGGAAATCATCATTGGGATCTAATTTTTCATCGCCATCATCAACTACGTCATAACCAGCTAGCTTTAGATAACGCTTAATCTCAGCTTTTAGCTCATATCCCTGATGATCGGCGCCAATAAAAACCTTCATCTTATTTCTTGCTATGAAGCATACGGCCAGCGTCTGCGGTAACTTCAACTAGACGGTTACTATAGCCCCATTCATTATCGTACCAAGCAACAACTTTAAGCATATTATCACCAATAACGGCAGTTAAGCTAAGATCGACTATTGCCGAATGGCTATTACCAATAAAGTCACTGCTAACTAGCTGATCCTCTGTTACGTCTAAAATTCCTTGGTAATAGGGTTGTTTAGCAGCTTCTTTGAAGACTTGATTTACCTTTTCTACTGTGACTGGTTTTTTGGTTATGATAACAAAATCACTTAGGCTAACTACTGGGGTTGGTACCCTTACGCTCATACCACCAAAGACTCCTTTTAAGCTGGGCATGGCTAGAGCTGCCGCTTTAGAAGCTCCGGTCGTGGTTGGTACGATATTCTCAGCCGCATTGCGAGCAGTCCTTAGATCTTTTGACGGTGCATCTTGTAGTCGCTGACTGGCAGTATAACTATGTACTGTAGTCATCATTGCTTTATCGATACCAAAATGGTTTTCAATAACTGACGATACAGGTGTAATGCAGTTGGTAGTACAAGAGGCATTACTGAGAATGTCATCAGCTTTCTCGATATCATCCTCATTAACACCTAGAACTATAGTTGTTGCCCCTTCTCCTTTAGCAGGTCCGGATAGAATTACCTTTTTAGCTCCAGCATCGATATGTGCTTTGGCTTTGGCTGGATCAACAAATAGGCCAGTAGATTCGATCACAATATCGACGTTTAGGTCTTTCCAGGGCAAATTAGCTGGATCTTTCTCTGACAGCACCTTAATGGCTTTTTTGTTTACTACAATACTATCGTCATTAAAGTCGACCTTGTTTTCGTAGGTGCCATAATTACTGTCGTATTTAAGCAAATGGGCTAGTGTTTTGGTATCTGTGAGATCATTAATGGCAACTATTTCTAGATCGGCTCTCTCAAAAGCAACCTTAAATGCATTACGACCGATTCTACCAAATCCATTGATTGCTATCCGTGTTTTCATTGCCTCACCCTGTTCTTTTAGCTATATTGATGCTTTAAGCATAACCGATTAATATTAGTCCTGCAAGATTTCGCTTAGGCTACTTACTTTTCAGTTTGCCAGCGTTTCTGACACTCTACAATTGTTGCTTTGGCCGAGTCTATATCACCCCAACCCTGTACATTCGTGGAACCTGGCTTTTTGAGGTCTTTGTAGTGCGTAAAGTGGTGTTCTATTTGTTTGATGTATTGCTTTGGTAGATCATCCAAGCTCTTAACTGCGTTGCCGGTCTCACGGTCATCACTAGGTACAGCTACTACTTTATGATCCATCTCACCATCGTCTTCGAAGTTCATAATACCAATAATCGTAGCTTCAACTACTACACCGGTAGGGATAGACTGATTGCAGATTAGCAGAACATCTAGTTCATCACCGTCTTCGTCTAAAGTCTGAGGAATAAAACCGTAGTTGCATGGTTTTTGGAAAATTACTGGTTCGACGCGGTCAAGCTCAAAAACCTTTTTGTGGCGATTCCATTCTACTTTTAGGTTACTGCCAGTTGGAATTTCAACAACTACGTTTATTTGAGCTTTATTGATCTCTCCTGAATCTAAAATCTTATTAAAATCGGTCACTATATTACTCCTTGCTTAGTATTATCTATATTTATCTCTGCCTATTTATAGCAGACTTTTTCTTAACCCGCTTAGGTGCTGATTACTATTATAGATGAAGTCAGTTAATGATTGAAGTAATTTATATTCTAATCATTATTACTAGCAGACAAGCAGGGCTTTTTTTCATATACTGTTATGTATGAAAATAATTGGTCACCGCGGTGCGGCTGGCATAACTGCTGAAAATACTATCGCCGGAATTCTAGCAGCCAAGAAAGCTGGAGTTGATGCTATTGAATTTGATGTAAGGTTGACCAAGGACCGGGTACCGGTTCTGTGTCACGATAGCGATTTGCAGCGCACCCATGGAATTGATTCAAAATTATCTAGCTTAAGCTGGAAAGAAATTTCCAAATTGGTAAGTCTATCAGGCCATAAAATTCCTACCCTTAAAGAAGCCCTCAAGGCTTGTGGCAACCATAATGTTGTCATTGAGGTAAAGGGTAACAATTGGTCTGATGCCTTGCTTGACGAGCTTAAAGACCACCCTAACAAGTCTAAATTCTCGGTTATTGCTTTTAACCATCATCAATTACATGCCTTCAATCAGCAAGGGACCGGAATTCCTGTTTATGTACTAGAGCAACGCAATTCTTTTGATGCTATAAACGCCGCCCGGGTATATAACTTCGATGGAATAGACATTAACTTCTGGACGCTTAATCCACTAACCTACTATTTAGCTAAACGACATCATTTAAAAGTTATCGTCTATACTGTAGACCGACCCTGGATCGCTAGATTACTCAAGATTCTATACCCTAATGTCGATATCACTACCAATATTCCACACAAAATGCAGCACTTGAGAGATTAAACATAAGATAACCCGGACAGTCAGAGAGGAAACTATCAAAGCTAAACTAACATCCAAAGAAGAAATCGCAGCAAATATCTGGACATTTAGCTTTCAGCCGGAAAGTAGTTTTCGGTTTACTGCTGGCCAGTTCATTGAGTTAAGCATTAGTCATCAAAAACCAGATGAAAGAGGCAACAAAAGGTGGTTTACTATCTCCTCTAGCCCTAGTGAAGATATTATTGACATCACAACCCGGGTGTCGCGAAATAAGTCTAGTAGCTTTAAGCAAAGACTACTTGACCTTAAAATCGGCGAACAAGTAGATATCAGTTCAGCTATGGGTGATTTCGTATTACCAAAAGATCCCACCTTGCCGCTTGTTTTTATTGCCGTAGGGGTTGGTTTTACGCCATTTGCCAGCATTATATCTGATCTTATACACCGAGATGAACGAAGAGCGATTCAATTACTCCGCTTTGAGCGTGAAAGCAAGCTGGCTCCATTCAAACAGCTATGTGATACATATTCCTTCGAAAGCTATACTATTATCGGCGGAACTGCCTCCATCCAAGAAGTACAAAAGCGAGTTGATATCGGTCCAAACACTAGAATATTTATAGCCGGACCGGAAAAGATTGTTGAAAGACTTAGTAAAGACTTAATATCCAATGGATTAGACGACAGCCAAGTAGTGACTGACTTTTTCCATGGTTACTAAGAGCTCCATCTAGTAACTAGATTATTATATGCTTGTGCGTCTTAAGAATCTTTTTTAGCTAATTCGTCTAGGTATTCACGAATTTTCAGAGCCGCTGTTGCCCCTTCGCCGCTAGCGCTAGCAATTTGCATGGTTGCTCCGCTACGAACATCACCAGCCGCAAATACTCCCGGAACCGATGTACATAGATCTTTATCTGTAGTAATAAAACCAAATTTGTCTAGCTCTATCGGACTATCTTTAAGGAATTGGGTATTGGGCAGTAATCCGACGAAGACAAACACACCGTCAGTAATAAATTTAGTAGACTTTTTAGTTTTGGTGTTGGTTCCTAGTACATACTTGACCATATTATCTTCACCAACTATTTCATCAGTAGTGGTGTTCATATGAACTGTAATCTTATCGCTATATTTCTTTAATTCTTTCTGCAAGATATCGCTAGCTCGGAACTTATCTCCGCGAACCAACAGGTCAATATGCGAAGCAAATTTAGTTAAAAAGATAGCTTCTTGCAAAGCCGAGTTTCCACCACCAACAACAACTAACTTCTTATCTCTATAAAATGCTCCGTCACAAGTTGCACAGTAGTGCACACCACGCGCAAAGTACTCTTTCTCGCCAGGTACACCGATCTTCTTGTAATCGGTTCCGGTTGCTAATAGGACTGTTTTTGCTTTGAACTTTCCACTAGTGGTCTCTAGGTTGATCAAACCGTCTTTACGAGAGATCTCAGAAACCTCACCTAGCTCAATAACAGCACCGAAGCGTTCAGCCTGCAGTCGCAAATTTTCGGATAAGTCTAGTCCAGATAAACCTTTCGGAAAGCCTGGGTAGTTATCTATCCAGTCAGTGATTGCTGCCAGCCCACCGATAACCCCGCGTTCAAACATTAATGTCTTAATGTCTTCGCGAGTAGTATAAATAGCGGCACTCAATGCAGCAGGACCGGTACCAATCATAATAGTATCCCAAACTTTATAACTTGAAGCTGTTACTAGCTGACTTTTTTCTGTCATAGTAGTTTAGGCTACCAAAGGCGCTAATTTAGATAGGTTATAACCGACAACCACGCCTTTAGAGCCATCATCTTTAGTTACAACTGTTACTGGCACTGTTAGACCACCGCTGATCTTAAAAGCCTCTTGCTGGCGGTCTGGATTTTCGTCAATGTTTACTTCACTATAGTCATGTCCCTTGGTCTTTAGGTAGCGTTTTACCATTGGGCAGTATGCACAAGTGTTAGTAGTAAATATTGTTATGTTTTTAGCCATTGTTATCCCCTCTTTTTATTGTTAAGCTTTAGGTCTTTAATTATATAGTGCTTAAGGTTAATGTCAATCCGCTATATATTGTGTTTTTTACGTTATTCGCCTATTTTAACTAATTCGATGTCAAACACCAGATCAGCATTAGCTGGGATGCCTGATCCGGCCGGAGGTGTAGCACCATAAGCTTGTTCAGCTGGAATTAGTAGTCTTCTAGTGCCACCAACCTTCATGCCGGGCACACCTTCAGTCCAGCCCTGAATTACACCATCTAAACTAAACGGAATTGGTTGTCCGCCGTCTAGCGAGCTCTGGAAGATAACCCCTGTGCTTGCTACCGCACCGGTGTAGTGCGCAGTAACCGTGTCACCTGGCTTAACAGTGTCACCATCGCCAACTTTAGTATCAATTTTTTGCAATTCATCTACACTAGCTAGCGGTTCAAAGTTTTCTAGTTTAGTGTCTTCCAATGAGTCCTCCTTACTGGACTGGTCATCACCAGTCTGATTATTTAAATTGTCTGCCACTGATTGATCCTTCTGGTTTTGCTGGGTTATTTGCCAAATAACCAACCCACTAAACCCTACTGATGTAATTAAAAACAATACAGCTATAGTGATAGCGGCCACTCTTTGAGTCATATTGCTAGCCATTAATTCCCCTCTCCTGTCTCATAAAAATTTCTTGTCTGCTTAAAATAGTATAGCAAACTTAGAGACCGTTTTTCATAATAATTGTAGTTATATAAACTATTAAATTACGATCATTCAACACTAGAGTTAAAGTAACCAACTGTACTCGGAAAACCATTATTGAGGTGTTTAATAAGTCGTTTTTTTAGTTTAGTAGTTCTAAACTCCAGACTCGGCAGCTTAGATAGTGGTACCCACATCGGAGTGTACAGATTCTGACCAGCTTTATTTATCTGAGCTTCATCAGAGCTAGGATGAAGCATTGGGCTACCAGAGATATACTTGCAGCTATATATGTACTGTGTGCCGTAAGGCTCGCTAGTATTTTCGACGTATACCAATTTGTGGTCACTGGTACGAATCATTGTCTCTTCATGTATTTCGCGAATTAAGGCTTTTTCTTTTGACTCACCAATCTCCACATGGCCACCTATCAGCGTATAATACTGTTTACCAAACTTATCTCTTTTCATTAGTAGTATGTTGTCGTTGTCTACGATGATAGCTCTTACTGCTTTTTTCATAACTCTCCTCTTATATAGGTTGGATTAATTGCTCATCTCGTAAGCTTTTAGCTTCTTGCTGGTGGCCTCAGAATGACCATGCTGAAGTTTAAGAAGCTGTGAGTAAATACCACCGCTAGTAGCTAATTTTTCTGGTGTGTCATATTCAGCAATCTTACCATCTCTGATGGTGGCAATTTTATCGACGTTCTCGATAGTGCTAAGACGGTGAGCAATAATAATGGTGGTGCGTTGTTTCATTAAACGATTCAAGGCTTGTTGCACCAAAGCCTCTGACTTGCTGTCTAGACTGCTGGTAGCCTCGTCTAAGACTAATATTGGCGCATCTTTAAGTAAGGCTCTAGCTATAGCAATCCTTTGTTTCTGACCACCACTTAGTTTAAGGCCTCTTTCACCAATTTCAGTTTTATAGCCATTATCTAATTTTGCAATAAACTCATCGGCGTTAGCGTCTTTGGCAGCCTGGATAATTTGTTTCTGGGTTGCCCCTGAATTACCGTAGCTAATGTTTTCTTCAATCGTACCGCTAAAGAGGGCTGGGTCTTGGAATACTACACCAATATTTGAGCGTAGACTTTCCTGGGTAACTTCAGATATATCTTGATCGTCTATTAGTATTTTTCCTTGTTGTGGTTCATATAAACGAAGTAGTAAATTTGTTAGAGTGGTTTTACCTTCACCACTTTCACCAACCAAGGCGATCTTCGAATCTGGTTCGATGTCCAGGCTTATTTTGTTCAAGACTTGGCTATCTTTTTTGTCCTGATAACCAAAACTAACTTGCTTGTAACTAATACGGCCTTTTTTTACTTGTAGTAGTTTGGCGTCAGCTTTATCAGCAATATCTGGCTGAATATCCATTACTTCAAAGTAGTCTTTGCTGTCAGAAATTGCTCTTTGGGTGTTTTCCACTAAAAAGCTAATTGTAAATATTGGAATCCGGATCTGCATGGCATAAAGAATCAAAGCTACTGCTTCACCAGCTGTTAGTTGACCATTGGCTGCCTGCAGAAATATAAACATGTATACGCCAAAGAATATTACATTTAGCGCCATTCTTCTTTGAACGTCTTTAACGTGCCAATATTTAGATTGAGGCTTGGTGTAGTTAACTGCCTTAAACAATTTACTATTAAAGTAGCTAAGTTCACGTTTCTCTTGAATGAAACTTTTTACAACTTTTACTTGATTAACTGCTTCAGCAAAACGGCCACTGGCAACGTCTTTATTGTGATTAATTTTCTTTTGGTAAGCTTGCCACTTCCCGCTAGCTTTCACGGTCATGAATATGAAGATTGGGTACAAGCTAAACAACAGTAACGCTACCTGCCAGCTATAGTAGGCTACTATTGCTAATGCAAATACAGTAGTAAAAATAAATTGCAGGAAGTTATTACTCCACAGTTGCATGAAGCTACTGATTTGGCTTATAGAGCGGTTAAGTCGGTTAATAATCTTCCCTGACAATTCAGTGTCAAAGTAGGACTGCGGTAGGGATAATAAATGACTAAAATATCTATCACTGAGTAGTTTTGCTACTTTAACTGACATCTGATCACCTATGTAGCCGTTAATGTTATTTAGTAGATTACTAGCTATATCACTGGCAAATATTAGGCAGACTATAATTACTAGTCTGGTGACATTGGCATCTGTAGTTAGGCGAACCTCATCAATAGCCCAACCACTAAGCAGGGGTTGAGCTAAGCCGACAATAGCCACCAACACTGACAGACAGCTAATTATTATGTAGTAGGCTTTTAGCTCTTTAGTAAAAGATATTATCTTTAGGATATGACGCATAATCTATGAATCGGTTTTTTGGATATTATCACTTAGGTATTTGCTAATCTGCTCAGATATAGCTGTAGCCTGATCACTAGTTAAGGTCTTATCTTTGTTGGACATTGTAATTCTAATGGTGATGTTCTTCGACTTTGCTGATTTCTTATGGAAAATGTCTATTAACTGGCTACTAATTCTTAGTGGCTGTTTAGCAGCTAACTGCTCAATAACATGCTCGACATATCCAGCTAACAGGCCGTAGCAGTAATCTAGCGGGACTTCAATCGTGATGTCCTTGGTAGTACTGGGGAACTTAGCTAGTGCTAGATAGCGGTTTAATGAACCGACAGATTCCATTAATTGTTTGTAGTTTATTTCAAAACCACTGCAGTTTTCGGGCAGTTTTAGATTTCGAGCTGTGCTACGGTTAAACTCTCCGATCATACCTAGCGTATTTCCACTGTTATGATCAGTTACCAGCGCTGAGCGTTGCCAATCGAACGGGCTTGCAACCTGGTAGGCTGGCTTTTTGTCTAACTTCTGGTAATGGAAGCTAGTACCTAGTTTTTGGGCAATATGATCTAGATAGGCTTTGGCCTGGTAGTAGGCGGACCCCGCCTTAGCTGGGTGTTGCTTGCTATCTGATCCGTAGACTAAACTAAACATCTCCATCTCAATCGGTAGTCCTTCACTATCTACGCCATGTGACTTAAGATGAGTCTTGTTAATTTCATAAATAACAAACTTCGAGTATCCAGCCTTTATGTTTTGATGCACTCTGCTCAGCAGGCTAGGTGTTAACGACATTCTGTAATATTGCAACTGAGGACTGAGGGCATTGCTAAGCTTATAAGCTTCGCTAGGGTCCTGTCCGCAGTTGGTAAGTAGCTTCTCGGAAACAAAACTGTAGCTAAGCACTTCATTCGCGCCCGCAGCTGATAGGATACGGCGTAGATCCTGCTTGAACTGTAGCTCACTGTTTTTTACTACTGGGCGGATTAATCTACTTGGTAGCTCTACTGGCAATTTAGAGTAGCCATACAGACGACCTATCTCTTCGACGATATCCTCTACTATACTAATGTCAGTTCGCCAATACGGTGGGCTGACCGCTAGGCTCTTTTCTTTGACTGCAACACTAAACTCGACATTTTGCAGTAAACTAGCCATCTCGGTAGCTGAGATATCACTACCTAGTCGCGAATTAACAAAGTCACTGTTTACTTTAATGGCTGGCCAGTGGTCGGCTAACATCTCTGGATTACTATCATAGCCATCGGCAGCCTTCCCACCAGCATCCTCAACTATGGCCTGCGTTAGCTTAGATAAAACAACAGCATTTTGTAAGCTTGATTGACCCTTGTTGAAGCGAGTAACAGCATCAGTAAACAAGCCATGATGCATGCTGCTACGCCTAATGGTATACATATTGAAGTTGGCACATTCGATAATAATATTCTTAGTAGTACTGTCTACTTCAGTAGCTTTACCGCCCATGATTCCGGCTAGCGCAATTGGTTGTTTGTCGGTAGCTATGACTATATCCTTATCGGTTAGCTCAATAGTCTTGCCAGTTAGCAGTTGTAGTTTTTCGCCTGTTTTAGCTAGACGTGGGAAAATACTAACTTTTCCTGCGCATAGTTTTTTGACCTTGTCATAATCAAAAGCATGAGTAGGTTGAGCAGTTAGATGCATGTAGTAATTGGTAAGGTCAACAATGTTGTTTATTGGTTTACTACCAACCGCAATCAGTGAATTTTGAATTTCCTGACTACTAGGTTTTACTTCAATGCCCTTTACTACCTGCAACGTAAACCGTGGAACCTCACTGGGAATATCATTTTTAGAGTCAAAGCCACTAGCTATTTTTTGCCCAGTAGCCGTGTACCAGTCTGGGCTTTCAAATTGCTGGTTGTTTATTCCAGCAAGCTCCCGAGCAACACCGAGCATACCAAAACAATCCGGTCGGTGAGTGAACATTTTATTCTCTAGGTCTATTACCAGGTCGTCTAGTCCATAGGCACTACCAAATAATGCACCGGCTTTAACTTGTTTGTTTTTAGCAGGCACCTCTAATATGCCTTCGTGCTCATCACTTAAGTCTAGCTCCTTGGGGCTGGCTAGCATTCCATGGCTGGTCTTGCCTCTCAGTTTCTTGGCTTCAAGAACCAGAGGCTTGCCACTGAAAGTGCTGGGTACTATCGCTCCAGGCGGTATCCAAGCAGCTAGCATTCCAACTTTAACGTTTGGTGCCCCACAAACAATTTGCACTAAGCCATCAGCGTTTCGTTTAACGTTTTTAACCTGCTTAGCATCATCGATTAAACATAACGACAGTTTATCTGAATCCGGGTGCTTGACTACTCTTACTAGCTTGACTATATATACGTCTTTGTACTTCTGAGCTAGATCTTCAACTTCTTCAACTGCCCCTAACTGCTCGCCAATGCTAGCAATTAGCTGATCAGGACTAATCGCCTTAAGATCGACATTAGAATACTTTTGGGCCCAGTTTATACTAAACTTCATGAAAACTGCCTCAAAAATTCTAGTTTTCCTGATTGGAAATGCCGGATATCGTCAATTTCATACTTCATCATTATTAAGCGCTCAACTCCACAGCCCCAGGCGAAGCCACTATACTCCCGAGGATCGATTCCTGCCTCCTGGAGCACATTAGGGTGAATCATACCGCAACCGAGTAACTCCAACCATTGATCAGCTTCTGTATCGCCCTTCTTAAGACTGTCCGGCCGCTGGATAGCTAATTCGAAGCTCGGCTCGGTAAATGGGAAATAGAAAGGTTGTATCTTTGCCTGCAGATCTTGCTTGAAGTATTCACTTAAAAAGGTTCTTAGTGTTGCAATTAGGTTACCAACGGCAACATCTTTGGCAACATATATACCTTCAAATTGGTAAAAGGTATGCTCATGAGTAGCATCTAAGTCCTCATTACGAAATACTCGATCCGGAATAATGGCTGCAATTGGCAAACCCTGATCTAAGTTTGGCTTATATTTCTTTAGTAAGCGGTTCTGCATGGTTGAAGTATGAGCTGGAGCGATAAGACCATCCGTAGTCATGAAAGTATCGTAATCATCACGGGCTGGGTGGTCATCTGGGAAGTTCAAGCTAGTAAACATATGGTAGTCGTCATCAATTAGGCGGCTAGACTCAACGTTAAAGCCCATCCGGTAAGCTATGTCACTGATGTAATCAAGTTCAGCAGAGATGGGGTGAATAGAGCCCAAGGAGGCGTTCAAAGTTTTAGGTCTTAGCTCAGCTGGAACATTTAGATCAAAAGGCGCAGTGACGTCAATTGGGGCTTTGTCGGATTCAGAGCTAACATCATCAAGCCAGGAGGTTACTTCAATCTTCAGTTTATTAACTTCTTTGCCAAATTCAGCTCGCTTAGAAGGCTCTAGTTTTGGGATTTCGCTAAACAGCTTCTTAATTGTTGGGCTACGTAGTATCGCCGATTTATCTTTTAGGTCTTTAAATTCTTTTTTTAACGAATCTAAAGCATCAGTAATTTGTGGATCTAAATAAGCCATATTTATTAGTATTATAGCAGTTAAATGCTGTGTTCTTAGCAATTCTTTAGTATTTTAATCCAGTATTAGTTAGTGAAGCTTGTATAATATATTGTATTAGCTAAAGACAGGAGCAAATAATGGCCCAATTTTCATTTGATGTAGTCAGCGATTATGACAATTCTGAAATTAATAACGTTTTTGATCAGGTTAAACGTGAACTGGCCAACCGCTATGACTTCAAGGGAACCAGCGCATCGCTGGAATGGCTAGATAACGATAAATCCGGGCTTAAGGTTATTGGTGATAGCCAGTACCAAATAGAAGCAATACTGGAGATTGTCCGAAAGACGCTTGCCAAGCGGGGTTTAAGTCAAAAAGTTATAGATGGTAGCAAAGAACCGACCACTAGTAACCTTAAAGTAACCCTAGAAGTTCCGTTTGTGAAAGGCCTTGGTCAAGACAAAGCTAAAAAGATTACCTCCTGTTTAAAGGCGGATCTCCCGAAACTAAAAACCCAGATTCAGGGAGATGAAGTTAGAGTAAGTAGCTCTTCAAAAAATGATCTTCAGCAGGCCATTCAACTGCTCAAAGAAAAAGATTTTGACTTCCCTGTCCAGTTCACCAACTTTAGATAACTGCCAACGAAATACATAATAATTAGAATTAGCATAAGCACGCTATACTGTTACTATGACAGAAAAGCAATCACTTGAGGATCAGCTACTAACCGTCCTTAAAAACAACGATCAAAAAAGTTTTACCATCCCGGCTGAAGGGCTTTACCCACATCAATGGCTTTGGGACAGTTGTTTTATAGCTATCGGTCTAAGGCATATCAGTATCAGCCGAGCTCAGACTGAGCTAAAATCACTTATTAGAGGCCAATGGAGCAATGGCATGTTGCCACATATGATCTTCGATAGCTCTCATTGGTACAACAAAGATAGTAGTTTATGGCGTAGCCACCTTTCCTTGCACGCTCCAGATAACCTAAATACTAGCGGCATAACCCAGCCGCCAATGCTGGCTGAGGCTATTGTCCAAATTGGAGCTAAGCTCAGCAAACCAGAACGACGAACTTGGTATCAGCAAATGTATCCAGCCTTACTTAGCTACCACCGTTGGCTATACAACGAACGAGACCCTAGTAATGATGGTTTGGTCATCCAGCTTCACCCCTATGAAACAGGGCTAGATAGCACTCCGCCGTGGATAGATCAACTCAATAAACACTACAAGCCGTGGTGGGCAGTTGTAATTAAAAGCACCAAATTAGACAACCTCATAAACATCATTCGGCGAGACACCCGTCATGCTCCACCGGGGGAGCGCATGGAGACTATGCAGGCCCTGCTGTATTTTGATGTTATCCGTAAACTACGCAACAAGCGCTACGACATCCACAAAATACTTCGCAAATCCGACTTCGTTATTGCCGATCTCAGTTTCAACTCCATTTTCCTGCGAGCCAATCAGCATTTAATCGATATTGCTAAAACAATAGGCCGAGACCTACCTAAGGAACTAGTAGCCAAGATTAAGTCTAGCCAAGATAGTTTTGAGTCTCTTTGGGATGCTTACAGTTCGCAGTACTATTCACGTAACCTGGCTACCAACAAACTCATTAAAGAGCCTAGCATTGCTTCGCTTATGCCACTGTATTCTGGCTGTATCACTAAAGAAAGAGCAAAGCAATTAGTAGACTCACTGATAGACGAAAAGAAGTTTGCCACCAAGCACCCGATACCTAGCGTCCCCCTTAACTCTAAGTATTTTGACCCTGATCGATATTGGCAAGGCCCGGCTTGGATTAATACAAATTGGCTGATAATCGACGGGCTTAGACGCTATGGCTTCGACCAGTATGCCGACATAATAAGTCAAAAATCTATCGAACTAGTCGAGCAAGCAGGTAGTTATGAATACTTTAACCCACTAGATGGCTCGCCGGCAGGGGCTAGAAACTTCAGCTGGACTGCCGGCTTAACCCTAGATTTAATCAAAACAAAAAAGCCAAATACCAGGAAGACTGTAAGGTCAAAAAAGGCTAAATAGGCCTATCTATTTTAATTCTATAGAAATCGGAGCTTCTTCTGCAGATTGGGTTGTTTTGTCGGCTAAGGTTTGAACCTTGTTTAGTTTACGCTCAATAGTTCGGCTCTTGGTACTAGCGCTGTCGATATTCTTGGTAGCCTGGACTAATTTTTCGCGGGTCTTATCCAGCAGATCACCGAATTTACCAAACTCACCCTTTATACCAGTTAGAAGCTCCCAAACCTGTCCAGTTTGCTCAGCTATTGCTAAAGTTCTAAAACCTAACTGGTAACTATTGAGTATAGCAGCTATGGTAGTTGGACCGGCTAGGGTAACTCGGTACTCAGTTTGTAACATTTCAAATAGTCCTGGTTCACGTAGTATTTCAGCGAACATCCCTTCAGTTGGTACGTATAACACAGCAAAGTCGGTTGTTTTAGGCGGTTTAATGTATTTAGCTTTAATCGATCTAGCTTCAGCCTTAACCCTAGCAATTAACGCTTTTTGGGCAGATAAACTTGCTGGTTTATCGTCTTTTTCTTGGGCAACTACAAGGCGCTGGTAGTCTTCTAGTGGGAATTTGGCATCTATTGGTAGGTATATATAGCCGTCCTTACTGCTTTTATCCGGTAGTTTTATAGCAAAATCCACTACTTCACTGCTTCTTGGATCAACCTTAACTTGTTTTTGGTAATGATCTTTAATAAATACTTGCTCCAGTAAGCTTTCTAATTGAACCTCGCCCCATGTTCCGCGAGTCTTTACGTTAGTTAATACCCGCTTAAAATCACTAACATCGCTGGCAAGATTCTGCATCTCGCCCAGTCCTTTATGGACCATCTCTAGTCGATCGCTTACCACCTTAAAGCTTTGAGTTAGTCGTTTTTCTAGCGTACTCTGTAGCTTCTCATCAACAGTCGCTCGCATCTTCTCGATCTTGTCGGAATTATCTTTTTGCAGGGCCTGCAGACGAGTTTCGACCGTTTGGCGAACCTGCTCTAATTTTTTATCGTTTTTCTCGGTTAGTTTATCTAGTTGTTTATCTAAAGATTCACGGCTTTTAGCTATATTGTCGCTTAGTTCCTGACGCAGCTCCTTATTACTGGCGCCAGCTTCACTTCTACTGCGCATAAATTCATCACGCATAGCCCCATCCAGCCCAGATTTCTTGCCAAATATTAAATATACCAGCAACCCAAGATTAATAATTGATACTACTATTACCCCTATTTCCATACCTAGTTAGTTTATCATGCTAAGGGTTATATTGATTAATGAAAAGACAATATCGCTAAATTTATTATGTAAAGATGTATAGTGATGAAATAAAAGGAACCCCGGTTGATTAACCAGGGTTCAAGGGAAGCCTCACACTTCCATACTCAGCTTATGCTTTTCTAGTCAATAATGCAAGTAATTAGCTGTTAAGTTCTGCTATAATTGCATAAATGCTAGTAGCAATTACGTTAGAACGAGGAGAGGAGCACAATAGTAACCAGTAATGGCTGTCTATAACTTCTTGATTGTATTTATTCTAATAGCAATTTCTGCGCTTTGTTCAGGCTTAAATGTAGCCCTAATGTCACTAGACCCCAATGATTTAAGACGTAAAGCTAAGTCAGGAAATAAAGCTGCTAAACGGGTGATCGGTTTTCGAAAAGCAGTTCACCTTAGCCTAGCCAGCATTCTACTAACCAACGTTGCCGTTATATCTGCCACTTCTATAGTTCTAAGCAGTGTAACTGGTGGATTAATTGCAGGTATTATCAGCACCCTATTAATAGTAGTTTTTGGAGAGGTAATCCCACAGGCGATGTTCACCAAACACGCGCTTAGGTTTATGTCGCGTTTCGCACCTTTGCTCAAGCTCATGATAATCCTAACTTACCCAATATCTAAACCACTTCAACTACTACTGGATAAGCTACTCGGGCATGAGGTTAACCTGCTGCACAGTCGCCTAGAGCTTGGTGTCATGATAGATGAACACCTAGAGTACACAGATAGCGAGCTTGATGAAGACGAAGTAGAAATTATGCGTGGTGCCCTGTCACTAAGTGAAAAGCGAGTCCGTGACATCATGACCCCGCTAAAGAGTGTCTACTACCTTAGTCCTGAGCTAGTAATAGACGACAAGCGAATTGATGAGATTAAAGACAAAGCCTACAGTCGAATACCGGTACTAAGTAAAGATAAGAAAATAGCTTTTGGGATACTACTAATGAAAGATTTAGTAGATATAGATTTCGATAACAACCCTAGAAAGGTATCAGAATTCAAACTATACCCATCTAAACCAGTCGGCTCTATGACCGCTCTAGATACTCTGTTTAGAATGTTTATTGGTAGGCGTAGCCAACTAATGCCAGTCGAGAAATCTGGCAAGATTGTTGGTATTGTAACTATTGAGGATCTAATAGAAGAAATTATCGGGCATGAGATCGTCGATGAAACCGATCAGAATGGTTAGTAGTAATACATCATGAAGCAGAAAGCTCAAATCTTAATCGGTTCAGCAATGACCGCCCTAATAGTTGCTCTTATCTACATAGTTTTTGAAGAATCACTAAACTGGGCTATAGACAGGGTCTGGATAGACTTACTGAGCAGTCAATCCAATCGTCTACTTTCTGCCGTATTTACTGTAGCAACCGGCTTTGGCTATTTTGCATCTAAACATTATCTGGCTGATCAGCCCAAAGCCAAGAATAATCAAAATATGGTCCATAAGCTGCTAATTGTCCTATTTGTTGGCTTTCTTTCCCTATTTGCCGGCGCAGCTCTTGGCCCGGAAGCTATACTTATTCCTGCCAGTCTTATGGTTGGACAGTTAATAAGCGGAAGGTTGAATAACGGCAATGAAACGAAAAGAAAGGCAGATAATAAAAACTTAGCCTTAAGTAAACTACTTAGTTTAGCCGGCTTTGTAGCTCTTTTTGTGGCTTTCTTCAACTCCCTACTTGGTGGAGTGCTAGGCTATTACCTAGCCAATAAAGGTAGAAAACGTAGCGAATTGTTAGCCATAAACAACCTAATAGTACTTGGTATTTCCTCAGTAGTTTCACTAATTACCCTAAACCAGTTGTCACACCGTGGTTCTTTTATTTTCCCTGCTTCAACTGCTTCCTGGTCGATTGTTTCTATTGTCTTACTAGTGGCTTGTTTTGTTATTGGCGTTCTTTACCAAAAACTACTATCTTGGTTCACTCAACGTATTCAGCGCTGGCAACAGCGCACAGAACAAAGTTGGACTTGGAAGAAGAAAGCTCTAGCTTCTAGCACCGTCCTAGCTATCTTATTCTTAGTTGGTGGTTACTATATTCAATTTACAGGAAATCATTTCATAGCTGAGGTCATTAACGATGCAGAAACTATAGGTATAATTGGCCTACTATCGATAAGTATAATTAAGATCATAGCTATCGCCTGGTCTAATACTACTGGCTACCGAGGTGGTCAAATCTTCCCGATGACTTTTGTAGCAAGCGCTAGCGTCGCTGCTCTATCTTTAATATTTGCCGATATACATATTGTGGCCGCAGTATTCTTAATATTAGCTGGTGCTATATATGGCGATAAAAAGAATAATATCCTAATGGGACACTTAAGCGTTTAGATCAATACCAAAGAGCTATTTGTAAGCTAAAGATAAAAAAAGTATAATACACCTGTTATTTTAGGTGTTAATTAGTAAAAACTACTTATTATCCCTAAATACGGCAATAACAATTAATGGGGATTGGCCAAGTGGTAAGGCAGCGGATTCTGGTTCCGCGATCGGGGGTTCGAGTCCCTCATCCCCAGCCACGTATTGCATCTAAATAGACCCTAATGCATAGCATGTTTATCCAACCTATTAGAGATATAGTAATAAAGTCTGTATGTATCTAGTAAATGTAATCGAACCAAATGGTAATAAAAAAAGCTGTTCTAGATAAAAAGGATTGGGTAGAAGCTTTTCAAGAATTAAAGAAATCTCAAAATAGAGAATTTTGGCAGTCAGAAAAATCTGATTTAGAAGACATCATTAATGAGAAGTATGATTGTTTTGAGTAATATCTCCAAACTCTCCTTGTTTTAGTTCAACCCCACTACTTATACCTAAGTATTGAGCCAAACCGTATGCGTCAAATTAATATAATAAACTAAAGTTATTACCTCGTACTTTATAGTACTGCATAAGTAGGGTAGACTTTTACCATGGAATATCCTTACATGATAGTGGGCTTTATAGATGAGTTTGAAACAAATCAAGTTATTAAACCTCCTCGTCATCCGCACATAACTATCAAGAAGAAGTTCAAGCTAACAAAATTCACCGAGAATGAAATGATTGCAGTGTTAAAAAAATGGTCAGAGAAAATAGAGATACCGAAACTCAACCTTGGTCAATCAAAAATATACGACGATGATGCATTTAAGATAATCGATGTTATTAATGTGCAAGAATGGCAAGATTTACACAATAAAATTATTGATCTTTTAGAAGATAAAATCGACTCTAGAGTAGCAAAATACGACGACTCAAACTACTATCCGCATATTACTTGGCTGGCAAATAACAAGCAAATGTTCGACCCCAAACCTCTTATGAATACAGAACACTCACTACTCTACATATACCTCATTCAACGCGTACATCCCACAGAAAGTAAGGCGAAAATCATCGCCAAATTCCACACGCATAATTAGGATTACAATATTGGCCACCTTGTTCTAGGGTGTAATACTTTTGAACTTAGCTTATATTGGTTTTATACTTACAATACATGGATTTTATAAGAATGAGGATTGTTATACTGATACCTCATATGTAATGTAATGGTACATTAAACTAAATTGTTGTATAGTAATACTATAACTATGAACACACGTTTCTTATCAAGTGACTTATCTCCAGAGGCTGAAGCATTACTACAGCCCTATATTGGTGGGCCTTTAGTCGATAATGACATGCAAGATGTCGCATTGTTGGAGCGACGATCTCGAGCAGTTAAACTATTAAGAAGTTATTTTACGCCTGTTACGTCAAACCCGGACAAGTATGTTCTTGATACTGTTGATGCAGGACTACCTAGCCCTCAGCATATTGGTAGTCAGTTAGCACGAAGGGTTACAACTCCACTGCTTTGCGACAACTTTGATACAACTAAGCAGTTCGTGGACGAATACTCCCCTGGATCTGAAGACGAGAGGGTATTCTTCGAAGTGAGCATAGGTGCATTACAACAAATACATACAGCAACGCATAAATATCTTGCCGATCACGACATATCTATTTCACGTGCCGTACTTGAAAGATTTTCTACAACATCAAGAAATGGGCATTATAATGCATCAGCATTTTCCAATAATGATAGGTATCAATTTTCAGGTCGGGAGACTAGTCGTTCATTAGATAATATGCTGCGAAGTGGCATAGAACTTTTCGTAGAGCCAGCCGGATTAGATGTTCTTGATAGAGCACTTACAGAATCAGCATCTATAGGAATGCCCGTGACGGAGCTAACAAAGAATGACGCGATAGTATCGATAAATGGATTTGGCCATTCGAAACTATCATTAGGCATCCATGACGCCATTGATCACGTTCGCACATTTACAATTGCGCGTGATTCTGGGCTATTCATTAAGTACGAAGCACTTTTTGACTCAATTGGCAATCCTCAGCAAACAGACATATTTAAAAGAGAAGGAGAGATTCTTGCTAGTCTTTCATTTGGCATGCGGTATTGGGAAGATCAACCGGGTTTTGTACCAATATTGTCATACAATGACCTGGTTGCACTATTTAATCGAGCCAGTGAAAATGGACTACTACATGAAAGACATGAAGCAGCTATTGATCTTCTTGGAAAATTGCCAGAGGCTGAATACGATGAACAACAGCAGAATTTATTATTTGTAATAAGTAATTACCTCGTTACACTTATGGAGCAAAGACGTCGATATGGGGTAATCAAACAAAAGGATAATGACGGATCACTGACAGAACTATCCCCAATTGATCCCGATTTTTTAAGCTTTATGATTGAACTGCACAACGAAATATTCAGTCAAAGAGACGGGCATCTTAGTGCACTGCAAGCAGTGCATACTAAGATTGAAGCATACTTATCTGATGTAGCAAAACGACGGAGAAAAGCAGATACTACACTTGTACTGAGAAGTGCGACAGAAGCGGAAAATTGGTCAAACCTCGATCAAGCTACACATGACTGGATGCGTAAAAACTATAGATTTTCTACAATAAAGGAGCGTGTAAAACAATGAGCGTAAATACTCGAGCTGTCTTACAGGATGGTGCACATTTTGAACTTATAAACGGCATAGAAATTCTTGAGATGTCACAACGAATGCATGAGATAGGACTGAGCCTAGGCGCTACCACGGTCGAGCACGGGTTAATTGGGTTTGGAGATCCAAAGCCAGTTCGAATCCACAGCGAAGTTGTATATCACGAAGATATGGTGCAGTTTTTTATGCTTGGGTGTGTAGAACGAGCTACAGATGGCGGAACAACTATCCTTTATGATGCGGTCAAAGCCGCAGAAATTATCAAAGCGGAACACCCTGACATAGCAGAAGTCTCGATGACATTTCGCGCAGAGCATTATGAAGGAGTAAGTACCACTGTGCCATTATTAAGAGAGAAAAATGGTCAACAGTTTCTAGGTTTCCGCCAGAAAAAGAAACAACTAAACGATTTAATTGGACTGCCCAAAGATGTTGATGAAGATACATTCTATGACTATATTGACAGTGTCTTGGATCGTTGTATTGAATTTGAAAAGACACTCTCCCCTGGAGAAGTTGTCGTAGTAGATAATTACCAAACATTACATGTGAGAACAGCATACACTGGAGTACGCAAAATGATTCGAGTAAGGGTTGACGATCCAGAGGACCATCGTGAGTATCTAGTATGACCTACTCTAAAAGCTTTACTACGGCAAGAAAAAAGTTCCATGACATGATCTCTAAATCAACAAATGAGATTGATTTAAGTCATGCAATAAATACTCAAAAATGGCTTGAACGACTTCATGGATCTAACGATGAAATAGTCACACTGGCTGCTTTTGCACACGACATTGAAAGAGCGTTACCCGACAGAATGATTTTGGAAGATTTTGAAGACTATAATAGCTATAAAAGTGCGCACTCAAAAAGGGGTGGTTTAACTGCCGAAGAGATTGCTCTTTCTTCAGGTTACTCAAGAAAAGACTCCGCTAGGCTTAGAGATCTGATTACGAACGCGGAGTTTTCGAGTACAGATCCAGACGTACAAAAGGTTTGTGATGCTGATAGCATTTCATTTTTTGATAATAACCTTGAATCTTATAAAGCAAAGAATTCTCCTGAGCGAACTAGAAAAAAAACAGAGTTCATGTATGAGCGAGCTTCAAACAAAGCAAAGCAAGCTATCGATAAAATTCTTAGCACTTCTGAATAGTACTTTGAGCTACACTCTCGGGTAAGATGAAGTCACCATCATCCCGCAATAGGATAACCCGTTCGTCGTTACTATTATCCACAAACTCTTGACCAACGACTCTCCAAGGACCACCATTATCATCTGCCAATATGCCATTCGATCCCATGCCTTGGTGCACCATGTTGAAACTAATAACCATACTTTTGTCGCCGTCCAAGTTAGCATGCCAAATTCTGGGATAATTAAACGGTTCAGAATCATCTAAAAGTTCAACCTGTGCATCTACTCTTTCTTTGTAACTATACTTTCCAGAAAATGAGCCATCTATAATACTTGCAGCAGGCGTGTGGTCGTAGTCACCGTGAATTAATTGCAAACTAGTCGATACTCCCTCAGGACTCACCCATCGCAACCGTTGACTTGCAAGATATGCGCCAACATGTAACTGCACTCCCATAAGTCGCGAGATTCTGACTGCGTATTCTTCAAACTTATCTGTAATGTTGGCATCAATAAAACCATTTTCTTTCATAGCCATACGTATTGATTCAAGTACTTCAGCTCTTTGTTCTCGTCCTGACCATGCGACCAGATCCATGTCAGAGTCAGCTCCATTTAGTCCGACTTGATGCGAACCATGGAGACCAAGCTGTACATCAGCCCCAAATGAGTTAAGTATGGTCGCAAGTCCTTCGAGCGTTTTCTTCGCTACATCGGATAGACTAATATTCCTTTCGAATAAAGAGCTGTGTGTCTCTAAGTCATCTTTGGGTGTTTGGGCATAAAATAATAGGGTCTTCCCTAACACTTCTAGGCGCATCTCGTCTCCAATGAGTGCGTCTTCCTCGCAAACGGTATCATGGATAAGCTTGTCTGCAATATAATCGCTTGCTGAACGTGCCGTAGTGTCAACACCCAATGCTTGCGGGCGATAACTGCGGTTTACTGGTAAAAAAATACCCGATTCTCCGATTAACTCATAAGAACCACGTTGGTGGTAAATAATACCTCTCTGGTCTTCGTGAGCAGTAAATTCTGCTGTCTGTATCGGACTATAACTGAGCATCATTTACCTTGATTAATGAGCCTTTTGCAGCAGTACTCTCTAAAGCTTTATCTAGATGTTCTTGCAAAGCAACAAGCACATCCTTGTAAGTGTCAATCAATTCACCACTGTTATTGATCGTAGTGAACATAGGCGATTTCGGATATGTGACATTATCAGAGAGACTTAGTTCAATTTTTCGTTTGAAATGCGTTTCAGGAAACTGATTTCTAGCAAGTTTTACTTCCTCATTAACAGTTAATACTACACCGCCGCTGACCAATCTCGGCCAATTCTGATCATCGGTATCTATTTGAACGCCGTCAATAACTACATTTACACCATTCTTACTATATTCTTTGCAGGCAAACTGAATGATTGGCGTAAACAGCGAGGTGATTTTTTCATTAGTAAAGTTTTCGAGACGTGTGACTTTTGCATCATTAAATATATATCTAATAGTTTTTGCCACAACGCCTAAATTGTACGATTGATGAAAAGGCAGATCTGTTAGTAATTTTTTCGCAATAACTGTCTTTCCTGAGCCGTTTGGCCCAGTTACAATAAATATCACGGCTACACCCTTAGAGTTTAACGTTTTTATCTTACGAGTGATTTCATCAAGGGTCTTGTTTTGCATGATAGAGTTGATTATTTCATGATATGTTTACTTAGTCAAATTATGATGGTATAGTACTCTTTAATGAGTAGTTTTGAACATTTGGCAGATATGGTAAGCGCTGGTGACGCGCAACTGATTGGAGTCTACGGTATACCTCGTTCAATTTCAACAGCTCTAGGACGATCATTGAATGAATGCCAAGAGACTAGCATATATGTTAATGAACCCTTCAATAGACACAACCGATCCTTAGACGTAGCAGCACTAAGTATTCTTGGTGCAATTGAGAAGGTAAAGCCAGACGGTCCAATCACAGTAATTACGAAAAATATGGCTACATACATTGACGATTGTGTTTTTAGGGATATTGAGTCAATATCAAAAGCAAATGTTTGGACCATACGAGATCCAGAGGTGCAAATGACTTCACTTATGACAAGGATAGCAAACGATCTTTCAGTTGAGACAGGTGCAGACCTCATCACCCAAGACGAACTCGAACCGTATCTGGACGCAGTAGCAGCATTCTTAGCCGATAGCACTTTGTCAGCTGATTTCTCACGAACAGGCTGGGTGGCCCTTCAAAGACTATATAGTCAGCAGGGCGATTCAATTCCTTCGACCGTTATTAACGGTACTACCCTAACAACAAATCCGGAGGCTACACTTCGTCGTCTTTGTGGCATTATTGGCGTAGGTTTCTCGAGTAGAATGGTAAATAGTTGGGGCGACGAATATACAAATATAAACGTTGGTAGTAGCAGATTCACTACCGAAGACAATGCTTGGACGAAAGATGTTGCTCGCGCAGATGGATTCCATCAGACACATAGATCTCCTCTGCCACTAGGTCTACTCCCGGAGTCTGTTCGTTCACATATTCTAAATGTTGCTATGCCTGTATACGATAAAATGAGGCTAACTGCGCTTTAAGTCCTAGACCTAAGCCTGACTAATTGTGATGGCACAGTGTATCTAGTATATAAAGACTAGATACGATATGTATAGATTTCGTGTCTCATTTGTCTCGTTTTAATCTGTCGAAAGGTTCCTGACCATTATGCTCAGCCATTTATATGTCTTTTTCGACCATAGTTGTTTCTCATATCTGCTAAAATACATTTTATGACAAGCCCAAAACATACCGAAAGCGCTGGCGGCTTAATAATTAATCACCAAAAACAAGTACTGATGGTCCAGGAGTTTGGAGAATATTGGGGTTTACCAAGAGGACACGTCAAAGACGGTGAATCTAAGCTAGAAGCAGCAAAGCGAGAAATATACGAAGAAACTGGCATAACGGACCTTACTAAAATCGCTGACCTTGGCTCCTACACCCGCTCAACTTTTGATAGCGATGGAAGACCAAATAACAACGAGATTAAACGTATTACATTTTTTGCGTTTTACACACATCAAACTAAGCTCACTCCTATAGACACTGACATTTCAGATATTGGCTGGTACGCCATAGAAGAAGCTCAAACTATGCTAATTAATGAACAAGACCTTGAATTTTATATTTCATCGATTCAAAAAGTAAATAACAGCCTATCATAATAGCTCTACTACAAAGGCCTGTAATAAAATTATCTACCCTAAAGCAATAAGTACCACTATTAACTGCTATAATCTAGCCATGGAGAAGGAAAAAAGAGAGGGCTTTTTTAGAAGACACTTGAACATTTGGCAGGCTGCTAACAGACAAGCCGACGAGCAGGCAAAAAGACGACATCTAGAACAAAGAATGTCTATGCCCGAATGGCATGCTGCATACATGACTTTATCTGTAAACGGATCATTCATGAGTCTCTCGGATATTATCCAGTCTAGTAGCGATACACATAATACCCAGTACAATCCAGTTAGATGGTCTCAAGTAATTGATTCTATGTATAGCTTTGGCGTAATAGTTAAGCGCTTCAGCTGGCAAGACGCTATTGATGGCGAAGAAAGAAGTGTCATAGTCGGAGCGGACGAGATTTCTTGCCCTGAAGTAGGATACAGTAGTCGTCTTAACGATCTTATGGTGCAACAAGGATTTTCTTTTGATGAAAAATATTCAATAAGTGATGTCAACTTAGAGTATGGATTGAGACAACGTTTCGATGAGCAGTTAACCGATCCATTGCATAGCCCAGTAAACAATGGCCCTGACTCTGGTCATTAACAACATTGCGCTATAATACAATCTAACAATAGGTATTTAGTTCAACCAATAAAGGAGTAACACAATAATGTACAGCACATCATCAACACCGAAACGCGCGCTTCTTGCCTGTCAATGGCAACAGACAAGGTATAGTGAAAGAGCTCCAGTTGCTGAATTATTACCAGGCCTTTACGAACGCGTTCACACCGCAGATCTGCACTATATTTTCGATGGCCCAAACCCCAAGTGGACAGATAAAGTTCCTCCATTCCAGCACGAGCAAATCGACCAGGATAGCGAAGATACCTGTACATATATTGGCAACTTAGCCTGCCATGTTATGTGGCCCTTTGAGTACCGATCGGCAAGCCGTAGTGCTACGATTATCGTCGGTGTCGATTCTCCAAAAAAAGATTTCAGTTTAGTAAAAGTTGAGCCAAGCCGACTACAAGTTGCGGTGATGGATGTCGAGTTCATGTCAACAGCCGATCCTACATTCATTGAGATGCTTGCTAGGGGTGCTAGTGAATTGCCTCGCAGCGATGTATTTACAGATAACAGCGGCTAGCAAATATAGTCAAGGTCGCATGAACGCATAATAAATAACCTATCCCTTAATATTCACATAAAGTGCTAAGCTGAAAATATATCAGGCAACCCTATAATTTGTAACCCTTTTCGTATTACCTCTTCTTTTGCTTTAAACACCTCATCATTCCGACCACCTGCGTATGCTTCAACAACCTCTCTAGTCCATTCTTCTAACTCTGCAGTGGCTCTTTTTTCAGCCTGTTCGAAGGGTACTTGCTGAGTTCGAACCCTATCGTTGTCTTTACCAAATGATGTAATTTCCCGGTCCCATGCTTTAGCCGGACTATAGCCTCGGGACATCGTATCTAGCTGTCTTCGTGGATGTGAACCGAGAATAGACTTTTTACTTACTGCGATGGCTGGCTTATCGTCTGCTTCGAAATAATCCCTAATACACAACCCTATATTTCCATTTTCGAGAAAGCCATCGCCCCCAATATGACCACCGACTAAGCAATATTCTTTTAAATTTACCGCCATTCCGTCGTCACAAATCCCAACTCTATCATGGTGACTTGAGCTAACTTCAGGCATAAATCTATCTAATCTTAGTAATCTACCGACAGCAGAGTTTCTGGGTATTTTCCCCTCAGCTAGATCGGTAGCCCATCTGAGTCTTGGAACGACTACCGGCGCAGTAGAATGCTCTTTAGTTTCAAGGATGCCTTCTAGGAAGCTTGAACTTAGTGAAGTTGTATCAGCATCTAAATTTACGATTATCGGATTATTCTCTGCCGATCTTCTGAGGTGTGTATTAGCAATATCCCGGAACAACGTTCGACGGACACTTCCAATAGAATTCCATGAGCCAAGAACTGCGCCTAAAGCCCTAATTCTAAAGCTCGGATTTTCTAGTAAGAAATCGAATATTTCTTCCTCGAATTGGCTCACCTGACATTCAATTTGTTGTTGACATTCAATAAATTCCTTACTATTTGCCTCTAATGATGCTTCTTCTACTGAAAGTATTTTATTGCCCAAAACAACTATTTCGACTTTTTTAGGATCTATATCCTGGTCACTTAATGCCTGTAGAGTAGCTCTCATATTAACAGTGTCCTCACCTAGTCTAACGGGAATAGCCACCACAATCTCAGGTGGTGGATAGTTAGATTGAACTGGGACTAATAGCTCAGAGTCAGTAATTACAGCCGCTTCTTCAGCATCTGATTCAATACAAATCTGTTTGTCGTAATCGAGCCACGATCGTATAACAGATGATACTTGAAGACTATCTAGATTATTCAAATTTAGTAGTTCATCACTTATTAGCCTGCCTGACTGGTAATAGCCATCAATAATTTTACTTCTAGTAGCGACCATCATCGCAAATCCAACGCTATCTAATTTTTGTTCACCAGTGCTTCGAGGAGCATATTTTAAATCCCCTCTGATATTTATTGGATAATCATAAGGCACCGCCACCTGACGATCTCCACCTATATAGGTCCAGGCTTGTTCTGGCTCAAGTTCTACTAGCTCTTGCGGTAAATCTTCTTTTATTCCAGTGTGTCTTAACACGCTCTGAGTGTCCATACGTCGTACACTATCCAACATATACGCCGGAACCGGTTTGCTTCCGACGAACCTCTCAGTTGCTGCATTTAGCATGCGCTCCTGAACGATGCTCAGCTCAGGTGAGTGATCTCCTTCTTTCATTCACTATTTTATACCACTTTTTTGATTGAATAACAATTGCGTTACTATACTATTGCACATTCGATTGGATTTTTTGCTCCGTCCAACCGAATAAACACCTCAGATGATAAGATTAGTATATGGACCACCCTTCTTCTACAAGCAACAAACCTCTAGCCGATCAACTGCGCCCCAGCAATCTATCTGAAGTAGTAGGTCAAGAACATGTATTAGGCGAAGGTAAGTTCCTGCGTAGCATTATTACTAATAATCAGCCGACTAGCATGATTCTGTGGGGACCACCGGGAACTGGCAAAACAACACTTGCTAGGATCATGGGTGATGCTTGGGAAGCCGATTTCATCGAAATTTCAGCGGTTGTTAGCGGACTAAGCGATGTCCGACAAGTAATTAAACACGCCGAACAGAACCGGCGACTCGGCCAACGCACTCTATTATTCGTTGATGAGATACATCGTTTTAATAAAGCACAGCAGGATGCCTTTTTGCCTCATGTCGAAAATGGAACAATAATCCTAATCGGTGCCACTACCGAAAACCCAAGTTTTGAGGTAATTAATGCCTTGCTTAGTAGAACCAAAGTAGTAGTACTAGAACAACTAACTAAGGATCACTTAACCAAGCTGATCAAAAAGGGTGCCAAGCATCTAAACAAGAAAATTAACCCCAAAGCGGTTGATTTACTAGCCGAACTATCTAGTGGCGATGGCAGAACAGCCCTCAGTACACTAGAAACTGCTACTGGACTAAGTAAAACAAGTATCACTCTAGAAAATATTAAAGACGCTATTCAAAAACGAGTTCCAGCTTATGATAAAAACGGCGATGAACACTATAGCGTCATAAGTGCTTTTATTAAAAGCATGCGCGGTAGCAGTCAAGAAGCTGCCCTGTACTATTTATACCGCATGATAAATGCCGGTGAAGATCCCAAATTTATTGCAAGGAGAATAATAGTTTTTGCTAGTGAAGATATTGGCATGAGTAGTCCGCATGCCCTTACTCTAGCTATATCGGTATTCCAAGCTGTAGAAAGGGTTGGCTTGCCAGAAGCCGAGTATGCCCTGGCCCATGGGGTTGTAGCTATGTGTAGCGCTAAGAAATCTCGTGAAGTCACTAATTCTATGAGTAAGGCTAAAGATCTAGCATCCCGCTACCCTAACTCACCGGTGCCAACCAACCTTCGAAACGCGCCGACAAAACTAATGAAAGATCTTGGCTACAACAAAGGCTATAAATGGAAAGCTGGCTTTCAGGTAAAAAATGGATTCTTACCAGAAGATGTAGCAGACCAGACAACAAACAAATAGACTGTCTCTCGCAAAAGACAGTCTATGTTGTTAGTTCTTTTTCGGCTATAGCTGCATATAGCTGATGACCCTAGTTAGGAAGCAGTACAGCGTCGATAATATGTACTACACCATTACTAGCTTGAACATCAGCAGTTACTACTTTAGCGTCATTAATACTAACTACGCCGTCGGTAATGTCTACTGTTAGTTCATCTCCCTGAACAGTTTTTATCTTCTGTCCATCACTAAGATATGAAGATAAAGCAACCGAAGGAACTACGTGGAAGGTTAGGATATTCGCTAAATCACTTTGATTCTCTGGCTTTAATAAATCCTCTAGCGTACCTTCTGGTAACGCCTCAAAAGCAGCGTTGGTTGGTGCAAATACTGTGTATTCTGCATTTTTATCACTTAGCGTGTCTACTAGCTCTGCAGCTACCACTGCATCAACAAGAGTAGATAAGTCAGGCGAGGCTTGAGCAAGCTCAACTATATTTGAACTAGCTTGTTCTTCCGACTGATTATCCTCTGAACTTTGTGAGGTACTTGTACTATTATTGCTACTGGTATCATCATTGCTATTATTAAAAGCAACCAGCCCGATAATAGCTGCGATTACTAGCACCGCTACTCCACCGATCACCATACCTGTTTTTTTAGTATCTTCTTGCATTACTTAGTCCTCCTTTAGAACTTATATTAATAATGTGATTTAAGTGTAGAAGGAGTGATGTATAGTCGGCGTATTGTCAGTGTTAAGTTAACGTATAGTCAGCAACATAACACCTATATATTGCACTTACTGATAGCTTATTTAAACTCTATCTGTACGCTAGTGCCCTTACCTAACTTACTGTTAATAGTAAGTTTAGCGCCGTAGCGTTCTGCTACTTTTTTGACTATCGAAAGACCCAAACCAGTTCCTTCATAAGAATTTACGTTCTTGGCCCTAAAGAATCTTTCGGTAATCTTATCTAATTGATCCTCAGGAATACCAACTCCACGATCGGCAACCGAAAGAATGACTTTAGACTTACTCCTGTTAAGCTGAACTGTAATGGTCTTGGAACTCTTTTTACTGTATTTAATAGCGTTCTCTATTATATTCTTTGTCAATTTTACAAAATCTTTAGTATTAATTATTAAATAGATATTTGGCTCAATCTCAGTTTTAAATCGGATGTTCTTTTCAGTCGCCTGGGTCTGCATATCTTCAATAACGTCTAATAACAACTCGGATACATTTATCTTGCTTAGCTTATCTTCGACTACATAACGCTCTAAATAGATTAAATCTTCATTTATATTGACTAGTCTTTTGACTTGTCTTTTCAAACTAACTATTAAATTTTTGTACTTATTGGCCGTAATACTTTTTTCCTGTTCGGCATTATCTAGAACCGCCTGCATGGTAGCTAGCGGGTTTCTGAGCTCATGGCCGGCGTCCTGGATAAACCTGTCTTGACTAGCCTGGGCTTCTTCAACAGGAGATAATAGCTTCTTAGATAATAGATAGCCTATTAAGCCGGATATAGCAATAACTGGTAATGTTAGGTATACAATCAAGCGGCCAAGTTCGCGTTGTTGGTTCTGCTGAACTAAGCTTGAAATTTTCAAAAAATGAGCTTCATTTTGATGCTCAGACTGTAGGTACTCTACTAACTCTGGGTTATCCGCCACCAATTGCTGAAGTTCGCTAGAATTAACATCTGAGGAATATTTTATAGTATTTGATTCATACAGCATTAACCCCAAAGCCAGTATAGATGCAGTAGTTAACATCACTATTGAAACAGTGAATAGTCGTTTTATACTGCTATATCCACTGTAATTAAATGGCTTGTTGTTTACATTAGTCATTTAGTATATATCCTGTTCCGGGAATAGTTTTTATTAATGTAAAGTGATTATCTCCAATCTTTTTCCGTAAATGTGCGATGTGCACCCGAATTGGTGGATCAACTAAATCACTTTGCTCACCCCATGCATATTCTATGGCATCATCTATTTTCACCAATACTCCGGCGTTACGCATCAAAATATGGATCAGCCTAAATTCCAGCTGAGTCAATTCAACTTCTTTGCTGTCTACCCAGAATTTCATTGAACGAGGATCGATCTTTAGTTTTGCAGTCTGGATGATCTCCTGATCACTATAGTTATTTTTTAGCTGTGCCCGTACTCTAGCTAACACTTCCTCTAGATTGAATGGTTTAGCCACATAATCACTAAACCCGATATTAAAGCCTTTCAGTTTATCGTCCAGACTATCTCTAGCAGTCAGTGCTATTAATGGCATATCATCATAGCTACCGCGGATATATTCAGCCATATCAAAGCCACTTTTACCAGGTAGGTTTATATCAATTAGAGCTATGTCGAAGTGGTTTTCATCAACAGCATCAATGCCGTCCTCAGTCGAAGCAACATCAACCACCTTAAAGCCCTCCCTCAAAAAGAAAGCTTTAACTGCTTTACGCATATCTTGATTATCTTCGACAACTAGTATACTGGCCATGAATTAATTGTAGCAAAGGGGCGTATAGATAGTGTATACAGGCCACAATACCAAAAGCGTAACTTTGAGGCTATATCTTTATTTTTGTACCAACAAATAATAGGCTTCCGCTCCAACTGGGTTGTTTGGTCGAGGAAATAATATATAGCCATCTTGGTCAGCTGTATATTCCTTGCCGGCTTCCTGGCATATCAGCTCACCCTTAGTTAGGCTATCGAAACTGGAGTAGTCTTTCATAAACTTTATGTCCAAATTTTTAACTATTTTTGTGCTCGATAGCTCCAGTATTTTAATGTCTTTTAATTTCCCTTGTGGCTTTATGCCAGCTTTCTTATTTGTAAGTTGGAAGTAATCTAAGAAAGCATCAACACCCGCCCTAATAACATCCTTGTACTGCTCAGGCCTGTCAACACTCCCAGTTTCAAAGCATATTCCTATCTTCCCGTTCTGCTCCATATAGTCATCAGAGCCACCACTACTTAATTCAGGTGGAAAATTTACTACATAGCTAGTGGGCATGACTCTAGCTAGTTGGTTACTGTTTGGCGGACAAATTACAAAAGGTCTGTCCATAGATTCGTTGTACATATGTAAATCTAATAAACCATGGCACTGTCCCAACACCCCTTCTATCTTTCTAGCAATCCTATCTTCTGGATATTCGTCCTTAGCCTTTCCAAATCGACGGTTTAAGTTGACGTTAACAAATCTGGTGTTTAATTTTGCTGCTGTTGGGTTAGCGAATATTAAGTAGACTGTTCCTGAAGATATCTGCAAACTCTTTAACCATTCCCATTGTTGTTGAGGACCCTTTTCATTTCCATGCACACCCACCATTATGGCTACCGTTGGTCCAGGTTTATTTCCTTGAAGCTTTTCTATAATTGGATCTTCTAATTGTTTGTACATCGATATATCTATACTAACACTAGCTATTTGCTAATACTTCACCAACAATATTAAGCTAACTTACTTTTTTATCTATTAGCACCTCTTTTTGCCAACGGCTAGGCTTTTTATCTGTCCGGTGAATACAGCCCACCCAACAACAAGGTCTTCTTTGACCTTCGTTTAGTTCTTCTACGGTTCTCTGGATTCTTCGAGTTCTAGTTTTATCTTGCTTGGCACTAACTACCCAACAAATGAATTCATTACGGGCAATCGGGGTGATGCTTCTCCAAGCAGAGAGCGCTTTACTATTCTTCCGAAGCTCTGTTTGTATATCTGTTGGAAGTTCGTGATATATGCCGGATGGGATATCTTTACTAGTCATGTATTTACTTTAGCTCTTCTTTGCGCAGCTCAATAAGCGCCGCAATTATATCTTTACTAATTGGCTTAGCTTCGCTGAAACGAATCAGCCCTTTTGAGTAGCTATAGTCACCAAGATCTGGTTGTAAAGCGGATATTACTTTAGGACTAAATGGATAAACGGTCATATGTTCTTTAGCAATAGAGAAACCAATTAATGGTCTTCCGTCTAACTTTAAGGCTGGCAATCCATAGCTAAGCCCCTCCTCAGCTCTAGGCTCTTGCGTTTTTGCGTATTCCCATAAATCCTCTATAACTGTTATCCTCTTGGTTGGCTCATCTGGGTAGTACTTACTAATAAAGCTCATATCTTAGATTATATACCCTTTATCTCGTTGTTTGGCTATTAGTTTGGTTTTTCTATATACTGGTATTGAATATTTTAGTAATAGTTTAAAGAGAATAGTCATCATAGAATGAAACAATCTATAAAGGTAACGAACCTACACAAAAGTTACGGCAAAGTTAAAGTCCTAAAAGGGGTTAACTTCAAAGTAGAAAAAGGCACCATTCTAGCTCTACTAGGCCCAAATGGCGCTGGAAAGACAACTACAGTTAGAATACTTAGCACCCTTTTAAGCTACGATAAAGGCAAGGTCCAAGTAAATGGTTTCGATGTCAAACAAGACGCCGATAAAGTACGTAGTGTAATTGGCTTAACTGGCCAAGCTGCAGCTGTTGATGAATTGTTAACCGGTCGCGAAAACCTAGTTATGATGGGTCGACTTTACCGTTTAACATCAGCTAGCGCAAAACAACGAGCTGAAGAATTATTAAAAGATTTCGATCTGGTTGATGCGGCTGATCGACCAGCAAAAACCTACTCTGGTGGTATGCGTCGCCGACTTGATCTAGCAGTTAGCCTAATTGCCGCCCCTCCACTAATATTCCTCGACGAGCCAACTACTGGTCTAGACCCCAGGTCACGAAAAGCAATGTGGAAGATTATAGAGAACCTTGTAAAGGAAGGTACTACCATTCTGTTAACTACTCAGTACTTAGAGGAAGCTGATCAGCTAGCTGATAACATCATTGTAATTGATGGCGGTAAAGTAATCGCAGAGGGAACCGCCAAGCAACTAAAAAGCAAAATTGGTAAAGACCGCCTAGAACTAGGCTTTGCTAGCAATAAAGTTTTCCAACAGGCCAAAAAGGCTATTAAAAACCAAGGCGTTGATACCAACGATAAAGAACTCTTACTATCTATTCCCGTAAAAAACAGTAGTCGTGATGTTAGAGATATTTTAGATAAACTAGAAAAAGAAAAAATTACAGTAGATAATATCGCCATCCACAAACCAACGCTTGATGATGTATTTTTATCGGTAACTGGAAAGGAAGACAAGTAATGGCCAGTAAAGAATTAGAATTTATCAAGACCAACAAAACTGGTCTTGCTTTCCGGGATACCCTGATCATGATCAAGCGCAGTAGTCGTCATATTCTGCGCAACATCGATCAGTTGCTTGGTACATTCTTTCAGCCAATAATGTTTCTGGTGTTATTTGCAGCTGTTTTTGGTGGGGCTATAGAGCTAGCCCTCCCGGAAGGAGTCAGTTATCTCAGCTTCCTAATGGCCGGAATTATTGTTCAAACTTTGGCTTTCGGATCAACCACTACTGCCGTAGCAATTAGTAATGACCTGCAAAAAGGTATCGTCGACCGCTTCCGTTCGCTACCTATGAATAACCTAGCCGTTATTACTGGGCATGTGGTGTCTGATGTCTTTAGAAACTCAATCTCAACTGCCGTCATGATAGTTGTAGGACTAATTATCGGCTTCCGCCCCCAGGCCGATTTCTTAGGCTGGATAGCTATCATAGGCATCCTGCTGCTTTTCACTTTAGCCTTCTCCTGGCTAATGGCTATTATGGGAGTAATCGCTAAAAGCGTTGAAGCAGTCCAGTGGCTGACATTCATAATTATCTTCCCACTTACCTTTGCTAGTTCTGCCTTTGTGCCAACCGATGGTATGCCAAGAGCCTTGAAGGCCTTCGCCGAGAATCAGCCAATTACTCAAGTCATAGAAGCAATCAGGGCTCTTTTTCTAGACTTTCCAACCGAAAATTACATTTGGACTGCCGTAGCTTGGTGTATTGCGGCTATTGTTGTTGCTGTCCCTATAGCTGCTTACGTGTATCGCAAGAAATCTGCGTAATATCCTAATGCTTTTTTAATCTGTTATTTCATGGTAAGTTTTATTCATGTCAAAAAACTCTAGAGCTTCCAGCCCACCTAGCGCTCCTAGTGAATTCAGTGGAGAAACAATAGATTCTGTTAGTTATGAGCAACAGCCTCCGGATATATTTCCTAACAATAATTCACTACCACAACCTCACTCAAACGATGAAATCGAGCTTAACCCAGATTTAGCTGAATTATCTGAACTGACTGAAGGACAGCAAAAGAAATTAGAACAATGGCGAGTTGCCCTAATAGATGATGTACTAGCTAGATACCAAGATCATCCATACGTAAAAAGAAAAGTTAGAAGACATCAAATAGGCAGAGCTGGAGCACATAAAGATGATGATTCACACTCTCGCTACCTTGCCGAAATTGGGACTTCACCACTTCTAAGTAAAGATGATGAGGTTTCATTGTTCTATAGTTTTAACACCGGAATGAACTGGTATCTGAGCGAAGGGGCGCCAAACTCAGAAGATATTTCCGTTGCAACCGAACGACTAGTGCTTTCATCCGTAGCGGCTTACCAGATGATATTTCTATCCAATACTCGTTTAGTGGTTAGTATCGCCAAACGCTTTCGGACTCCGGATATATCACCATTAGAGCTTATCAGCGAAGGTAACATTGGCTTAAACCAAGCTATAAAAAAGTTTGATGCTAGCCTTGGTTACAAATTTTCTACTTTCGCTACCGAACGCATTGAAAGAACAATAAAAAGCGCTATTAAAGGCATGAACAGACCAATTAGATTACCCGCCTATCGACTAGAACAACTAAGTGTCATCAACAGCACTTCAGGGCGTCTCCAAGACGAGCTACGTAGAACACCTTCTAGGCAAGAGCTTAGCCAGGCTACCGGAATTGACAGTCAGACCATAGAAGAACTTCAAATAATAAGTAGAGGTGTAGCTTCCATAAACCAACCTATAGGCTATTACTCTGGAACCTCACCCGCGGATAACAATAGTGAACTATCAGAATTATTGACTCCTGCGAGCACTGATACCAGCTCAGCTGGCACTGAGCCAGAAATAGATCAAAGCGTAGCCGACCAACTAACTTATATGCAAACACTAGAAGCTATAATGGATGGTTTAAATAGCATGCAAAAAGAAGTCATCCATCATAGGTTTGGCCTTGATGATGGTCAACCAAAAATACTCGAGGAGGTCGGTGACATGTACGGAGTATCAAGACAGTGGATCAGTCAAGTAGAGAAAAAGGCGCTAAAGCTCATGAGGCAACGAGCACATCAGCTCAATATTGATATGTCGTTATTTATGCAACGGTAGTTCTTCTTAATAATTCAGCCATTTTTGCATTAACCTCTATCTTCGTTATACTGGTAAATATAAACAAGGAGGACCTATGGGGAACGATGGAATCATAGAAACACTAGAAGATTCATTTCTAGACATTATTAGAAGCTCAGTAGAATTTCTACCGAAGCTATTAGTAGCTCTACTACTATTACTAGTCGGTGTAGTGCTAGCTCGCTTCATTGCGAAAATTATCGGAAAAGTTGTCGACTATGTCGAAAACAGCAAACCAGTAGTTAAATCCCTTAATGAACTGGGTGTAAAAGCGATTGACATCGATGGAGTTGTTTCCATATTTGTACGCTGGGCTATCATCCTAGTATTCCTAGGTGCAGCAGTTGACGTTCTAGGTCTACCAGCACTTACCAATACTTTTGATTCGCTAATTGACTTCATACCAAACATCTTCGCCGCAGTAATTATCGCCGGTCTAACCTTCGTAGCTGGAAATGCACTACGTGACGTAGTTGGCAAAACTGCCAGTAGTGCTGGTATCGCAATTCACAATGGCTTAGCTCAAACAACAAAGATTGTAGTTCTAGTTTTTGGTTTTCCACTTGCAGCTGCTCAACTAGGACTTGATCTAACGATCATAACCAATAACCTAACTGTAATAGTTGGCGGCATCATGCTGGCTCTAGGTCTTGCCTTCGGTCTTGGCGGTAAAGAAACAGCTGGCAAAATCGTTAGCGATATCCATAAAAACTGGAAGAAATAAACAGCACTAAATCAAGCATAACTTGGCAGCAAAATAGCTGGAATAGATAACCTGGAACTAATACCTCCAGGTTATTTGTTATAATGCTTATGTATGCTTGGCGAACTTTCTAACAAGACTTCAGAATTACTGGACTCCTTTCTTGATTACCTCCCCAAATTAAGTGGCGCACTATTACTATTCATCGCCTTCGTTCTAGTAGCTAAAGTTATTCGACTAATCACTGAAAGACTAGTAAAGCGAATTAACCGCAAGCCATCAGTCGTTAGACTAATAGCCACCATAATCTACATTATTGTCATACTTGTAGGTTTAATCGGTGCATTGAAGGTCTTGGCTCTGGACGGCGTAGTTACATCAGTATTAGCTGGAGCAGGTATTGTTGGTTTAGCTCTTGGATTTGCTTTTCAAGACATCGCCAGTAACTTTATTGCTGGGGTTACTATCACCATGCAACCACAGTTCAATGTTGGAAACCTAGTGGAAGTGAACGAAGTATTTGGAGTAGTCCAGCGGATTGACCTACGAACGACTACTATAAAGACCCTAGACGGACAAATTGTATATATCCCCAATAAAGATATATTCCTAAGTCAAGTAATTGACTACACCCGCAACCAAAACAGGCGAATCGACTTAAAAGTTGGAGTTAGCTACGGCGAAGACCTAAACAAAGTTAAAAAAGTTACACTTGAGGCTATAAAGAAAGTAGAAGGCATGGACTACACAGTGCCAGCTGAGCTGTACTTCGAAGAATTTGGCGATAGCTCAATAAACCTAAGTCTACTATTTTGGATAAAATTTGAGAGCCAGCCAGATTACTTAGAAGCTCGTAGCCAGGCTATAATGGCTATCAAGGAAGTATATGACCGTGAAGACATACTTATTCCTTTCCCAATCACAACTCTCGACTTCAATGCTAAAGGCGGCAGATCATTGGCTAAAAAGTTTGTTGATTAATAGCAATCTATAGCAATCTATATAAAGATACTCTAGTTCACTTCACTTTCGCTATTATTTGACCTGGGTAGTTGCCTAGATGCTACACTATCGATATGGCTCAGAAAAAGATAAGAAAAGCAGTAATCGCAGCGGCCGGCTTCGGCACCCGGTTCCTACCGCAAACCAAAGCTATGCCCAAAGAAATGTTACCGCTGATCGACAAACCGATAATCCAATACATCGTCGAAGAACTAGTTGAAGCTGGTATTGAAGATATAATCATTGTAACGGGCTATCACAAACGATCGATTGAAGATCATTTTGATGAGATAAGCTCTGATCTTAAGAATAACTTAATGCAGGGCAACAAAGACCAACTACTTACTGACACTGAACATATTTCTAACTTAGCTAACTTTGCTTACATCCGGCAAAAAGGACCCTACGGCAATGCTACACCAATACTTAATGCTGAACATCTAATCGGCGATGAACCATTTATTTACGCTTTTGCCGATGAGATATTCAAATCCTCACCTGCCCGGTTCAAACAATTAATTGAAATACATAATGAACTTGGTGGTTCAATATTCACCTGCATAAAAGCTTCGTCTGAGCAGGATTACTCCAAATACGGTTTTGTTGGCGGAGAAACAGTTCGTTCGGGATTAATCAAGATGAATTCAATAATCGAAAAACCAGGTAGCCGAGATAAATCACCGTCTGATATGGCTTCTGTCAGTGGATATATATTAGATCCTGCTATATTTGGCTATTTGCGCCAACAAAAAGATAGCCTAGGCCCAGGCACCGAGTTTATTCAGCAAGTAAGCATGCAACAGATGATGGATGATGGTCATAAGATGTATGGCTATGAGGTACCCAGCGGATCCTATTACGATACCGGTAATAAGCTTGGGTATATAAAGACCGTGATAGATTTTGCAATCGACCATCCTAGCCTAGGATCAGAAGTCGAAAGCTATATCCGAAAAAAACTAAAATAACTGATTAAATACGATTATTTAGGCTATAATGGCTGTTATGACAGACCTAAAGGTGAGCGACACTCAGAAAAAAGCTTTAGTAATAGCTACAATTCTAGCTGTTATTCTGGGTATCTTCTTCCTAAGACACTATCTCTTACTAATCATTTCAGCCATTGTTGCAGCCGTCGTCTTTAACCCAATCTACCTTAAACTAAAGTCTAAGAAGTTCAAACCGCATAGTGCAGCAACCCTCACTCTACTAGTTACAATAATCGCCATAATTATACCGGTAGCTATAATAGTCGTTCTGGCCTCTTACCAAATTGCTAACATTGTCGATGGCTTGAATTTGACTAGCCAAAACACTGACTTAAACCAATTACTAGAAAGTGCCATCAAAACCATTAACTCTACCCTAAGTGACATTGGTATCCCTTTTCAGCTAACTGAAAGTGGGGTCCGTGATCATATAATTAATTTCCTACAAACCGCCGGTCAAACTGTATTTAGCCTTATTACCTCTTGGGTGTCAGGCATTGGTAGCTTCATTACAACCTTAATAATCTATATTTACGTGTTCTTGGCAATATTAATTAATCAAGAAAAATTGATCGAGTTCTTTAAAAGAATGAACCCACTAGGCCGACAAATCAGCGACCTCTACATTAAGCGGGCTCACACTATGACCAAAGCGATGGTTAAAGGTCAATTCGTGATAGCATTTTGCCAAGGTTTAACCGGAGCTATATTTTTATACTTAGCCGGCTTCCATTCTACTTTTTTCTTTTTCCTGATAATTCTAACCCTACTATCCATTGTGCCACTAGGTGGTGGAATACTCTCTATTCCAATCGGCATAGTCATGCTGCTACTCGGAGATTACTGGCAAGGAATTCTTATACTAGCCGGACACCTGCTAATAGTTACTAATATAGATAATGTTCTTAGGCCTAAACTAGTACCATCAGAAGCCCGACTAGATCCAGCACTAACATTGCTAAGTGTATTCTCTGGATTAGCATTGTTTGGCTTCTTAGGTATAGTCCTGGGGCCAGTAATTATGATCTTAATCGTTACTACAGTAAACACTTTTCTTAAAGTATTCAAAAATGCCTAAGTAGTTCAGATTATGCTGTCTAGATTATTTGCGACTAGTTTTCTTACTTCTAGAGCTAGTTCGCGGACGTGAGTTAGCCAGCAGTACTTTTTGGTTTAGCGCTTTTTCTTGTTCTTTCCTAGATATATCAATCTTATTCTGCAGATAGTGAATTAAGGCCGAAAAGCCCCACATTACAAACAGATAGATAATAATCGCAAACATTGCCGCAACGTCAAAATAGCCAGTCTCACCGACAGTCTTAGCCGGGAAAATACCCCTAAATGGATTCAAATAGTCGGCTGAGGTGTTATATACAAACTTTACAAATGGCGTACTCGGATTAGCTGAAAATGCTAGCAAGAATGTTCTAAGAGTCAGACTAATTACTCCAATAAGCACCCAAGCGTACATAATGTAGGCTACTATTTTACTGATTCTCAAGTACCCTGGAATTACAATTTTTTCTTGATTCATTACTTACCCTCTATTAAGTGAATATTTTTAGCTATTTCTGATCTTCGATTCGAAGTACAATTCCACCAGAGTTTTCAGCTACTACGTTAAAGATAAATCCGTGGAAGTATCCAATAACCCAGCCGATAGCAAAATATACTAAAGGAACTACTATCATGCTGATGATTCCAACTGAAACTCCGAAGACCATACCGCCCAGTAATCGTTCAGTTTCTTGTGTATAGGTAATTGTGCTTTGCAAGCTATACAGGATGGCTACACCAAGTCCTAATATTGCTGCAAAGACACCTTCAAACATCGCTACAGTTGATGATTTTACGCCTGTTACTTTCTTGTTTAATTTGTTAGCTGCCATAATTTTCTCCTAAATTTATATAAATTAATATTACTAACCAAACTTATTGTAAGCTATTTAATCTCTTTGAATTGGTACTGGTCAGTGACCATTTTGTACTCTTGTGACTTGTTCTGCACGCTGATGGCGAACAATGAACCACCCAGACCAACAAGTAGCCAGACAAACTCTTGATCTACTACATCTAGAACTGTTCGAACAATACCTTCAGTTAGAAGTCTGTCCACCGATACTGAACCTACAAGTAGTAGTATGCTGGCTAGAATGTAAGCCACGCCGATCATTGAGGTTGCTACAATTACCAAACTTCGTGACAACGGACCGGCAGTAGCTACCATGAAGCCAAGTATTCCACCGGCTAGACTTAGCATAAATAGCAGGAAGCCATTGTCGCCTAGACCAATTGCTACTGCTAGGTATGAAAATACCGATACACCTAGGACTGTAACTAAAACAACAACAGCGATTTCAAAGAATAAATATGACAGAAGTGCCATTATTGTCCCGACAATCACGGCCATTATGATGGCGATCGAGGTGCTGACCGCACCGACACCAAATAAACCTTGCACTCCACCAAAGCCGACCATAACACCGCTAATAAAGCCGACTAGTGGCAAAAGTAGTTTAAACAACTGCAACCCCGCAAATGCAGTTATTATTCCTAGTATTAGTAGAAATATTGATAATATAACCATATACCTTCTCCCTTTTATATTGTTATAATACCACTAAAATTTAATAGCACAATAAACCACTCCAGTTTGTTTACTATTTGTTAATTGTATTTTACTCTAAACCTATAATTGACAGCCCTATCACTGCGTAGCATAATAAAGTTATAAATAAGGAGAGGTATATGAAAAACTCAACCGCATCGAACCTAGAAGTGCTGGGTAATTTATCAATTTTAAGGGGGGTTATCGCTATTCTGTTCGGTATTCTGGCCTTAGTTTGGCCCGGCCTAACAGTACTGACATTTTCTACCTTAGTAGTGCTGTGGCTGCTTGCTAGTGGTGTCCTTCACCTAATAAAAGCCTTTTCGACCATGAAAAATGGTATGAGCTGGTTGTTCACCCTAATAGTTGGTGCTCTGCAACTTGGTGTTGGTGCCTACCTAATCCAGCGCCCTGCATTATCTGTAGCAACTTTAGTAGCACTGCTAGCCATTGCCTTTATAGTTGACGGTGTAGCCGCCTTGATATTGCCTTTCGTCGACAATGAATCATCACTAAGCGACCACAAAATAACCAGTGTAGTATACGGTATATTGGCTGTTCTAACTGGAGTTATTATATGGCGATATCCAGTTAGCGGGACACTAGCCTTTGTTTGGGTAATAGGCTTATTTGCGCTTATCTCTGGTCCGATGTGGATAGTATTTGGCTTATCAGCTAAGAATAACCAAGCAAAGTAGCATTTAATAGTAGATTAAGCTACTTATCAGAATCAAGCTTGTCGGTAGTATGTTTACTTACAAATTTACTGCCTCTACGTTTAACTACGTTTTGGATAAATAAGGCAATTATTCCGACGCCTACAAAAATATAGATAGTTGCCACGAACCGGCCTAGCCTGGTTTCTGGTGAAAAGTCGCCATAGCCAACAGTAGTTAAAGTAATAACAGAGTAGTAATAGGCATCTAGCCAGCTCCACTTTTCTACGATATGAAAGAACACCGTTCCAAAACCTAGCGTGAAAATGGTTGCTGCAATTAATAAGCGAAAAATTACTTTATCTGAATTTGCTGACATCTTTAATCCTTGTCGATAATTAATTTATATATACTGAGAAGACCTAAGAATAATAGCGGTATACCAACTAGGTAACGAGCAATTGGATGCTCAATATAACCCAGGGCTCGGGCCATCATATAGGCCCCGAATAAGATTAGGCCGAATATTAATTTATAGTTTTTAGCCAAACTACCGGCAAAAATTACGCCCAAAAATGCAGAACATAGACCAATAGCAAAAGTAGTTGGTTTAGAGAACTGCCAATCATGTACTAATAGAAATATTCCAGATCCAGCGGTGACAACACTAGCAAATGCCCTTAGAACTAAGTTTACAGCTGATTTAGCCTCTATTTGATTCATGCTTATATACTAACCTAGTGCAAACTATTTTTAAACCAAACTCCATACTCTAGTAACTGGCCTGTAATTACCCAAACCATAATTACTATCTACACTGGCTTGAAACTATGCTAATCTGAGACTTATGAATATAACCCAATCAATTATTAACTTCTTGATTCTGATGAATCCAATCGCCCTGTTTTTATACATCCTGCCAATGAAAAAAGAAGTCGGACTAAGAAACTTTATCAACATAGTGGCCCGGGCCAGCCTTATCTCCTATCTGGTATATGCTGCCTTTGCTATCTTTGGTGAGAGGCTATTTAGCTTTCTGCAGATTGACTTTGAAGCTTTCCGAATATTCGGTGGTATTGTTCTTATGACCGTATCTCTACTGTTTATTATTAAAGGCAATAAATCACTGATCCAGACTAAGGGAGAAATAAACCGCCTGGCTGCCGAAATCGCCCTTCCCTTTATGGTTGGTGCCGGAACCATTGCAATTAGTATAATTATTGGAAAACAGCAAGGACCGCTAATGGCCTCGATGATAATATTCATCGTCATGCTTATAACGTTCTTATCTATTTCGCTACTAGCTTTGCTTCGTCACAGCTTAAAGCCACAGTTCAAGTCAATCTTTGATCAGAACGCCGACATACTATTAAGATTAAATGGCTTTTTTATTGGTGCTTTTGGCGTAAACCTGATAGTTTCCGGTATTACTAATCTATTCTTACTCTAGCTATATTTTAGTGATTGCTAGCAATTGCTATATTTAACATTATATCCACTTTAGTTTTTTGAACAGGTAAACAGTACCGCCAGTGCCGAGGACTATCAGAACTAAGATCTCCCAGAAGGTAGCTGAGCCATTGGCTCCCGGTAAAGTTACGTTCATCCCATAAATACTAGCCACGATAGTAGGAATAGTTAAGAAGATTCCGATGCTAGTTAGTCGCTTAAAGATGCGGTTAAGGTTGTTGGCCATGATTGTCGAGTAAGCATCGCGGATATTTGAGATAGTTTTTATCCTAGATTTTATTAGATCGATCAACTCAGTAGTTGTAAGCTGTAAGTCTTCTACAAGATCTTTATCTGCTTCATAAAGCGGCAAGAAACGTCCATTTAGTAGGTTTTTATACATTGTCGACTGTGGTTGCAGAGCAGTTAAATATTCGTTTAGATTTTCTTCTATATCTATAAATTCAATGAAGTATTCATTTTTTATGTCAGTCTTACTTAACTTACCCCGAAGTCCAATAATATGCTTATTAACTGAATACATATGCTTTTCATATGAATAGTTAATAGCAGTTAGGATCTGTAGGAATGCTTTGGTTCGCTGAGTTGTAGCAATAGACTCTGAGCCGGAAAGAATTCGGTCTAGAATTGGGTTTTGGCGACGCTGGATGGTGATTAAATTATTCTTAGTATAGATAATTAGTATTGGCTCTGTGGCAATAGCAACGCCTTTAGGATAGCAGTAGCGAGCAAACACATAGGTGTTATTTCCGTCACGCTCAACTCTAGGAGTTTCGTAAATGTCATTGGCATCGTTTAATAGATCAAGATCGAGGCCATACGAATCCACTAGCTGATTAAGCTCGGCTTCAGTAGGTTCAACCACATTTAACCAAGACCCTGTTTTAGCTCGATCTAATTTCTTTAACTCAATTGATGCATTTGTACTGTGAAAAATGTCTATCATAGTTACCACCTATCCATTGATAATTATTAATAAAAACCTAAGCATCAGACATCTATCTTTAGTCGCTTTAAGCCCGATTTATAGTTGAACTTACTTTTAGTAGTCTACAAAACGGCAGTATAACTTTAAGCCAGGTTTAAATAACTATAGTATTTAACGGATGATACTTATGCATATTATATCAGAATACCAGAATAATTGCTAGATCTTTATTTTTATGTTATTATTATGTTGATCTAATAAATATTAATTGATGAATCCGAAGAATAACTGTTTCGATTTTCATCTCTAACGATCCAAATCGAATAAAACTAACAGTTAAGGATTCATTTTAATGTACAAAAAAAGTTATCATAAACCTAGCAATAGACCCGGTTCGGGTAAAAACAGTCGTAGTCGACACTTCAGCAGTAATCGTAAGTTCAGCCGGAACCGCGGACCAAAAAAAGACTACATTAATCCCCAGCGCTTTATCAAAGCAGCTAAAGTACCTACCGAGAACAACCAATACATAGCCACCAATAGCTTTAGCGACTTTAAGGTAAATCCTGGCTTATCTAAAAGAATTGCCGAGAGAGGCTTTAAATCGCCTTCACCGATTCAAGACCAGATCATACCCCACGGACTTGATGGCCGTGATGTGATTGGTATTGCCAATACCGGGACCGGTAAGACCATGGCTTTCGCTATCCCTGTCATTCACCATTTAATGACCAACCCGGGAGCCAAAGCCATAATTCTAGCCCCAACCCGCGAATTAGCTGATCAAATACTGCAAGAATGTAAAAGCCTACTTTCAGGTAGCCGATTATACTGGGCGTTACTTATCGGTGGCTCGCCTATAGGTCCACAGTTTAGAGACCTTAAAAGACGACCTAATCTAGTTATTGGTACTCCAGGCCGAGTTAAAGATCACCTAGAAAGAGGAACCCTTAAACTAAATAATTTCAGTATGGTGGTGCTGGATGAAGTCGATCGAATGTTAGACATGGGATTTATTGATGACATGCGGGAAATTCTAAGGCAAATACCGACCGATAACCGTCAGTCCTACTTCTTCTCAGCAACAATGGATACCAGAGTTCGAACCCTAATTAATGACTACAGCAAAGATCCGATATCTATCTCTGTAGTTACAGGCGATACAGCCGACTCAGTAGAGCAAGACGTAGTCCGCTACTCGCATGCCAATGAAAAGGTAAGCAAACTGCACGACATCCTAATTTCTGATCAAAACAATAAAGTATTAATATTTGATGAAACTCGGCGTGATGTCGATAAACTCAGCCGATCTCTCAGAGACCACGGCTTCAAAGCTGACTTAATTCACGGTGGAAAGACTCAAGGGCAAAGAAAGCGAGCCCTACAAAACTTCAAGCAAGATAAGATAAATATTATGGTGGCAACTGATGTAGCAGCCAGAGGTATAGATATCGATGGCGTTACTCACGTCATTAACTACTCTACTCCGCAATCTTTCAGCGACTATGTTCACCGAATTGGTAGAGCTGGACGAGCTGGTCGGACAGGTTATGCTTTCACCTTCATAGAAAAAAGATAGCTAACAATAATTTGCTACAATTAAGCTATGCTTAAATTCAAAAACAAAAAGTCTTTTCGGCAAATTTACCTTATTATGATCTTGGTAGTAAGCTGTCTTTTAATATTATCTATTTACAGCGACAGCCAAGATAAAGAAGCAGACAACTCGACAACCCAAAACAATAATGCCCCTACAACAACAAATGAAAATGGTCAGCCAAAGTACTCACTGTCCAAAGCTAGTAGCCCTTGGGTTATTGTCAATAAAAAACGCCCACTGCCACAGAACTATGTACCAGAATTGGTAAATCCAAACGTTCCTCGTACTGGCAGCCCAACTTCCGAGAACATGATGTTATCTCCAGTAGCTTCGTCTAAGCTTGAGGAGCTGTTCAAACAGGCCAGCAAAGATGGAATCAACATTAGGTTTGCTAGTGGCTACCGGTCGGCTAGCACCCAAGCGGGTCTGTATAATAGCTATGTTACCAATAACGGTCAGACTAATGCCGATAAGTTTAGCGCCCGCCCTGGCCACAGCGAACACCAGACTGGACTAGCTGCCGATATCGTAAGTCAAACCAATTATTGCTATCTAGAACAGTGTTGGGCAGAGACTAAAGAAAGTCAGTGGCTTGCTGACAATGCTCATAAATTCGGTTTTGCAGTTCGCTATTTACAAGATAAACAAAATATCACTGGCTATGACTACGAACCCTGGCATCTACGCTATTTCGGCGTTCAGCTGGCCACAGAGTTATACAAATCTAAACTGACAGCTGAAGAATACTTTAATCTTCCACCAGCACCAAACTACAACTAAGTTATTGTATTTTTTATCCTTTTACTCGCGCCTTAGGGCATCTATAGGGTTGATTCGCTCCGCTCGCTTAGCTGGGAAGAAAGCCACTAGCAGTCCGACAGCCAGCATAAACAGAACTAGTACAGCCACTAGCCACATTGGGGTTGAGAATATATTAAATCGTTCACTAACTCGACTAGCGGCATTGGCATTAGCTACTTGGTTGATTATCTGCCCACTAACGTAGGATAATACTATGCCGCTTAAAGCACCAATAATCGACAGTATAGAAGCTTCGATCATGAATAGTCTACGCATATCTCTTCTGCGACCACCCAGCGTTACCATTAAACCTATTTCTTTAGTTCTCTCTAGTAGAGAAATGGTCAAGGTATTAAACATACCTAGCAAGGCCACGATAATACCAATCGCTCCAAATCCTGCGAGAATAATATTAAAGAACTTAAACAACTGATTAATCTGGTCTAAGGTATCGATTGGTGAAGAGGTCTGAAATCCACTAGCTTCAATCTGAGTTCGCAGTTCATTGATGTTATCGGTATCATCGGCTATAACCTTAGCCACCTTATAGATTGGAACTTGCTGGGCGTCAAAAACAGCCGTAGTAGTAAATATTTCATTGTCCTGACCGGAGTCAATAATTCCAACTATTTTAAAGCTCTCTTCTAAATCTTTCAGTTCGGGATCAGCGTATTGCAGGGGTACAGTAATCTCTACGTCTTGGCCTAACGCTTTACTGTTATCACTTATACCGATAGCTTTTAGGGTTGCAGTACTAAGTACTATAGAATTTTGGTCTTTATTATTTAGTAAGCGTCCATCGATTAGATTAAGTGTAGTCATTTCTTGGAATTGATCATCGACACCGTAGATAATAGAGTCAATTCCACCTCCACTTAGTCCAATACTGGCTGGGAATGAATAAGCCACCCCAAGTTTATCGATATGCGGGAACTTTTGTATCTTCTCAATGGCCTGGCTATCCAATTTAATAATCCTGGAGTTCGGAGTAGTAATCTCAATTGATCGGATAGAATTATCGCCAACTACATTATCGGTAACAATTTGTTGCAATCCTAAACCAAAAGAAACCAGGAAGGCAATCGATCCAATACCAACAATAATGCCCATGATTGTAAGCCAAGATCTAAGCTTCTTGCTAATAATATTCTGCCATGACATATGTAGTAGTAAGCGCAGACTAATTGTTGGTCTTTTAGATTTTGCTAGACTTAGTCGTGCTTTATCCATTTCGTTTTGACTCCGCTAATTTATCTATTCTATCGCCTAGATCTTTAATTAAATTCTTTGTGGTATGACCAACATCATCATTTTGCATCTCCTGACAAACGCCATCATTAATTTTTATCAGTCGATCAGCTAACGGAAGATATTCCATGTTGTGTGTTACAAGTACTACAGTGCGCTTTAAATCTCGGTTGTAGCTCTGTAGTAGCGCCATGATCATATCCCCGTTTTTGGTATCTAGTGATCCGGTCGGCTCATCAGCAATAATTAGCATCGGATCAGCCACAATGGCTCTGGCCATGGCAATCCTTTGTTGCTCACCGCCGGACAATAGTAGTGGGCTTTTCTTGGCAAACGGGGCCATATCAATTCGTTGCAGGGCATCCATCGCTAAGCGGTGAGCTTCTTGCTTCTTCTTACCGAGAAAATATAGTGGCAAAGCAACATTTTCAATTACATTTAAACTGCTAACCCAATAGTTTTGCTGGTAGACAACGCCTATTTGACTGCCCCTAAAGTAGGCTAGTTGCTCTGGTTTATACTTATAGATATCAAAACCGGCAATTTCTACCCTACCCCTAGTTGGTGGCTGAATAGCGCTAAGTACATTTAGAAGCGTTGACTTACCAGAACCTGATGGACCATAAATAATATTGAAAGTCTTTTCTTCAATCGTGAAGCTACTGTTATGCAGCACTTCTACGGTTTCTTCACCAACCTTAAAGGACTGCTCGATACCTTGGACCTTGATTAATGTTCGGTGACGGTCGGTACTAGATGGATGCTCAGATCCTTTATTCGGCTTTATTACATGACTAGTATCGTTTTTAGTAATATCCTTCATGTTATAGTCCAAATACGTTCCTTAGAGTGTTTAGTACGATGCTCAGTACACTATCGGTAGCTCGACCAATAATCGCTGCTTGCGACTCAGCTATGGTTTGGTTACCGGCCTGATCACTAGATACTGGGGCGATACTGTAAACCTTGCTTGGCGGTAAGTCGGAGACAATTACTAGATGTTCAGTGGTTAGCTGACTATCTTCAGCTGTCCGATTATTAAACGTCTCCACATTTGAACCCTCACCAAAAGCAACCTGCGAAGTACTAGGCTCATCGGTTTTCCAGGATACGACAATTTGACCTCGAGATTCGGCACCAGTGCCTCGAACGCTAGGTTCAATAACAACCTCGAAGATTTCAGGTGGTCTAGTATCTAGAGCCGTTTCGAAGATCTGTTCGTCGGATACCGCCAAATTACCAGCGTTGTCTCTACCCTGGGCTACCAAAGAGTATTTACTACTGTCCTGTAAGCCCTTGATCAAAATAGTGTGATTGGTCTTTAGCTCACTGGTTTGGATATTAAGCGCGCTTCCACCAATCCGAGTATATTCAACTATTGAAGTAGTCGGCACATTAGTCTGCCAGGTTACTTTTTGAGTACTCGTTGGTTCACCTTTCACTGGTTGGAAACGCAAATTACTAATAGCTGGTCTTGGTGGAGTAGTGAAAGTAAAAATACTGCTTGGATATGACCCGCCTTCAGAATCTTGCATAGTAATCTTGTATAGATACTTAGTGCCGTCATTTAAGCCTTCCAGACGAATCTGGTAGGTTGACTCTTCGGCTGATGTATTTATGGTTTCTATACCACCAAAAGCTTCATTCTGGCCGAAGTTTAAGTCAACCTTAACTGCCGACTTAGTAGTAAACTCAATATTAGCCGTAGTCAGCCCAACTGATGTGGTGTCTACTTCTTTAAGTACTGGCGCTGGGGCAGTTTTAAAGGTATATTCTTGGCTAACTCCAGTATTTCCGTCTTCATCGGTCCACTTAGCTTTGAAGTAATAGGTCGTGCCAGCTGCTAAGTTGTCCAGATCAATCGAATGCGAGGTAACCTGATCGGAGTTACCAATCTCTGAATCACTGTATTTATTACTAGCCGTACCAATTGCCACCTTACTGTCTGAATCTCGCTCTGTAGACCAACTAATCGTGGCTCGCTTAGTGGTGATGTTGCTAACTTTAGGCTTGCTAGTAATACCGGCTGGTGAGGTAAATTTACCGGTCGGTGTGTCACTTACGCTAGAGCTATAGGCTCCGCAGTTATTAGCGCTATCGCAGGCCTTAACCTTATAGTAGTAAAGTTGTTGCGATAAACCAGCGTCTACAAAAGAGGTGCTCGAGCTTGAACCGACTACGCTATAACTACTGTTATCTGTAGATCTGTATATCTTATAGCTCTCCACCCCGGCTCCAACCGAAGATGGTTCATTCCAGGTAACTGCCAGTCGCCAATTTGAACTAGACTTAACCGATACGTCAGCTATATCAGCGTCTAGAGGTATGCCCGGTGCTGCAGTATTAGCAAAGAACGAAACACTAGCATAGTTGGAATAGTTAATATTACTAGACTCATCCCTAGCCACTACGTATAGAGTATTCTCGCCTGGTTGGTTGGCGTAAGCCCCTGCTGGCAGGCTAGTTTCTCCAGCATCGGTGAAAGTACAATTATTAGCACTTGGCAAGCTGTTGATGGTGTAACAATAAACTAAATTGTTAGCTGAACCGAGGAATGAAGATGGTTCGGACCAATTAAAACTAAAGGAGTTAAGAGTATTGGTAGTTGGAGTTGCGCCAACCCCTTGCGGAGCGGAAGGCGCACTAGAAGTATTTATTTTTATAGCTGCCGAAACGCTCGTAGAGCTAATATTTCCAGCCTGATCCCAAGTTCTAAGGTATACGGTATTAACCCCATCTTCTAGGTTGTCCTCGTCCGGTGGATCCGGCGAAGTGGTAGTGTAGCTACCATCATTAGTTAGGAGGTCATCTACTCCACCACTACCAGTGTGGTTATCTCCGTACCAGCCAGTGTCTTCAATCTGGTACTGTAACCCTGCAATACCAGAATTAGCATCACTAGCGGCACTACCACCAGTTGTTGGCCAAGTCATAGTTGTTTCTTTACTACTAATATACTGTGAAGGGGTGGTTAAGAAACCTGGGTTAGTTGGTGGAGTGTTATCGAATCTAAACTGGAATTGAGCTGAAGAGCCAGAGAAAACATTTCCGGCCACATCAATCACTTTAAGATTAAGATAATATGGGTCGTTGCTAGTAGTAAGCGCTGTTTCTAAGTAGCCGGCAGTAGCTAGATCTAGGTTATTACCAGCTATAACAAACGGACAACTAGCACTAGTAGTTGGTGATGTACCGAGCAAACCCTTGGTCGATACTGGGTCAGCAGAATCATCGGTTCCCAGATAGGCGCAATAACCTAAGACTCCAGAACCACCAACGTTATCTGCACCGGCCGTCCAAGCAAAGTAGGGACTAGCACCATTGGTCCAACCGTTAGAAGCAACCGTAGCCCCACCGTTTGCTTTAGTCATAGACAGAGATGAAGCATTGGTTATTGGTACCTCATTGTCATAAGGATCGTATTGAATACTGACATCTTCAAAGATTGGAGTGTCGCCAGAATCGGCAGTAAGTTCTACTTGATACTGAACATAACGTTCATTATCTTCAACACAGGACTGTCCGGTTAAATCAACTCCACTAGCTATTGCTGTGCAGCTAGCAAAATCGGTAGCATCACTCATGTCTGATGAATTTCCAGTACGCACTTTAACATCAACATCACCAGAACCGGAGCTGTTATAGCTTAGTGTGTCCCAATCTCCACCAAAACTAAGATCGTATATTGCCGAGACTAAAGTACCACTATCGGCGTATTTGTAGAGTTTCATGTCATCTACATAGACAGTTTTCTCATGTTTTACCAGCGCCCCATATCCAGCATAGCCATCGACTGATTCAATGGGCGCTGTAAGTTTGTACCATCCGGATCCGGCATCGGTGAAGGTAGTTGTTAATGCCTCACCGTCGGCAGTTAATTGCAGATCTGCTGATGTAACTTCACTGCCGTCAGTGTAGGCGTAACCCTCTATTTGGTAGTCATCTTCCTCTTCAAGGTCTATAGGCTGAGTTAGGCTTGTACCGCCAGAAATATTTGAGTAGTGGTAAATCCTACTATCGCCTGCGCTTACAATATTATAGTCTATACGACCGTCTCCGTTGTTATCCGCCAAAACAGCATCCGTGGTAGTTGTTCCGGTTGCTGCATTAACTTCGTTATCTAAAGTGCCATCCCCAAGACCCCTGTAGTAAGTATATAAATTAGAAAATGGATGCGTTATTAATACATCATCATTGCCATCATAATCTATATCGCCAACCTGGACCTCTGCATATGTAGAATACGAAGTTGACGGTACGTTATAGCTTGTATCCGACTGAACTTCTCCGGTGTCGTTTCCAAGCATGGTAGCCATATAATGATCAGCACTGTATGCGCCACCCCGATAGCGGGCAACGATATCGTCATAAGCATCATTATTTAGATTTCCAGCATCATAAGCAATTGCAACGTAACCACTACTTGAACATGGTGTTAGAGAATAAGTATTTGCAGGATCCAATCCACCAGCCTTATTGTTAATAAATATCTTTACCGAACAATTAGTTGTTCCTTTTAAGATATCTGTATACCCGTCACCGTTGAAATCTAGAGCGACTAGAGCATAGGGCACGCTTGATGCTGCAAGTGCAGTATAAGGCACTCCTCCACCAAATAAACCATCCCCTGAGTTAGTGTATACATAAATATTTTGAGTAACATAGCAATTCAAGGCTAAGTCAAAATAATCATCATTGTTTAAATCAGCTGCTACCACCGCACACTGCCGGTTCTGGTTTAGTGGCGTTGCGTACTCTGTCCTGGAAAATGTTGTACCATCACCATCATTAATAAACACCGAGAATTGATTGGCCCTATTGTATACAAGCGCCACATCGTCGAATCCATCTAGATCGAAATCTGCAACAGCAATCGAATATGCGTTAGCTGAGAGACTGGTTTGGACGTACTCAGTAAAAGTTCCATCCCCATCAGAGATCAAAATCGCTACATGAAAATCATCACCTCCTGCGACAGCTAAATCATCCAAGCCATCGTTATTGAAATCTCCGGCTGCAACTCTTTGTGTGTCGACACTTGTTATATCAGTAGAGATACTTGAACTAAGCGAATTAGCCGTGCTTGGTGCTGCTATAACCTCAGCTGAACCAGCGCCAGAATTCTGCTGATCGGTCGTTTGAGAGGCATTAATACTAGCCCAATCAGACAAGTCACTATCAAAGCTTGAATTACTAAAAGAATTAGAACTCTGCTCTAAGCTCAACTGACCACTAGCTGAACTATCGATATTACTTGCAGAAGCATACTCTGAGCTAGTATCAGTACCAACGCCACCACTCCAATCAGACTGCAACCAAGTACTTAGTGCATATGAAGGAGCGTTGCTTGAACTAATAACTAAAACTAGAGCACTTAAGATGTACAGTCCAACCACACCAACGTGAACTGGTTTATGCCAGCGCCAACTATGCCAGCGACGGTACCAGCTATATCTTTGATGAAGGAACTGATGAGGTCGTTTTGCTATGTGATAATGCGTGTTTTTTACAGCCTTCTTGGTTTTATGGTGCGCTCGTTTAGCGGTGTGCTTTAATCCACTCCGGCCTTCTTTGGTCGAATTCGAATTCAAACTTTCACTTGTAACATTCTTTTTCTTTCCTACCATCAACCCTCGAATTGCGTGAAATGCTATTGGTTAATAGTATAGCAACAGATATGCATATGGCAATAGTATTAGTAGTATTTCATACCTAATTTATTATTGCACTTTTATGCTAATATATTAAAAGCGGGAGCAGTATAAAATTATGGCTTCGAAAAAATAAGACTAATGTCGATGTTGAATAAAACAATACCCAACAACTTAAGAGAAGGTTTTGCTAAACATAAGCGCACCTTCTTAGTTTTAGTCTTTGTTATAGTAGGTGTTACAGCCATTATTCTAACTAACGCTTCCAGCTCAAACCTATCTATTCAACCCGAAGATGGCACCCGAAGCTCTAACGCTAAATCACGATCAAGTTCAGATGCATCGGATGGTGGCTACATCGAGTTTACTGCACCATCCCAAAATGAATGCGGTAATTATGTTCAAAATTATGACTATGATGTTCCATTTGGTAATGCAGTTTGGAATCAGCCAGTATGTAACTTACAGAGGCACTCACGAAGTAATGACTACGCTTCCCGGTTCTACAACTGGAGCTTCCTTCGAACAACAACTGATCCGCAAATTACAGTAGACAACTTCTTCCGTTTTAATATGAGTCATGATGATCCAGCTGGTACCTTTTCACAGCCTGTTTATTACGCTAGTGAAGCAACCACATCGAAAAAAGTTGTTACTAGCTCCAATAGACCCTCCAACCTCGATGGCGAAAAATCTATCTATAGCTCAGACTGGGATAGAAAGAAAGTCCAACCAGATACCGAGATTCCGTGGAACAATAGTTGGGGTGCGGGCAATAACGATGATGCTCAGATGATAATCCTAGACGAAGAAGAAGGCATTATTTACGAACTTTCAGGAGTACAACCATTTTGTATTATCTCAAACAAAATTTGCGTAGGTACTGCCCATATTGGAAGAGATGAAATTACCACTGAGATAATAGATTACCGGACATATGAAGGACCGCTGACTCGGCGCGGTGTTGGTTTGTCTTGGTTAGCGGGACTGGTTACTGCCGATGAAATATTAGCGGGTGAAATTCGTCACGCTATTAGCGTCGCCATTCCAAATACAGCTAAAGGTCCGGAGTGCACTAACGCCCAAAAAGGAACCTCCGCCGAGGGTGTGTCCTGTGGTGTAGCTGTAGCACCGGCTACCAAGTTTGAGCATCTTGATCCAACCGCTGGCTTTCACCCACCTTCACAACCAGCCTATTCTGCAATCTATGGTCACAACAAATTAATCCCAGAAGGAATGCGTTTTGCGTTAGATATAACTGATGCTGAAATTGAAGATTGGATTAATAATAACCAAAGGTTAGATGGTAACCCTAGGCTTACCGAAACGGCCCGAATTATTGCCAGAGCTCTTAAAGACTACGGTTTCATGATCGTCGATACTGCTGGTAATCCTTCTGTTCAAACTACTGGAGCACTGAATAAGGCCGAATCGGATCGCTGGAAAAGTCTTGGGTTGGATGACAGCAGTAAGGCAAAGAACTTAATGTGGGGCCTAATAAAGCAGGAAGATCTATACGTAGTAGAGCCTCCAACTGTTACCTGCGAAGACGGCAGTCAATCTAAGTACTACTGCACCTGGTCAACCGCCAGCTACTAATCATCCCTAGTTGCTACTAAGCTTAATTATTGGTAAAACAAGATCAGCTTTTTTGTGTGCTGCATGAATTACCCACTGCCGACTAGAGACCTCCAATCCATCTTTAGCTTGGTAAACATCAACGCTTAACTGGCCGCTATCTTTCGCCAAACTGGACTGATAAACATCCACCCGGCCATCTCTATCATGATCACCTAAGTAGTAGTTAAGCGAACCACCACTTGGAAGCACAGTTTTAGATTGCCAGCTTTTATCTACTTTTTTATAGCCGGAGGTAGCACCCAGTACCTCAAACTTGGTCTTCTGCTTTAGGGTTGGAGTAGAAATCTTATATACATCCGGCTTTTTGTTTTTGCTATTTTTAACTACCTTATAGGTTGCTTCTTCAGCTTTGTGAGCACTAAGACCACTAACCGTGCTGACTAATACTTTTTGATAACTACTAGCTCCATCAAGAACTTTCAGTTCAATCTTTTTGCTTTTTGTCTTATTGATATCGAAGACATATAAATCTAGTAAGTCATCGTTATTATAGTCACCGAATGAGTAATTCTGGCTAGTAGTAGAATCTGCTCTTACGTCCAAAGAGGTTTTTATGGCGCTAGCGAACCTACTGTTGCCGTCTTTAAGACTAGTCTTATTTATCTCAACTTTGCCAGACTTAGTGTTACGATGAGTTACCGCGTATACATTGACTTCTTCTGTGTTTGGCGAATAATCCAACGAATAAGCGGTGTTTTCTGTGTTCGGGAAAATATTAGCTAGACCGCCAGCTCCAAGAACTGGTCTAGGCACCTTAGCTCCATTTAAACTTACCTTTTTAGTTACAGGCTTTTCTTTAGCTGAATCTGCTGTTTTCGAGCCCGACTTGGAACTGTTACTAGCACCAGATGCCTTTTTATTACTAGTCGTCTTCGTAGGCGTGTGACCGGCTGGTCGAACATGAATGAATTTACTGGCATAATTTCGTAGCTGATGACTAAACCGACCAGTACCGGCCTGGTTATACTGATCAACCTCAAACATACCGTTAGGGTATACTTTTGTTACGAAAGCAACATGACCGAAGGCCCCTTCCCAGACTGCAATCGAGCCTTCCTTTGGCGTATTGTTTACCGGATACTTACCACGAGCCATATTGTCCCAATTCTTGGCATTGCCCCAGCCCGGAATAGATATTCCAAACTCTTTATGAACCCGCCAAGCGACATATGAAGTACAGTTACGAACATCATAGCGCCAAGGATCACTCAGATGATAGCGTCTGCCTAACTTATACCTGGTACTAGCATAGCAAGTCCCAGCTTTTGCCATTTCTGGCAGACAACTGGAATATCCCCAATCATAGGCAGACTGGTTAATGACCTCGGCATTGGCCCAGGGGTACCCACCGTCATTTTGAGCCCATACTTGAGTAACGATAAGTAAGCTCGGAGAAAGAATAACCAAACAATAACTTAGATACTTTGCGATATTGCCGATAACTCCGATATTTTTCACCACTCCTCCTTCACTACTAATCAAATCGAGTAATCTCAAAGTAGCTTTATGTATTTGAATGTCAATCAGTAGCTGATTGCTAAAAAGCAATCAATATATATTTCTATTTCGAAAAATATCTGGTGAAAATGCTATATAATATAAAGTTGTAATAATGATATCAATTAGCCCTGAAGAATTTGAAAAACTAGTTGCTGATAGTCTAGATAATATTCCAGACAAATATTATGAGCGCATTAAAAATGTCGCATTCGTAGTTGAAGATCAACCCAGTGAAGAACAACGCCGTAAACTAAAGCTGGCTTGTAATCAGTCTCTATTTGGCCTATACGAAGGCATCCCTTTAACCCGCCGTAACAGTGGCTATAACTTAGTCTTGCCGGACAAAATTACCATCTTCAGGATCCCAATACTTTCCAGCGTTAGCAATGAACAAGAACTAAAGAAACAAATAGATAATACCGTCTGGCATGAAGTTGCCCACTATTTCGGCCTAGACCATAGTCAAATTCATAAGCTAGAGCATAAACCCTTTTAACCTAGATACCATTAGTAAAGCCAGAACCACTGCCCCAAGTAATCTCCTAAACAAACTAAGCCCGCTGACTATTTCTAGAGATGCCCAGATAAATAACGCGCCGAAGCTAACTAGACTGAGTAGTTGGCTAGCCCTGCCGCCAGAAATGACCATTCCAACAATAGTACTAACTAGCCAAACTATTATTGGTAAATTTGGTTTTTGGGTAATAACATAAGCCTGCTCTTTGCTCAAGAACAGTTTATCTATTAGCTTTTTCCACATATTGGCTACTAGCTAGTTACAAGAAGAGTATATTAGAATGAACCGAACTGCTGATTGCCGTCTGGGCTAGATGGCTGAGCTGGATCACTTCCATTACCACCATCTGCGGGTGCTGGAGCGTTTGGATCGACGGGCGCTTCTGCTGGTGCAGATGGTTCTACTACCTGGGCATTTTCAACACCTGGCAAGCTATTATTTGCTGGAGTAGCTGGATCAGTGGCTGGCTGATCAGCTTGTGGAGCTGGTGCTGGAGTGCTAGTTGGCTCAACTGGCATCTGTGGTGTTGCATCAGCTGGTGCTGCTGCTGGGTCAGGTTGTTGTGCTGGTTGCTGAGCGTCGTTGGCTTGAGCTTGATCGTTAGTGTTTGGATCCATTATTTTCCCCTCTAGTTGTTCTAACTAAATTTATTTATATAACCACTATATTATATACAACTAAGCCAAAATATTGAAATCTTGTAATGCTTTTATCTCTACAAGAATAAATCTTCTATCTTTTGCTATAATTTAAGGGTAAGTATTATTAACCAGTTAACGACGATGCCAAGGAGAGCACATGATAGAACCCAGCCTGAATAACTTAACAACCTTAGGTTTATCGGCAGCACTTGCAATGATGGGCTATATGATCGTCTGGTTTTTAGTGGCCACAATAGCCAAACGCAACGATCTAGCCGACACTGCTTGGGGTCTTGGCTTTATATATCTATCTGGCTTCTTCTTGCTACAAAACACTGAGCCAGGGCCAATCGCTTGGACAGCTTTCGGCCTCACTGCTGTTTGGGGCCTAAGACTAGCTACTCACGTATACCTACGTAACCGTGGCAAACCGGAAGATTTCCGCTACGCAGCTTGGCGAAAACAGTGGGGTAAATATTTCCTAATCCGTTCTTTCTTGCAAGTCTACATGCTCCAAGGCTTATTCCTAATACTAGTCGCTAGCCCCGTGATTCTGTCAGCTAAATATGGTAATGCTATTGATGTTTCTGCCTGGTTCCTTGCGGGTCTACTTACCTGGGCGACTGGAATCTATTTTGAAGCTATTGGTGATTGGCAGCTTACCAAATTCATTCAGCAGAAAAAATCTGGAAAATTAGCTAAATCAAAACAATCAGCGATCATGGATAAAGGTTTATGGAAATATAGCCGTCATCCCAACTACTTCGGAGAGGTTACCCAGTGGTGGGGACTTTGGATAGTGCTAGTTTCCAGTAATCTACCAGGCATCTACAAGCTAGTTGGATTAGCTGGACCAATTAGCATAACTTACCTAATTTTATTTGTATCTGGTGTGCCAATGCTCGAAAAGAAATACGCTAAAGACAAGGCTTATCAGGCGTATGCCAGGAAAACTAATAAGTTTTTCCCATGGAGCCCAAAGCAATAATTCTGGGTATATACAATAAAGGAAGAAAACCGTGTTTAGTGTTTCTAAACAGCGAAGATAGTATGTGAACTATTCACGCCTAAGAGCCTTAATAGGACTTATCCTAGAAGCTCTTTTCGCCGGGAATGCAACAACTACCAATCCAATAATCACTGCAAACGCCATTATATATATTGCTAACCACAAAGGGAGATAAAACACTGAAAAGCTTTCTTTAACGCCTCTCGAGTATGCTAAATTTACAGCAAAAGTATTTACTGCGAAACCAGCAACCCAAGCTAAAATAATTCCAATAACTGCTCCCATTGCCGATAGAAGTATCGCTTCAAAAATGAACAGCCTTTTAATATCTCGTTGCCTGGCTCCTAGAGACACTAGTAGCCCAATCTCTTTTGTGCGTTCGAGTAGTGAAATTGTCAGAGTATTGAACATTCCTAAGATAGCGATCGTCATACCAATTCCACCTGCGGCAGCTAGTAGAATGTTTAGTATCGAAAAAACTTGATTAATTTGCTGCAGAGTATCGGCTGGTGAATTAGTTGTAAATGCCTTACTTTCTATTTGTTTTCTTACTGCCGCGATGTTATTACTATCGTTCACTACAACTTTAATCTGGCTAAAATCTCGAAAACCTATAGTAGAAAAAGTCGTTTGGCTTGTAAATAGCTCGTTCGAATTTCCAGAATCAATTACTGAGCTAACCTTCAGCTCTTTCATGAAATCACCAGTTAGCGGAAAATCGATGGCTTGATTTTTATCCTTTAAAATAGTAACTGTTAGCTTCGTACCTATGATGTCTTTGGGGTTACTTATTCCGACAGTATCAAGAAATGCCGTATTAACTATGATTGAATCCTCATTTTCAATATTGACCTGATCTCCTGCAACTAGTCTAAATCCACTCAAATCTAAGAATGTACTATCAGCGCCATAAACGATCGCATCTGTGTTAGAATTCTTGTAACCTATTTTACTAGCGAAAGAGTATGTTTTTGATACATCTGTCACATTCGAATAATTCCTGAATTCGGAAACTGAGTCTTTATTTAATTTAATCGATTGAGGTTTAGAGGTGGTTACTTCGATAGTGTTTACTGATTTGGATCCTATTACTTGTTCGGTTACAACCTTCTGTAAACCTAGTCCAAGTGAAACCAAAAAAACGATCGCACCGATACCTATCACTACCCCAACAATAGTAAGGGTTGTTCGTAACTTCTTGAAAACTAAATTTTTTAAGGACATCAGCAGCAGGACTCTGAAGTGAATATAGTCTCTACCACTTTTTCTTTGGCTACTACGATTATTAGCCTTAGGTGAAATATTTTTGGATGCATACTGCTTACTTCCCAATTTATTCATTTCTGATCCTTATCTTCGGCTTTAGAACCAGAAGTTGATTTTGATGTGGAGTTTGAAGATCTATTATTCAAAATATCTTGTATTTGTTTATCGTCATCATCGCTCATATAATGTTTTAGCTTTTCTTTAGTCTCTGGACTTAACCCGTGCTCCTGCTCATCCTCAGTTACTACACCATCTTTGACTGAAATACGATATGTACTCATCGGTAAATACTCAAGATTGTGGGTAACCATTATAATTGTCTTATTAAAATCCGTTTTTAATGACAATAATAAACTCATAATTGCATCGCCGTTGGTCGTATCTAGACTCCCTGTTGGCTCATCAGCAATAATAACTTGAGGGTCGGAAACTAAAGCACGAGCCATAGATACTCTTTGTTGCTCACCTATAGACAATACGTCAGGGCCTTGTTTAGCTAAATGGTCAACATTAATCTTTTTTAGTGCCTCTAATGCTAGCGGTCGGGCTTCGTGAGGTAAATAGCCACTCAAAAACAGAGGCACACAAACATTGTCTAAAACATTAAGACTAGCAACCCAGTAATTAGTTTGATATACCAATCCAAGATTATTTGCCCTAAAGTTTGCTCGCTTATCATTTGATAAACTATACAAATTTACGCTATTAAATATTACACTACCGGCTGTTGGCTCCTCTAATCCAGTGATTGCATCAAGTAAAGTAGATTTTCCACTCCCTGACGGACCGTGGATTATAGTGAATGAATTTTTTGGAATTGATAAGCTACACTTCTTAATCGCTTTTACTGTCGTGTGAGGTAATACAAACGATTTTTCTAAATCAACAATTTCAATAACATTTTTCTGATTATTCATCACCAAATCCAAACATTCGCTGTAGCGTATTAAATATTATTGAGATCACAGAATCGGTCGCACGGGTTATAATAACTGATTGAATACCACCTTCGCCCTGATTACTGGATTTATCCCGACTTACTGGTTGTACATTATAGGCTTTTGATGGCGATAGATCTGAAATAATCGAAACGTGTTCCAGGGTTAAATTGCCATCTTCAATTGTCTGATTATTCAACTGGGTAGAAGAAGATCCTTCCGTATACTTAACCTGACTAGTAGATGGCTCATCGGTTTTCCAAGTCACCACAATCTGACCTCTAGCTTCACTGCCGGTTCCCCTGACTGTTTTCTCAACTGTAATATCGCTTATCTTTGGAGGTCTAGTATCTAGAGCCGTCTTAAAAGTTTGTCGCTCACTGGTTGCTAAGTTTCCAGCTCCATCCCTAGACAGTGCTACCAAAGAATACTCACTATCATCAGCTAAATCACGAATCGTTATTTCATGATTTGTGACTAGTTTCGAGTTTGCCTTCTCTATGGGTTGGATACCTTCCCTAGAATACCTTAACTGTGAAGAAGCCGGAACATTAGTTACCCAACTCACTTTCTGCGTGCTGGTGGGCTCACCTTCAACTGGCTGAAACTGCAACTGTGATATCCTGGGTCGAGGTAATGTGGTGAATGAGAATATACTACTCTGATATTTTCCACCTTCGGAATCATACATTGTCAATCGATAATAATATTTCACACCATCATCAAGACCAGTTAAGTCAACGCTGTAAGTAGACTCACTAGCCGAAGTATTGATTGATTTAATACCACCAAAACTATCGGACTTTCCAAAGTTTATATCAACTGCAGTTGAGGCTTTTGTAGTAAATTTAACTACTGCATTGGATAACCCTACAGACAATGTGTTTACCTCTTTAAGGACAGGAGCTGGAGCTGTTTGGAAACTTCCCTCATCTGAAACACCAGTGTTGCCATCTCCATCTGTCCACCTGGCAACAAAATAGTATGTTGTTCCAGCGTCTAGATTATCTAGGGATACACTGTGGTTAGTTATTTGATCAGAATTACTAATTTCTGAAGGATTATATTGGCCTCGTGAAGTTCCTATAGCTATTTTTGAATCACTTTCTCGGTTGGTCACCCAAGATATTTTCGCTCTTTTGGTTGTTATATTTGATACCACTGGTTTACTAAGTAGCTTAGCAGGTTCAGTAAACTTACCTGTTGGTAGCATATCTACTGTCGCGCTATATGCACCACAATTATTGGCGCTATCGCAGGCTTTAATCTTATAATAATACTTTTGTTGAGCAAGACCGGCATCTACATAGCTTACTCCGGATGTTGATGCTATTTGACTAAAGTTGGCATTGTCGGTGGAACGATATACTCGGTAAGTCGAAATACCCGCGCCTTGACTGGAAGGAGTAGACCATGATAAAGCAACTTTCCAGTTGGACGTTGCTTTGGTCGATATATCAGCGATTTCTAAATCTAAGGGCATTCCAGGAGCGGTAGTATTCGCCGTAAAAGTTGCGTTAGCATAGGTATCGTAGTTAATATTGCCAGCTTCGTCTTTTGCCACAACATAGAAAGTATTAGTACCGGGTTGAGTCGCATAGGCACCCGCTGCTAAAGCTTCTTCACCAGCTTCAGTATAAGTACAGGTGTTTTCGGTCGGTAACGTATTTACCGTATAGCAATATGTTAGGGCTGAAGATGGGCCAACAAAAGAAGATGGTGGATCCCAATCAAAAGCAAATGAGTTGAGAGTATTAGTACTCGGCGTAGCCACTACATTATTAGGAGATGATGGTGATGCAGTATTTATTTTAATAACTGCTGTAGTGTTGGTATTAGAAAAGTTTCCGGCTGCATCTAAGGTTCTGAAATAAATGATATTATTTCCTTCAATTAATTCAGGATAATCGAAAGTTGCGTCGGTGGTATATGACCCATCATCCACAAGCAAGTCAGTAGCGTCTTGAGCCCCAGTATGACTGTCTCCATACCAAGTACCATCGTTTAATTTATATTGGAGCCCAACTACGCCGGAGTGGTCATCGGAAATTGAACCCGAGCCTGAAGTTGGCCAGGTCAATGTTACGTCCCTAGTAGCGATAAATTGTGATGGTCCAGAAATAAATCCAAGGGCCGCTGGGGCAGTGTTGTCATACATAAAATCGAATTGGGCTGATGAACCAGAAAAGACATTATTAGAATAGTCTAGAGCTTTTACAGACAATGTGTACGCCGTACTCGAGGAAGTTAATGCTGTTCCTAATAGTCCTGATGTGCTTAGATCAATAGAATCAGTACTAATAGCAAATGGGCAAGCTCCATCTGTATCCAAGGGGCTAGAGCCAAGCAGTCCTTTAGTAGCAGAAGGATCGGCTGAATTATCTGTACCTAAATACAAACAATAACCCTTAATACCTGTGGCACCGGGGTTTGCATCATCGGTACCAGCGTCCCAGGCAAAATATGGATCTGGGTCATTAGTCCAATCATCTTCTGCGATACTGGCACCACCATTGGACTTAAACATTGTAATATTCGATGCATTTGAAGCTGGTGGAGTAACGTCAGGATTTATTTCTAGGGTCACGTCTGTTAGAGATATTGCTTGATCTCCATTACTTTCTAAAAAAGCTCGCCATTTAAACTCGCGGTCGCCGATATCAAAATCATTAATATTGGTATTTACTTCTGCTGCGGTATTAAAGTCCTCACTCCCTGCTGTTACCCAGGCAGTACCATTCCAATAGTACCAATCATCACCATCGTTATTCGATACTTGATAATATATTTCACCGCCATTTTTTGAAGCCGTTTCAGAAAATGTTTTCCAACTTGCTACTGCAGCTGGCGCATAAGCATCATTTGGTTCTATTGTGGGTTTATCTGTACCATAACGTTTACCAATAAAAGATGCACCATCCGTAGTGCCGGTAATCATCTTGTTAGATTCTACGAATTTCAGTGAAGTAAACTCATCACTTGCAAGGTCTGTAGTAGTAGTCACATCTACTGTTTGACCGATATTTGGAGAATTTGCATTGACACCATCAATTCTAAGTATCTTTCCATCTTCCGGAGAACTTGTGTTGTGTACAGAGAAATATTTATTACTATCTTTATCTAATGTTGCAGCCCGAATTGTGCTTGGTATGTATTCTGGGAGAGTTGTATTTCGTAATTCGACTTCTGTGATAATCATATTAGTATCACCATATCCGGTATAGGTGATCCGAAAATGTTGACTAGTAGTTGAGGAAAAACTATTGTCGTAACTTACATCATCATTGATATAAAATGGAGAACTTAGGCCTGAAGTTGAGTTGATTTGCTCTACTGTGCCACCATCAAATGATGTTTCAAACACCTTCATTTCTCTTAGATATAAAGGAGTGCCATTACCAAACATCTGCGTGGCTCTTATTCTTACAGACTTTGCTAATGTCGGGCTAAAATTACTCTGCTTTGCAATATCTGAATTATTACTAACTGAGGCAAGCTCAGTGACAGTCCCAGATTCAAACATGCTTGAAAATGCTATCATTTCCGCAATTCTCACACCTGATCCGATAGTGGGACTACCTGATTCTGTTACAAGCAATCTAATATACCTTCCGGATACAGCAGAACCAAAATTAATCTTATTACTCTGGTTAGTGTTATTAGTATCAGAATAGGCAGTACTCCAATCCACCGCATTATCACTATATTCAATTGAGAAGTTCTTGGTAGTGTAGCCAGTACGGTTTACAAAATGAACCCCTTCGATTGTTTGAGTAGAACCTAAATCAAGCTGTAGCCATTGTGGGGCAGTGTCTGTAGGAACGCTACTATACCATTCTTGTGTTGTTCCATCTATCGCACGACTTGGCACATAGCTACTAAGGGTTGAAGATGCGGTGGCAGATGATGCTGTTATAGGTACAGTCTCTGTAGTACTGCTTTCAATTACATAATCTTTGGCTGCATGGGGTTGAGAATAAAACATCATATCAACAGCACTAATTGTTTCAGGACTAGGAAAACTCAATTCATATAATTGTTCAGGTATTGTATTTGAAGCAAAATTTGGTAAATATCGAGTTCCATAATTCTCGTCATTCGCCCTTGATACTGGGTAGCTTGCATTTGCCCAAGGAGCCCAAGCTGTAGCACTAGGAGCAAGGTTTTCTGAGGTTCCCTGTGTGCTAGTTTCAATAATATAGTCACTTGGAGTCCATGCTGTTCCCTGGTAAAAGTATTGTTTTATATGATTAAATGTTTTTTGAGAACCTAGATCATATTCGAGCCAATCTTTTGCATCAACAGTAGAGCCATCGTATCGGGAACTGGAACTAAAACTTCCATCAATTGTTTCGTTGGCGATAGATTCATCTTTGAATCTCCCCTTTGCACTTGATCCAGTAATGATATTTGATCCGTTAGCATCATAGGTGTAATTTGTCATTGTTCCTGATGCCGGAGTTGTACGGTTCTCTTGTAATATACTTAGGCCGTCTTCTGTGGCTATATATATTGTGTTATCACCTGAATTGGCTGTAGAGGTCCCGCTATTAACGATTATATCAGTAAAGTTGTACCTTGCTGGATCTGGGCCATGCGCAGGAGCCCAGTTATGTCCATAATCTACATCTGCTCCAGACCAACCCGTCCAATCAGATGACTGTGAAATAGCATCATATTTCACCATAATTGCACCGTCTGTATTGCTGTTTCTTAAATCGTAATATAAAGCACCGTCATCGGAAACTACAACTGAAGTATTAACTCCAGTTACTATCGCCATCACTATTGATGCTGTACCTTGCTCGTCTTTAATAAGGTGAACTTTAGTAGGTGTTGATACTCCAAGATATACTTTTGAGTCAATAATATTTGTTCGAATTTTTGTTACATCTTGATTATCTAACGCAGGGGAAGTACCTGTTGAATATCTTACTGAACCAAGCGCAGTATCATCTGTGAGTGTACTGATTTGCCACCTATAAATGCCACCATTTTTCCCAGCATAAAGATAATCATTGGCAGTATCGATTGTTACAAATCCACCACCAGCGGATATATAGGCATATCTTTCCCATGTATCTTGCGTAATAACGTCAATGCCCAAATCCGTAGACACAAAGTAATATGTATCATCAGCAGTAACATCAAGAACGTTATCTGATTGCAGGTGTCCGCTCGCAACTGAAAAGTTACTAACTGCATCTTGGAGTTTTAGTCTTAAATTATTGCTATCTGGTTCAACCTTACTTGAGCTATATGAATAATCACCTGGGGTTTCAAAAGTCCATACCTTTGTATCGTTCGGAGCAGCTATTGCTCGATATGTAATTCCGGTCATTCCCAAGACACCAATTATTAATACCAGTAAATTAACAAGATGATGCCATTTCCAAAGATGCCATTTTTCATACCAGGCCCAGCGGTTCGTAAGATGATTATGTGGTCTTACTGCTACGTGATGATGCACTTTTTTTGATGCATGTACAACACGTTTCGAATGTTTTTTAACGGTATGCTTAGCTGATTGTGCTTTTGCTTTTACAATCTGTTTACTAATTTTTGGTTTACCACTTCTAGCGGTGGCCCTCTTACCCCTTAACATAAGTAGTATTGTACAGTAGTCAGATAGATTAGTAAAAAATTAACAATAATCAATCTATACATAAATACTAGGGTAAATATGTTATAATTAACACAAATAGTTTATACAACCAAGATCAGCTAATACTAAACTATAAGTTTAGTAAATGTATTGACTGTTATTGCCTGAATATCTGTTAAGACAAAGCTCTGTTCGGAAACCAATAAAATTGAATAATTAACGAAAGTATGTATGGATTACAATAAAATACGAAATGTTGCCATAATTGCCCACGTTGATCACGGCAAAACCACCATAGTTGATGGCCTGTTAAAGCAATCGAATACATTTCGATCTAATCAAGCCGAAATGAGTCAAGAACTAATTATGGATTCTGGCGACCAGGAAAAAGAACGCGGTATCACCATTACCGCTAAAATTACTGCCGTTAACTACCAGGACCACCGTATCAATATTATCGACACACCCGGACACGCCGACTTTGGCGGAGAGGTAGAGCGAACCCTAAACATGGCCGATGGCTGTCTACTTATTGTCGACGCCCAGGAAGGCCCAATGCCGCAGACTAAGTTTGTACTTACTAAAGCCTTGGCTCTGAACTTGAAGCCAATTGTAGTGATCAACAAAATAGATAAGCCTGGTAGTCGTATAGACGAAGTTAAGGACGAGCTTGATGATCTATTCCTAGAACTAGCACTTAACGAAGAACAGCTACATTATCCGGTGTACTATGCAATCGGTCGTGACGGAAAAGCTTGGGATGAACTACCCAACGATCCAGATCAATCCCAGGATTTGTCTTGTCTATTTGACGGCATTATTAGCAACGTCCCGGCCCCCGATGTAAGCCCCGATGAGCCTTTCCAAATGTTAGTCACCGCCCTAACCTATGACAGCTTCCAGGGGAAATATGCAGTAGGCCGGATTAAAAGAGGTCGGATAGCTAGCGGTCAGCAACTGGCAGTTGTCAAAAAAGACGGCACTGTAGTAAATGCCAAGGCAGATAAACTCTACAATCACCAAGGGCTAGCTAAGATAGAAATCAATGATGCTGTTGCTGGAGATATTATTAGTATCACTGGGATAAGTGATATTCAAATTGGAGAGACTATCGCTAATCCAAGTGATCCTGAAGCTCTCCCAGTGCTAGAAGTTGAATCGCCAACCCTAAAAATATACATTGGCCCTAACACTTCACCTTTCAAAGGCCAAGAAGCTAAGTTTAGCACTAGCCGCCAAATTGCTGAGCGCCTGCAAAAGGAACTTGAAACCAACATTGGACTAGAAGTCGAACCAGATGGAATTGGTTTCTTAGTAGCAGGACGCGGCGAGCTTCACCTTAGCGTCTTGATCGAAACAATGCGCCGTGAGGGTTTTGAATTTGAAGTTGGTAGACCGCAAGTAGTAACCAAAGAAGAAGATAGCCAAACCGTTGAACCGATTGAGGAAGTAATTATTGAGATCGGCGCAGATTACGTCGGTACCGTTCAGGCTGAGCTCGGTAAACGACGCGCCGAGCTAATCGACCAGTTTACCACCAATAAAGGAGTCACCAAACTAATTTATGAAATGCCAACGAGAACCTTGCTGGGACTTCGAAATATTCTAATGACTGCCACTAAAGGTACAGCCATTCTAAACAGCCTGGTGACGGGCTATAAAGCGCTGGGCAGTAATTTAGCCCAACAAAGGAACGGCGTATTGGTTGCTTTTGAATCAGGCACCACTACTTCCTACGCCCTTCAAAACGTCGAAGACCGAGGTATTTGCTTCGTCAAGCCAGGAGTCAAAGTATATGCCGGACAAGTTATCGGATTAAACAATCGGGGTGATGATCTAGAAATTAACGTTGTTAAAGAAAAACACCTAACCAATATGCGAAGTAGCAGTAGTGACGGCGTCGTCCAATTAACCCCACCCGTTATTATGAGTTTGGAAGAAAGCCTAGACTTCTTAGAAAATGACGAGTTACTAGAAGTAACTCCGGAAAGTCTGCGACTGCGTAAAAAAGAGCTAGACCACCGCTTAAGAAAACGTCAGAAAAGCAATCAATAGTAGAATAATACTTAGATCATTGTTGTAATGCATCAACCAATGTTAATATTTAACTATGCATACTATGTTAACTACAATTGCTCATCACAACACAGCCCATTCCAATAGTATTAATTCAAACTATATATTTTTAGCAATCGTCGTCGTAATTATGGCAGCTATTGGAATATATTTATGGAGGGAAAATGCAAGTTAACATACAATCCGATCAAAAAACAATTAGCCAAAAGGCTCAAGCCAACCTTAAAGGCCCAGGTGATATCACTGGCCTAGCTAGCTTTACCGAATATGATGTCGATGGTTGGAAATACGTCCATATCCACCTTGAACTGCAAGGAGATCCAAAAACGTTAGTCTCCGGTAAACATGCCGTTCACATTCATGAAAAAGCCAGTTGTGACTGTGATGGCTTTAAATGTGCTGGCGGACATTTTGATCCCGGCCCAAATGGCAACAGTGATGCTGATGCCAACCATGGCTATCACGCTGGCGATCTACCCAGTATCAACATAGACGATCAAGGTAAAGGGGTACTAGAAGCCATTACAACTAGAGTGACTCTTTCCGATGGTCCAGTTTCACTCCTAAGCAAAGACTCGGCTCCTGATGGCACCTCATTAATGATACATGCCAACAAGGACCCCTACGCCCCCGGTGAATCTGGTTCTGGAATAAGTGGTGGTCCGCGCCTTGCTTGTGGAACTATTCAACGAATCGACCAATAACAATCAATAACAATATATTAAGCAATAGTTGTTATTTCGATTCTGAAGAGTTTTCTTGACGCCACTTCTCTATCTCGGCATGGTTACCGCTTAGCAGAACCTTAGGCACCTGTTTGCCTCTAAATTCCTCCGGTCTAGTGTAGTGCGGATGTTCTAGCGTCCGACCATCACTAAAGCTTTCTTTAATGGCACTAGTTTCACCGCCCAATACTCCAGGAATTAGTCGGACAACACTATCTACTATTGCCATGGCTGGTATCTCACCACCGGTCAGAACATAATCACCGACAGATATCTTCTGATCGATTAAGTCAACGATTCGCTCATCGTAACCTTCATAGCGACCACAGATAATTACCAGGCCACTTTCAGCTGAGTATTGCTCTGCAAGTTGTTGCTTCCAAGGCTGTCCAGTTGGAGTCATCAGTAGTACCTTTGCATTTTCGTCTTTAGACTTAGCAAACTCTATAGCTTCAGTTAGGGGTTCAACCATCAAGACCATGCCGTCACCACCTCCGTAAGGCGTATCATCGACTGTTTTGCGCGGTCCTTTGCCATAGTCTCGCAAATTAATATAACTAATGTCTAAGATAGCTTGTTCCTGGGCTTTTCGCATCATCCCATTGTCCATTACTGGACCAAACATCTCTGGGAATAAACTAATTATCTGTATTTTCATAATTTCTAACTTCTATTATAGCTTAAGCCAAGCTAGTAGTTTTTAAGTGTAGGTCTAATTACGAAAAAAACCTCCAATTAGAGGTTTCGTTCGTCACATAAAGCTCCCAACTAAAGTTGGCTCGCAAGAGCTTGCATAAACTTTAATGATTAAAGGGTGGCCTAGAATTTCATTCTAAAATAGTATTTTAGATAAAATTACAGGCTTGATTGATTATACACAGATAAATGATGTCTAGCAAGTTTATTTCAATCTATACAATTCTAGATCTGTACTTATTTATCTAGTTTTATATATCTAGATCGTCTAAATCTTCTAGCTCTTTTCGGGTGCGTGAAGCCCGAGAGTCACTATCATCTTGATCTTCATCACTTTCCGAATCAGCGTCACTGTCAATTGAAGTACCCTCATCAGCTGGCTCATGTTCCGGCTGACTAGGTTGAATGTCATCATCTTCAGTCGCTGTCTCTGCTGTATCTTCAGTATTATCGTCACTAGAATCAGCTTGACTATTATCATTATTCGATGATTTCTTCGGTTTATAGTCCTCAGGGCCGTTATCTATAATTTTTAGATTATAGCGAGCATCGTTTTTAGTACCTAGGGCTCTGAGTAGTGTTCTTAGGCTTTGAGCAGTTGCCCCCCTTTTACCGATGATTCTGCCTAAATCCTCAGGATCAACGGTTAGTTCTATCAAGACGCCCTTCTCATCAATCCGACGTTCAATCTGAACATTGTCTGGCTTTCCGACTAGTGATTTTACAATATATTCTACGAAATCTTGGTCAATGTTGCTCATGGGCTGATACTCCTGTGTTTGTGATTTATATGTCTATTATACACAACTTAGCGGTCTCTGAGCTATAAAAAATAGAAGCCCTGATATAGAACCAAGATAAAAATGTATTAGCTTATTACTTAGCTTCTTCTTTGGTATCTTCTGGAGCGTCTTTGACTTCAGATTCTTCAGCTGGCTTGTCTGCTTGATCTTTGTCCTGAGCTTCTTGATCCTGATCATCAGACTTTACTTCTTCTGGAGCTGATTCTTGCTCTGCTGGCTTTTCTTCAGTTACCTCTTCAGTTGTTTCTTCTACTGGGCGATTCTTACGAAGTTTCTCTAGGTTTTTTGTGCTTTTTTGTAGTGGTTCATCTAGTTTAACCCAGCTTGGTAATTTAATGCCTTCTTTTTTCATAAGTAGGGCTGCTCGGTTAGATGGTTGAGCACCATCACTCAAGAATTTACTGGCTTTATCCTTGTCGATAACTAGCTCTTTGTTATGAGGATCGTAGTGACCAAGTTGTGCAACTACTTTACCGCTAGATGGGGTTTGACGGCTATCTTGAACAACCAAACGGAACATAGCATGTCCTTTTCTACCGGTTCGTTGCATTCTAATAACTAACATATATTTATATAATTCTCTCTTGTTTTACTAGCCCTTATTGTTATGGCTTTATATTAATAAATAGACTTTCCCTATATTACAGATTATTACCTCTGTTGTCAATCTCTATATGTTTCTAAGGCTTTTTCAGCCGCTTTTTGCTGACCAATCTGCTTACTAGGACCCTTGCCCTTGCCTTTTAATTGGCCGTTGACAAACACGCCGACGGTAAAAAGCTTATCGTGATCAGGGCCATCTTCGTCTAAAACCTTATAGATCGGTGTTGAACCTTCTTTACTCTGGGCAGTCTCCTGGAGATGTGATTTAGCGTCCATCCAAGAGCCTGTTTTTAAAATTTCGTCAAAAGTAGTTATTAAACTATCGGCTATAAACTTCTCTGCGGCAGCGTAGCCTTGATCAACATATATAGCCCCGACGACAGCCTCGTAGCAATTTGCCAGTATCTGTTGTCTGGCTCGGTCGGTGCCACGTTTTTCACCCTTACTAAGTCTAAGCATTGGTTCGAACTGGTTGCGGGCAGCCGCTTGGCCAATACTCTCAGTCCGCACCAGACTACTACGCCAATTAGTAAGTACCCCTTCAGCGTCTTTGTAGTTTTTGTATAGGAAGTCTGTTACTACTAGCTCGAGAACAGCATCACCTAAAAATTCTAGCCGCTCATTATGCTCTTTAACGCTCTTTTTGTGCTCATTAACGTAGGATCGATGAGTAAAAGCATCAATTAGGTTCTGAATATCATTAAATTCTAGACCTAAGACATCTTTAGCAAACTTAGCGTAGGCTACTTCACTGTGCATTAAGACTTTTTCTCACTCCCTCTGTGGTTACTCTGTTGGCTATTCTTACTACCTAAATTTTGGTCCCTAATTTTCTTTAGACCGATAAGCATTAACTTACCAATATCTTCATACTCAATTTTATCCAGAGCCTCGCTGGCTTTAAACCACTTAATGCCATTCATCCAGTCTTCTGGCTGTAATTTATCGCTATCTCCTTCAGCTCTAACTAAGAATATCTCAGTAGTCATCAGCACTAGACTATTGGTTCTACGGTAACGGAAGTTTATCTTACCCAGCCAGTTAAAGACAGTCATCTGTTGTAGACCTGTCTCCTCACCAATTTCCCGCTTGGCAGTCTGCTTAGCCGACTCACCTTCTTCGATATGACCTTTAGGTATCGTCCAGCGATCTTTGGCATCTTGAATAAGTAGGATTTCAATATCCTTACCTTTTTGCCTAAAAACTACTCCACCAGCGGTTGGTTCACGGACTACCTCGTTAATAGCTGGTCGGCGTTTCTTTACGAACTTTCTAAAACCTTGTATCGGCTTTGGTCTTTTCATTTTTTATCTACTTTCTTGTCAAATGTTAGCGACTTTGGCAAATCTAACTTGCCTTCTTGTAATCTCTTTAGCAAGGTTCCCAGAACCCCGTTTATAAACTTAGAGCTATTCTCACCACCAAAGGCCTTACTTAGCTCTACTGCTTCATTAATTACTACTTTCGGCGGTACATCACCACCGTCCAGTAGCTCATAAGCACTCATTCTAAGTACTAAGCGATCCATTCTAGCAATTTGATCAATTGGCCAATCTGGAGCAATTGGTTGGATAACCTTATCTAGATCAGCAGAGTTAGTGTTAACCTTGCTAGCTAGTGACCGAATAAAAGCAACATCATCAACTGACTTACTGTATCGCTTTATATTGCGATCCAGTATTTCAGATAGATCAGTTGAATCATCATCGCAACTAACTCGAAAGTCTGTCTCGTACAGAGATTGTAGGGCTAGTATTCGACCGAGATGACGGTTTGATGCCATGTCACTCCTCTTAATGGTGGTTAAATGTGCTAAGTATTTAGTTATAGTAGTAGGCTACTACTATAACTACTACTATTATAGCTTAGTCGTCTATCGTCTAAAGCTACTTTTTGGCGCTTTCACGTTTTGTAGTGTAAGCCTTTACCGGTGATTTAGCATTTACGGCACGTGCTAATTTCAGCACCAAATGACTTCTTCTGCTTCTGGTACGTCTTGGTGACGTTCTTTTCTTTGGTTGACCCATAGCGAATCAGCACTCCTTAATATTAAATTGATACCTTAACAAGTATTCTACCGTAGTTATCAATAATATGCAACCTGCCGGGGTTATTGACAAATAAGCACTAATAGTATACAATGATTGGGTTATGAGTATGAATAGACAGCCTATTGGGCGAATTGAAAGAACTCCTGGATTTATAGATATAGTGCCTCCAGATACTGTTGATGATCGAATCCGTCAGCGTAATCGATTGGCTAGACTGGAAAAGATTAGGGACATTCGTGATGAAGCAGTTGAAGGTCTTGGACAAGCCTTTCGTTTTTTAATTAGCGAAGTAACTAACAAAGAGTCAATGCGTCCATCTGAAGACCCGAATACCAACCGACGCGCTGGCTACACAGCCCTGGCCTTAACTGGTGTTCTTGCCCTAGGTGGAGTTGGTTTATCTATTCTTCAAAATGATGGCCAAAGCACCTCCGAGACTGAACCCTGCGCAACACTAGAGCTTAATGACCTTGGCGGTGGAGTAAACAGCTCCTATAGTATTGGTGAAGCAGCTAGTGTATACGCTAGTAATTTCCCTGAAGACACCAACGCCTATGACTTTGCTTTAGAACAACTAGGTGAACAGCGTTTTGTAGAAGTTTGCCCAAGCGATGACGCCTTTGACATAGCAGTTGAATTAGATAAAGATTACCCGAATTAAAAACAATCTAGACCTATAATTAACTTAAACCACAAAGTTTACTAATTTTTTTGGAATATAGATTTCTTTTTTAATTGTCTTTCCGTCAATAAAGCTGTCTACATTGCTGTTGGCTTTAGCCTGTTTTATGACTTCTGCCTGATCAGCACCAGAGTCAACTTCAATATTGGCTCTTAGCTTACCATTAACCTGAACTACAATGGTCATAGTGTCACTGGTTAAGTACTGCTCATCAACCTTCGGCCAATGATCGACGTGAATACTATCGCTATGGCCTAATTGTTGCCACAACTCTTCAGTAATGTGAGGAGCGAATGGAGCTATACAAATAATTAAGCTTTCTAATGCCGTCTGCCAGGCTTCAGATCTAGAGAAAGTAATCTTTTCTTTAAGTAAATAAAGATTATTTAAGGTTTCCATACAGCTAGATATGGCCGTATTATAGCGATTAGCGTCTAGGTCTTCGGTGACTTTCTTAATATTCTTATGGGTAATACTAAGTAGTTGTCGACTTTCTTTTTCAGGAATAGCTTCGCTATCAGCTGAGCTTGAATCTAAACTTAAATATTCTTCAGTAATATTCCATAGTCTGGATAAGAAACGATGAGTTCCGGGTACGCCTTTTGAATCCCACCTAGCCCCAAACTCTAAGGGTGCAGCAAACATTAAATAGGTGCGTAGTGCGTCGGCGCCGTAACCGCTGTTAATTATCTCGAGCGGATCAGGACCATTGCCTAGAGTCTTAGAGAAAGCGCTACCGTCCTTAGCTGTAACCTTGCCGTTATATAACATTTTTGTGAATGGTTCGACAGTACTAACTAGACCAATCTTATTAAGGAAACGGGTAATGAAGCGGGCGTAAAGTAGATGGGCGGTGGCATGATCGGCTCCGTTATAGAAATCTACCGGCATCCAGTTGTTTGCGATGTCCGAATCAAAGATCATTTGTTGGTTATGTGGATCTAGGTATCTAAACATATACCAGCTACTACAAACGTAGGTGTCTAGGGTGTCAGTTTCTCTTTCGGCTGGCTTACTACATTTCGGGCAATCGGCTTTGAGCCAATCGGTTGCTCGGGCTAAGGCACTACGGCCATCACCACTTGGCTTAAAGTCGGTTAACTCTGGTAAAACGACTGGTAGTTGGTCTTCTGGCAAGACCACACTTCCACAGTCCTCACAGTTAACGACCGGTATTGGAGCGCCCCAGTAGCGTTGGCGACTAACGCTCCAGTCACGCATCTTGTAGTTGGTCTTTTTTGTAGCCTTACCAGATTTTGCCAGATCATCGACTATCTGTTCAGTTGCCTCGGCAACCGTTAGACCGTTATACTGTTCTGAATTAATTAGTTTGTCTTGTTCATTAACCACCTGGACAATATCTAAATCATAAGCTTCAGCGAACTGTTGATCACGCTCATCATGAGCTGGAACAGCCATAATAGCGCCGGTTCCATAGCCACTTAATACGTAGTCGGCAACATATATTGGTATCTGTTTGTTGTTAATCGGGTTAATGGCATAACTACCGCTAAACACTCCGGTCTTTTTCTTTTCCGATTGGCGTTCTAACTCTGTTTTCTTAATAGCTTGTTTTACGTAGCGCTCAACCTCTTGCTGGTTTTCTTTAGTAGCTAGTTTTTCAACTAAATGATGTTCTGGGGCAAGCACCATAAAGGTGACTCCATGCAGAGTATCGGCTCGGGTTGTATAGACGGTTAACTTTTCTTCCAAGCCTTTAAGCTCAAAATCTATCTCAGCTCCACTACTTTTCCCAATCCAGTTCTTCTGAGATAATTTTACGCTTTCGGTCCAGTCTAAGTCTTCAGTGGCTTCTAGTAGCTCATCAGCGTAATCTGTTATTTTAAAGAACCACTGTTTAACTTCTTTTTTCTCAACAATGGGATCATCTTTTCCTTCATGGCGCCAACATTTACCATCAACTATCTGTTCGTTAGCTAGTACAGTCTGGCATTTAGTGCACCACCACTGCCAGCGACTATCCTGGTAGGCTAGTCCATGCTCATGAAGCTTGACGAATAACCACTGTGTCCATTTGTAGTACTCTGGAGTAGAAGTAGTAACCTCTTTTTCCCAGTCATTACTCCAACCCATGGCTTTATACTGCTGATGGTAAGCTGGGATAATCCGAGCCATACTTTCTTGTGGTGAAATACCAGCCTTAATAGCATAGTTTTCAGCCGGCAAACCAAACGAGTCCCAACCTACTGGATGGTAACTCTCATAGCCTTGCTGTCTTTTAAAGCGAGCTTTGACGTCGCTAATAGTGTAGTTCATAGCATGGCCAACATGGATTCCATTACCGCTCGGGTAATTAAACATACTCATAGCCATGTATTTGGGCTTAGAGCTTTTTAGATCAGTAGTATATAAATTAGTCTCATCCCAAATTTTTTGCCATTTCGGCTCAATCTGCTTCGGATTATATCTGTTCATCTGTGTAAGTGTAGCAAAAATTATTGCTTCTGCCGACCCCTATTGCTACAATTAAGCATAAGAGTGGGCCAAAACAACAAGAGAGGGTAAATATGTCACAAACCATTGATGGCGCTGGTCTGCGCTACGAACTACAAGAGCGTGGTTACGCCGAGCTAGAGCACGGTATCCAGCCTGAACAAATAGATAACTTAGCTGTAAGTTATTTTGACTTTACTGCCGCTTTCCCCGATCCAGATCCGGAGACCATCGATGCCATGCTTCCTGAAACACCAGCCAACCTTAGTGATAGCAACTGGCTGGATGAGCTAAATCGCAGTCAAGACCAGCAAACCGAGTGGCATAAGTACCGAACCAATACTGATGACCCAATTAAGCCAAATGGCTATACCAACCGCTTTGCTCTACAGGCAGCTTTAAGAAGAACCCGTGGCGTATTTATTGGAGAAGACCCTAAAGAGTACTACCATTGGATGCCAGGTCATCATTCCGATATTGCTGCTCAACATCGACTATATGACTGGGGGCCAATACCACCAGATGTTACCAGATTAACCATGGCATTTGGGCCAATTCATAAACAAGCAACTGCTTTAATCATGAAAGTGTGTGCCGAAATAGAGGATCAGCACCCTGGAATAAGGTCAATAATGACGCCCCAAGGCTTAAAAGCTAGCCCTTTGCGCTTCTTAGGTTACCGTAAGACTGAAGCTGAATATTTAGGTGCCGGCCATTACGATAAAAGCGATATAACCCTACAGATTGCTGAAAGTCACGAAGGCCTTATGGTTGCCCCAGAAAAACACCAGCAAGCCGAACACGTACTTAGAGACGCTACTAAAGCTGTAGTCTTTATGGGCAAAAACTTGACCCATCCTGAAGGTGGTCGCTACCCTGACTCACCCTACCATCCCGGATGGCATGGCATAAAGCGACTAGAGACCGCTAATCAGGGTCGTAGACCATTGCCGCTGAGCGCCCAAGAAAAATTTAGTCGCTGGGCCCTAATCTTCTTCGCAAACTCAGATCCATCCCAAAGGATGATTCTAGGCAAAGCCGATACTCACAATCGCTAGAGCAACTTTTCTGAATAGCTATTCTACAAACTGGTCAATAAATCAGAGCTATACTCGGATTGACCTTTTAGGGTATCTAGGTGTAATTTGGCTAGCTTGTTAGTAATTTGGTGTTGCGTGCTGTCTATTTTTCGACCATCAACTTCAGTTATTGGAGTTAACCAGGCTGAGGTTCCACAGGCAAACAGCTCATCAGCGGTATATAGTTCAGTCAGGTCAACTGTCCGCTGTTGAACTTCAATTCCAAGGTCCTGCGCGTATTTAATAATAGTTTTACGATTAATGCCCTCCAGTAGATCGCTAGTATTGTCTGGGGTGATTAGCACTCCATTTTTTACTAGAAAGATATTAGCAGCCGAAAGCTCACAGACATGGCCAGCCACGTCTAGGAACAAGCAGTCGTCATAGCCACTATCGATGGCGTCTTGTTTGCCAAGTACGGAATTTATGTATGCTCCATTTACTTTAGCCCTGGGTGGAATCGAGTAGTCTGGTACCCGTCGCCAGACACTAGTCTTTATTCTTGCACCATCTTCAGGAAGTATAGATTTATAGGGATACACAAACATGCTTAAGATGCTACTCAGGCCCCGAGAGCGAGTTCCGGCGACTAATTCATCGACGTGAACACTACAGCGCACAAACACATCTTGGTTAATATTATTTTCTTCTATTAGTTCGCTGACTGCTTTATGAAACTTCTGGTAATCCCATTTATTAGCAAAGTCATCGATACCAATAATTTTGGCTGATTCAATTAACCTATTAAAATGATCTGGTAAACGGAAAGCCTTAATGCCATCATCGGTTTTACTTACTGCAAAAACACTGTAAACGCTCAAACCGTATAGCACTGCCGAGCTGGCAATAGATAGCTTGGCTTCACTGAAATCTATTAGTTTGTCGTCAAAAAAAACTTTAAGTTGCTCGAAATCTAATTTATCGTCCATTTAACTACTTCCTTTTAGCTAATTCTACTAAATAACTTACTAGATATTCCATGTTTAGACCAGCGGCCTTTAGGGATTTAGGGAATAAGCTTTCGGTAGTAAGACCGGGAATAGTATTTATTTCCAGAACATATAGCTGGTTCCCGCTATAGATCATGTCAACTCTGGAGAAATGTCTAGCCCCGGTAATATCATGAACTTTGTTTGCTAAGGCGATAGCTTGACCTTGAACTTGCTTACTGATATTTCTTGGTGGGCATGCCTCTTCTGTCTGTCCATTGTATTTATTAGCATTACTAAACCACTCACCCTTTGGAGGAATGATTTCTATAACTGGCAAGTCTTTGCCTTCTAGAATTGGAACAGTCAACTCCAAGCCATCAATATATTCTTCAACCAGCATTTTCTTGTTATCACTAAACACGGCCTCAATCTTTTTGGATTCACTCTTAGTAAAAGCTTGATCCTTAAGAATGAAAGTCTCAAAACTAGAGCCTTCATCTATTGGTTTTACAACATGACTTTGTTTAATATATTGCGAGTTTTGATACTCTGGATAATTTAAAAGTTGTCCATCTGGAACCTTTATACCATTTTTCTTTAGTAGCTGTTTGGTTGCCTGCTTATCTATACATATACTCGAGGCCACAGAGTCACTGCCAATAATAGTCACCCCCGCCTGCTCAATAATAGACTGCACTTGACCATCTTCACCGCCCTCACCGTGAAGTACTGGAAAAACTAGATCGTAATCACTAACCATATCTACCAGCTGGAGTCTATCACCTGTCCAGTCATAGCAATCTATTTGGTGCTTGGTTTGTGACAAAGCGTCGCGAATTGCCTTAGACGAAGCTAAAGATATTTCTCTTTCTTTAGAAAATCCACCACCGATTACCAATATTTTCATTTTATACCGCTGAACTGTTTGGCTTTTACCTGTAACCAGTAGTCTGACTGGCGAACCAATTTAGATTTATCTTTGGAGTTCTTTAGGACGAACTTGATTGCTTCCTCGACAAATACTCCATTCTGAGAACCCTTGAATAAGATACAGTTCCCAGATAAGTCTAAGCCAGCCAGGAATTCTCCTATTTCGACGGGGCTATCGAATGACTTCACCTGACATCCCTTGCTCTTGGCAGCTTCAGCTAAATACTTATTAGCATCTGGACCAATGGTGATCACCAGTTCTAGCTGTTTGGGGTCACAGTATTCCCCTACTTGAGAATGAACACTTTCAGACAGCTGACCCATTTCATTCATATTACCCAGCACGGCAATCTTTTTGTACTGCTGGCCTTTTTGGCTATAAAGATAATCTAGGGCAGCCATTACAGCATCGGGGCTGGCGTTGTAACTATCGTCAATTAGTAAAGAGCCGTCTTTTCCGTCCAGTAACTGCATCCGTCCTGGCATTGGCTGAATACTCTCCAACCCCTCTAAGACTTCTGCTTTGTCCATTCCTAGCTTCTCTGCTAATTCAGCTGAGATAACTAGACTGTTATATTGATGCACCCCCACTAGACTTGGTTTTATTTTATACATATTACTAGTGGTATGTATCTTAATTCCAGAACCATCCTGACTAAAGGTTAATTTATTGTCAGCACTTGAAGCTGACGAGTCTTTAGAGCTAGCACCATATATTTGGTAGCTATTACTTCCATCAATCAAATCAGTAAATCCCTCTTCAGCAATCTGGCGGCCCAGATAAAGCTTGCTGGAGTAGTTAGCTATTGCTAATTCTTCTTTAGCTACAGCTTCAATAGACTCAAAATTCAACATATGCTCAAATGAAATTGCCGTGACGACGGCGTAGTCTAAGCGAAGTCGACCGTTAAAGGAATCTATCTGGCCAGGTCCATCAGTCCCGAGTTCTAAAACAACTACTTCAGCCGGACTAGTGGTTTTAAGCCCAGCTCGCATTTTATTAATAGTCTTCAGCCAAGCAAGTGGATTAAATACCGACGGCTCCTGCAGGCCAAAGAATACTAAGGGAACGGTAACAATGTCGTTATAGTTGCCATCCTGCCACGCTACTCTTTTGCCAGTAGAAAGAGTCTTGGCTATTGCTCGCTTGGTGCCTGTTTTTCCAACGCTTCCAGCAACGCCAATAACAACTGGTTTGAACTTTTGCTGGTAACGCTTGGCGTAATGCCAGACAATAGCGACAATTATACTTTTTAAAAAGTTTTTTAACATGGCTCTATTGTACCAATATTTATCTTATTACTTATCTAACTTCTTGGATTTTTTGCTGAAGCTCTTCTATAGCGATAGAATTTTCCGGTGGTTGAATCGGCATGGACAAGCCATAGCTAGAATAAACTTCCTTCTGATCACTGCCTTTAAAATCTACTTCTAGTAATTTACGAGAGCGTTTATCGACAATCATATCGACTTCAATTGGTGGTGTATCCTGGTACTGACTTGGATCAAGTCCAGATAAATCTGCATATCCAGCCATTTTAGCTAGCTCAATTAACACCGAAAGGTATTTAGCTGAGTCAATACTTACTGGAAATACCAGAGCTGAATAGCCATCTATTTCCTTAGGCTGAACCCCAGCATAATCTACTACATAGGCTTGTTCGTTAATTAGTTTTTTTACTATCGCGAGTCGCTGATCTGAGCGAATATTAGCAAAAGGTACTAGACCTAAAATAGATTGCTGGAAGTTCTGTGGGCTAGTTGCCGGGTTGCTACGTCCCCAAGTGTTTAGAACATTGCTATAGTCTAAAGCTTTATTGTCTTCACCCTTTTCGGCAGTATCAATCTGTAAATACTGACTGTAGTCTGTTTTGAGAGTTCCGATGCTCTCGGTAATAACCTCTGTTTCACCGTCAGTGCCGGGCTGAGTTATTTTTAGAACGCTTCTTGAAGCCATTTCTGGAACAAAACTAACCTGCTTAGTCTCATTCATAATTGACGCTCCGTTTGTAGTCTCGGTTTGTTTGGTTACGCTTTTTGTTGCTAGATTATTCTTCAGCATGTCTTCAAAGACATTACGAGGCCGAAGATAAATATTATTCCACCAAGCAATACCGACCACTGTAAATATTATTAACGAAACGACTATTAGTACTGCTGGGGTATTAGTTAATATTAAAGGTAAGTTCTCATTATTGTTTTTAGATTTGACGCTAGATTTATTTGCCATGAGTACATTGTACCCTACTTAATTAGCGAGTGGAGGCGACATTTAAAAAGTACAATAAAGAAAATGCAAGTAAACTAGATTAATCAACTAGCTATAGCGCTAATCCACTTTGTATATCCAGCTAGTTGATGCTATAATTACCTCTGTTAAAAATAAAACAAGCTCACGCGGGGCATTGGCGCAGGGGCTAGCGCGCTTCTATGGCATAGAAGAGGTCATCGGTTCAAATCCGATATGCTCCACCAGATTAGTCAAATAATTTCAGGTAAATCCAATATAAGTGGTCAAGTATAAACAGCATTGAAAAGAAGCCATCTCGGCTTCTTTTTGTTATTATTAACGCTGTGAACATAACGCAAATAAAAACTAGAAAAATTTTCCCTCCAAAGGATAGCTTGGATGAATTACTCACCTACATACCTAAACTAAACAATGGCTCAATAGTAGCAGTTAGCTCTAAAGTTGTCTCAATTTGCGAAGGTCAAACAATCCCTATAGAATCGGTTAATCACGAAAAGCTTGTTAAAAGACTTGCAACATTATCACTTGAACCAGTTAAACGAGGTAAAAATGGCATGATTCTGACTCAGGTAGGAAACATGCTTGTTGAATCATCGGGTGTTGATATGAGCAATGCAAATGGCTATTACGTTCTACTACCTAAGGATTCGTATAAATCTGCGCTGAACATTTGGACTAAATTAAAAAAACGAGACAAAATCAAGAAACTTGGCGTTATTATTACTGACTCACACTCAGTACCAAGGCGCAAGGGAGCTGAAGGTTTTGCACTTTCGTCATATGGATTTAAAGCATCACACATATACGAAGAGGAGAAAGATATATTTGGTAAAAAGTTTAATTTTACCGCTTCTGATGTGGCGGACAGTCTTGCTGCAGCTGCCGTGCTTACAATGGGTGAAGGTAACGAATCTACACCAATTGCAGTAGTAACGGACATAAATAACATAGATTTTTTTAAGAAGAAGCTTCCCCTTCAAACAGCAAAAAAATATGCCTGGGTGCATCCAAATCTCGATGTATATACGCCTCTTCTTAAGGGGAGTCAATGGAAATAGAAATCTATAAACACCAAAATCCACTAGATGATTACACAAAACTTCTATCACGGCCCGCAAGCAAGTTGATACAAAAAATATACTTTATTTACCATACTTTTTGCTAAGATTAAATAGTGAAAGCACAAGAATTATTTGGCTGGCTCGGCGTACTATCAATTCTGTTAGCCTACTGTCTCATTACTCTTGGATTAGTAGTTGCAAGCGACTGGATTTACAATGTCCTAAATCTATTTGGAGCAGTAAGCATTATCTGGTCATCCTATACTAAGAAAGATTATCAGCC
>JAUHZB010000010.1 GCA_030426125.1 bacterium
CATACATCTAGTATCTAGGCTTGGACTACCGCCTCCTCGCTCAATAATAGAATAAAGTCTATCTGGTGCTGAATCATAATTACCATTAATGATTCCTCTGTAGTCGTAATATAGATTAACGTGTAGGTTTCTACCGCTGTTCTGCATAACACTGCCGAAGTGTGTTTTACTGGGTGCTTTGTCTTTCATTAGAATAATAAAGTAACACCAAATATGCAGTGTATCAACTATATCCTTTAAATATATTTATTAGTCGCTACTGCATTAGTCATTGCTTCGAAAGGTTGGCTAGGGTTCTGAATCCACCAAACTACTGCCCTACTAGCAGTCTCCGTTCGCCAGTTATCTAATTTTTTGTCGAGCTTAGTGGTACTAACTTTACCTTTGCTAGCTACAAAGATAGTATCCAGGTGTTTTAATATAACGATCATTTTATGAGCCAAGCTGAACTTATGTAAATTAGTAACTGTTTTAAGTAGTTCATCGCTAAACTTAAAGACTGGTTCAAACTTTAAGCTTATAGCCATCTTTTGTAACTGGGCCATGGTTAGAATTACGCAGGTATTATCTCGCTCAGCTAATTCATCGGGCTTGGCTAAGAAGTATTCAACAGCATCTTTAGTCAGACATAGTATTCCACTGTATTTAGCGATAAACTTCTCTAGCATAATAGCCGTTTCACTATTGCGCCCAAGATTGCCAGCCAGCAGTACTCCGTCACAGATGCTACTGGTGTCCAGTAGATCGGCTAAGGCTTTGGTAGCGAAACTGCCACTTGGAGTGCTGGGGCTGTACTCAATTTCTAGATTTACGCCTGGCATATTTTTCATTTGTTTTTGAACACTACTGGGCATCAGGACTCTAGTAGTACCAATACCAGCTTGCTGAGCGAAGTTATATGCTTGAGCGGGAGCATTGAATTCATGTTTATTACCGCCTACTATTAATAGTTTTCCGGCATGCCTTTTATTCTCTGGCCTGCTCCAGGCTAGCTTACTGAATAGTGGTTCAGATTGTTGTTTGTACCAGTACTCTAAATTCATGATTAGGTATCCGACGTTAGTTCTTTGGTAGTTGTCACGGTATCGAAGTGATAGTCTTCGACCTCTTCGTTTTCACTGAGAACAAAATGACCTCGTATTTTATTGCCTTCAAGAACAGTTGGTAGCCATAATTTGTCAGCCGGCCACATTTTGCTGTATGGAATGTCGAATAGATTAAACCACTGTGGTTTCATCTCTTCTGTTTCAGTTGGGTTGCCTTCCCAGACGCTACTAACGAAGATATGTATATGCATCTTCTTCAGTTCTTGCTCATGATGTTCTTCAAATACTAGGTAGCCTACTTTTTGGTAATCGGTAACTGTGACAGTAATTTCTTCTTGGCATTCACGGACTAGGGCTTGTTCAACACTTTCTCCGGGGTCTACTTTTCCACCAATGCCGTTGTATTTATCCTTGCCAAAACCTCGTTTCTTTAGAGCTAGTAGTATTTGATCACCTCGCCTGAGATACAGTAATGTCAGCTGAAGGCTTTTCATAGATCAATTTCAATACTTACTGGACAGTGATCGGAGCCTAATTGATCGGAATGGACTTCTGCCGCTTGGAGTTTATCTTTTAGTTGGCTAGATATTAGCCAATAGTCTATCCGCCAACCGACATTTCTAGCTCGGGCGTTAGCCCAGTGTGTCCACCAAGAATAGACATCTTTTTTATCAGGATGTAGTTCTCGGAACGAATCAACCAACCCGGCTTCTAGTAATCTTTCAAAGCCAGCCCGCTCTTCATCAGTAAAACCGTGTTTTCCAACGTTTGCGGCTGGCCGGGCTAAGTCAATTTCCTTATGAGCAACATTTAGATCTCCAGAGACTAAAATTGGTTTATCTTTCTGAAGTAGCGATAAATATTCTAAAAATGCTGGGTCCCATTTTTTATCTCTGAGCTCTAATCTGCTGAGATCTCCTTTACTGTTTGGGGTGTAGGAAGTCACTACGTAGTAGTCCGAAAATTCGGCGGCTATGACTCGCCCTTCCTTGCTGGGGTCCCCATATTTGTCGGTAGATAAATCATATTTCCTGATGATCTCTTCTGGAAAACCAACTATTACGTCAAGTGGTTTCTGTTTACTAAATATAGCGGTGCCGCTGTAACCCTTCTTTTCGGCCGAAGCCCAGTATTCGTGGTAATCTTTTAAATCCACTTCCACTTGATCTTTATTAGCTTTGGTTTCCTGTAGACATATAATATCTGGGTCATGCTTGGCTAAAAATTTTGCAAATTCACCTTTATTTATTACTGCTCTAATTCCGTTGACATTCCAGCTGATTAACTTCATAGCTACAGTATACAAGAGATATATACAGAAAATTATTTTTATCTGCTAGACTATTTAGCAATGACACAACAATATTCAAGAATTCTCCTGAAGTTATCTGGCGAACAGCTTTCTGGGAAATATGAAAGTGGAATGGATCCAGAGCTTATCTCTTGGCTGGCCCAGGAAATAAAAAAAGTGGTAGATAGTGGTATTCAGGTCATCATTATGGTTGGTGGTGGAAACTATGTTCGCGGGGCTCAAATAGCTGGACATGGTATCCAGAGAGTCACAGGGGACCATATGGGAATGCTGGCCACCATGATAAATGCCCTCGGTCTGACTGACATATTCGAAGCCAATGAAATAGAAACCAGATGTCTAAGCAATATATTCGCCGAACAAGTGGCTGAGCCGTTTGTGTTTAGACTGGCTAATAAACATCTTCAAAAAGGTCGAGTGGTTGTAACAGCCGGTGGTATTGGTCGACCCTATCTAACTACCGATACAGCTGCAGTTAGTTTGGCGCTAGAGCTAGACTGTAACGTAGTCCTAAAAGCTACTAAAGTTGATGGTGTCTACGATAAAGACCCGGCCAAGCACAAAGATGCTAAAAGGCTAGAAGAAATTAACTTCCAGCAAGCGGTTGAGAATAGCAAGATTACTGTCATGGATAAAGCGGCTCTTGGCCTAGCTATGGAGCATCAGATGCCAGTAGTCATATTTAACGCTCTAAAAGAAGATAACTTGCTGAAGGTTGTTCAGAATAAAGATATTGGTACTAAGATTTCTTAATAACAATTGGTATATGAGACGGATCTGTATTTTTGGCGGAGGGGATGGGATTCGAACCCACGGTACGGTTGCCCGCACACACGCTTTCCAAGCGTGCTCCTTCGACCGCTCGGACACCCCTCCAGGATGTACTTTGGCCAATGACTAGTTAATTATAGCAAAAGAAAGCTTCCAGATAATTTTACTACATTATCTACTTGTCGAGTCTGCAAATATAAGCGTAGAATATAGATAGAGCAAATCTTAAAAATAACAAGAATATAGCCTCACACATGCCAATAATTTCACTAAAAGACGTCAGTAAACTGTACGGCTTCGGCGATGCCACTACTGTAGCATTAGACGAAGTTAACTTAGATATTGAGGCCGGTGAGTTTGTGGCTGTTATGGGGCCAAGTGGCTCTGGTAAGACTACACTTATGAACATCATAGGGCTACTAGACCGCCCTACTCACGGTCAGTATAAGCTTAGTAATCGAGCCGTTGAAAAACTCCGCCCGGGTCAACGTGCCAAAGCTCGGCGTGATCGGATTGGTTTTGTCTTTCAATCCTTTAATTTGTTACCAAAGTTAAACGTTCTGGATAACGTTGCCCTGCCGCTAGTTTACCGCGGCGTTCGCCCTGTTAAGCGCTTAAAAAGAGCCGCTGACCTACTAGAGCGAGTTGGTCTAGAGGATCGACAATACTTTATGCCCAATGCTCTTAGTGGTGGACAGATACAGCGTGCCGCAATTGCCCGTGCACTAGTGAATGATCCACAAATTATTATTGCTGATGAGCCAACCGGAAACTTGGATAGTATATCTAGCCTGGTGGTTATGGAGCTACTTAGTGAGTTAAATAAAACCGGTAATACGGTTTTAATGGTAACTCATAATCCGGAGCTAACCCGCTATGCTGACCGAGCCGTATATATGCACGATGGCGCAATTGTCCATGATCAGAAAACGGCGAAAGGTCAAATTCCACAACTAGCCAAAAAAACTATGCAATTATTCCCTAGGCGCAGCGAAGAAGACGATTTGGCTGGGGTTTCAGCCATGATGGAGCTTCTGCCACAGAAAGATGGTAGTAAGGCTAAAAAGACTAAGTCTAAGAAAGCCAAGAAGAAGAGCCGAGTTAAGCACAAAGTAAAGTCTACTAAGGATAAAGATGTATAGCGGTAATTATAGTTTTGCGCTAAGGATAATTCGCCGCTCCAAATGGCAGAGTTTCTTCACAATGTTTGGAATCATTGCCGGTATCGTATCGGTTGTTACGGTTATTAGCTTAGGCCAAGGCATAAAGCAACAAATTGTTCAGCAAGTCAGTCAGCTAGGTAGCGATCTTGTTACTGTACGTCCCGGTAATGTAGTTACTAGAGATAAGAATGGCGATATTGTAGAGGTTAATCCCAACTATGCCTACGGTTTTGGTAGTGGTAGTTTAAGCGAAGATGATGTTGATGCAATCGCCAGTAGCGATAATCTAGCCGACTTTAGCGCCATTAGCCTACTAAACAGCGGAGCCAGTAGTGGTGATGAAACCTATAACAGTGGCTTCGTGTTAGGCACCGATGTGAATTTCCCTAGCATTATTAACCAGGAAGTAGAATTTGGTAGTTACTTCACTACTGGTGAACAAACTCGTAGTGTAGTTGTCATTGGTAAGCGGGTGGCTGAACAATTGTTTAAAGAGAACGTTCCAATTGGCCAGTCGCTAACTATTCGTGGTCAGGAATTCATAGTGCGTGGTGTGTTTGAAGAATTTGCTAGCGGAATACTGGGCCAAGGGATTGATCTAAATAGTGGAATTTATGCCCCACGGACTCAACTAAACAGTGTCGCCCCACAGTCTACTCAGCTAGTTAGAGTTTTGGTTAGGCCAGATCAACCGGCCAATACAGATAAGTTAGTCAAGCAAATTGATACTAAGATAACTAAATTGCACGGTGGCCAAAAGGACTTTGCAGTCATTAGGCAAGAAGAAACTATCCAAATTACAGGTGATATCTTAAACAAGCTAACTGGCCTAATCGCCGGCATAGCAGCGATCTCTTTATTAGTTGGTGGAATAGGAATTATGAATATCATGTTAGTTTCGGTAAGTGAGAGAACTCATGAAATTGGTATTCGAAAAGCGATTGGAGCTACTAATAGGCAGATAAGGAATCAGTTTATGGCTGAGGCCACTATGCTTGGTCTCATCGGCGGTTTCTGGGGTATCGTTCTGTCATACCTAGTGAACTATATTATTAGGATTACAACCGAACTTAAACCGATTATTTTACTAGAAGTAATTATCTTCGCCTCCGTTGTAGCGATTATTGAAGGCGTTATATTTGGCACTATACCAGCTATTAAGGCAGCTCGAAAAAACCCGATAGATGCCCTTAGGAATAACGCCTAGATTTTACTAGCTAAGTATTAGAGTTGCTAGGCCGAGGAAAGCTAGAAAGCCGAGCACATCAGTAGCAGTGGTTATAAAGATAGTGGCTGAAGTAGCTGGGTCTTTACCAAGTTTTTTCATGACTAGCGGCACTAGTGTTCCAAAAACAGCTGCAACTAGTAAGTTGGTGATCATCGCTAGAGCTAGGATGATGGCAATTTTAAGATCACGGTTAAAGATCAAGACAATGCTAGCCACTAGCACGCCGTTTATCAGTCCGTTTATAAAGCCAGCTCCAAGTTCATTCTTTAATGTTTTCCAGGCGGTCTTGAGATCAATCTGCTGCATGGCTATTCCCCTGACCTGGACCGCTAGAGTTTGGGTAGCGGCATTACCGCCCATACCAGCGACTATCGGCATGTAAATAGCTAGCAGTACGTATTTGTCTAGAGTTGATTCAAACAAACTAATAGTAAAGGCCGCTAAGAAGGTAGTGCCAAGGTTAATTATTAGCCAGCGGTAACGATTTTTTACTTTGCTAGAAGCCGAGTCGGTAACACTTTCCTCGGGGCTGATACCGGCAAAGTTATATAGTGATGAAGCATTAGCTTCTGAGATAAGCTTTAACATGTCATCGGAATAGATAATTCCAACAACTTCCTTGGAGTCGTTTAGGACCACTACTTTACTATGAGGGTGGTTGTGGAACTGTTTAACAACTTCTTTGTGGGTGGCGGCATAAGATATGGTCGGTATTTTTCGGACATGTTTGCCAATTTTTTCACTCTTGGCACTAAGACCAAGTTCGTGCCCTGGTAAAAAACCAATTAGTTTTTTGTCACTCAGAGCCAGGATTACCGGTGGCCGACCAGTTTTCTGTTCATGTGAGCGAAATTTCTTGGCCACCTCTTCAATGGAATCGGTTTCATCTACTTTGATGTAGTCTAGGGTCATGAGACCTGCTGCAGTGTCTGGATCGAAAGCTAGTAGTGTTGAAAGTGCCTCTTTTAGTTCTTGGCTTAGTAGGAGCATTACTTTTTCACGCTTGGAGTTGGATAGTAACTGCAGAATGTCGGTCGCTTCATCGGGGTCTAAGCTTTGTAGGATGCTGACAACGTCTTCATCACTAATTTTGCTAAGTATATCCTTCTTAACTGCCTTAGTGGCTGATCCTAAGAACTTAATCCGGTCTTCTAATGTTAGATCTAGAAACAGTTCTTTTCGTTTATCTTTTCTAAACAGTAGATCAGCTAGTGATATTGGGTTAATATCTGGCAGTTTTGGGTTTAGTTTCATATACCGGCAAGTATATATGGATTTTTGTTATTAGAAAAGGTTAATAGCATAAGTACAGTGTTCGGTAGTTAGTCGGTTGTACAAAGATTGTACAATTACTGGTTAATAGTTATTCTAAGGTAATGTTAATCGCCTATTTACTACTGGTAGCTGTGTTGACGTTAGTGTTATTTACTAGCCTGTCAGCTGCGCCGTGGGTGCCAACCAGAAAATTTGATGTTGAGGCTCTATTAAATGACGCTAAGATAACCAAAGGTATTCATTATGTTGAGCTGGGTTGCGGTGATGGGCGGTTGGTTAAGGCATCGGCTAGACGCGGCGCCAAAGCAGTAGGCTATGAATTGAACCCACTACTGTTTATAGTGGCCTGGGTTAGCACCCTAAATACTCCTAACGCCAAAATTGTCTTTAAGAATTTCTGGAATGTAGATTTGTCTAAAGCAGATGTAGTGATGGCTTTTATTATGCCTCGTACCCTGCCTAGGCTGGATAATAAATTAGCTCAAGAGTTAAAGCCAAGCGCTATATTAGTTAGCTATATTTTCCCGGTTGAGGGGCGAAAAGCTATAAAGCGTGGTAAGAGTTGGCATATATATCGCTATAAAAAATAACGATCAAAATAATGAACATCGGAGGGTGTCGTGTTAGAAGAGGTTCTGAAAGAAAAGAATTACCGCTCCACTAAATAGCACTAGAACAGCTACTCCAATTAGCCCAACTAGAAAACCGATGATTGCCATGGCTAGGTCTTCGAATATGATGGCCAGAGATATTAGTACTCCGCCTAAGGATGGCAAAGTGTCTAGACCTGTAAATGGTGGTGCAACCAAGGCTGCAATGGCAAGCAGAGCGATCACTATCCCGATAATAAATCTAGTTAAGCGTTGTTGCATTACTCTATGCATCCGTCTTTTGGAGAATCGTTCGATGCTCTTTACTCTCTTTAGTAGGTACGGTAGTGCTTTGGTGGCCAGTTTACCTTTTATGGATTGATCACGAATTATGGCTGGTAGCCAGAGCGTCCTTCTGCCTAAAGCCATCTGTAAGCCGGCGATAATGGTGGCTGGCAGTAGAATAAAAGTTGTTACTCCGCCTGTCGGGAAAGGTAGTGATGGCACTATTAGCATGAATAAGAAGAAAACCCCAAAGCTTTTCTGACCAAAGATATCTATTAGTTCGCCCAGCGTCTTGGTGTCGTCGTGTTTAATCCAGTATTCGAGATTATCGCTAAACAGGTCAAATTTTTCAAATTCCATTATCTTATTGTAGCAGTTAACTTATCCGACTACTGCTTTTACTAATGGTTGGTTTAACTTTTATGACTTCATGACCTCTATTCTTAGGAATTATTAGTTTTACACGAGTGCCTTTTTTGTCTGCCGAAACTCTTATTTCCCCGCCCTGGGTGCTCACAATTAAACGGGCTAATCTTAGGCTGAGACTGATATAGTTTGAATCAGGGGTAGCTGTTTTATTAGGATTAAATTTAAAAATATTCGACATATCTTGATCTTTTAGTTGGGTGCCTTGGTCAATTATCTCTAACTCAATTTTATTGGATTTAGGATAGCCACTGAAAGTAATTGTTTGCTCGGCTGAGCTGAAATCTATAGCATTTTTTATTAAAGGGTCTATCAATTTAAAAATTGTATCCTGAGTCATATGTAGCGATAAACCGGTTTGAATATTGTTAACAAAATTAAGATTGCGGTTATGAGCTGCTGGAGCATAGTTACTGCTGATGGCCTTCTCTAGTAGTGGACTAACCGAGATTAATGGAATCTGGGTGTTAATATCGGTTACATTATGAACTGTCTGCATCACCTCGGAGTTTCGTTTTAAAAGCTCCACCCCCCTGGAGTAACTTCTGGCTTGAGGTATGGAATTGCAGTAAGCTTCAAATGCCTCTAGCTGGCTGATAAATTGGTTGAGTTTATTGAAGCTATCTCGAATGAAGATTCTGCGAATATCGAAGAGATTATAGATGGATAGCAGTTGTTTTTCGGTACTTTGCTTCAAAACGTTTGTTTTATTCAATAACTTGTTGGCAAGGTATAGAGCTATTATTTCTAGTAACACTATCAGCAACAAGACTAGAATGTGGGTGGCAGTTTGCTGACTGAGTAGATATTCTGCTAACAGGAAACAGAAAGCAATCATAGTTGGTAGCCAGAACCAAATGGATTTGATGGGGCTGATGCTTTTTATGTGGCTAGATATTTGATTAGTATAAGAGCGATCAACTGAGAGCTGATTGTCTTTATCTAGTTGTAGGCTGAAATTGTCGAATTGGCTGACGGCTTGATCTAGACTTTGCTTCTGGCTGTCATCACCTCGTTGCACAGACTTTACTATATCGCGGGCATGAACCAGCAGGTTTTTAGCGCTATAGATGTTATATACGATAACTTCCATTAGATCGTTTGTAGCCTGCCTAGTAGATATATATTTACTGTAATAAGTAACCATTTTTTTGTGTTGCCTAGATACCGATATCTTTTTGTAGATTAGGCCGAATGCAACAATTGGAATAATAGATAAACTAACCCAGGTAAGAAGCTGGTCTTGCTGAAATAATTCCATACTAAAACTATAGCATTATTCTTATGGTTGTTAGTACCTGTACTCAGCTAGTATTCAGTTTTTAATAGTATAATTAGGCTACTGATGAAGATTTTAATTATTGAAGATGAAATAAAGCTTGCTAAAGCATTGAAGAGTGGCTTAGAACAGGACGGCTACGCTGTTGACTCAGTCCACGACTTTGAGGATGGCTTAGCTTACGCCACAACTGAAGAATATGATTTTATGATAATAGACAGGATGTTACCTGGAGGGAAAGACGGTATTAATATAAGTAAGATTGTTCGAGAGTCTGGTATTTATACACCCATAATATTATTGACTGCCCTGGGACAAAGCGAGGACATTGTTAGTGGGTTAGACAGTGGAGCTGACGATTATCTCACAAAGCCCTTTAAATTCGAGGAGCTGTTAGCCAGGCTCCGCGCCTTAAAACGTCGACCTGTTCAAGTCAATCCCGCCATAATTAAATTAGATAATCTGGAGATAGACATGACTTCCAAGCTAGTCAGACGGATTGGTGGCCAATCGCCTGACGAAGCAAAGGATAGCGTCGAAATTAGGCTAAGTAAAAAGGAGTATGCCGTGCTAGAGTATTTAGCTCATAACCTAAGCAACATCTCCAGTAAAGAGCAGATATTAAGCCATGTGTGGGACTTTGATGCTGATGTATTGCCCAATAGCGTGGAAGTTGCTGTAAAAGCTATTCGCAAAAAAATTGATCAGCCTGGCAAACAATCTCACATCGAGACTGTCCGCGGTTTTGGTTATCGCTTGAGGACTGCAAATGTTTAAGTCTGCTGTAATGCGCCTAACCTTAGGCTATGTGGCTGCCCTGGCTTTGATGTGCCTAATGTTTAGTATTCCTATCTATAGTGTGGCTAGTAATAGGTTGCGTAGCGGCGCAGAGCGCCAAGCCGAAGCGATTCGTCGGACTTATCGACCTAATCGTCCAGCAAATAGCTTGCCAGAGTTGGTCAAGATTCGTGAGGAGCAGCTAGCTAAAGATCGCAGTCAGTTATTGTCTGGTCTGCTTATCATTAATATTAGTATTATTGCTATTGGCGGGTATCTCAGCTATCTATTTGCTAGACGCACCCTAAGGCCAATACAAGAGGCCCATAAATTACAAAAAGACTTTACAGCTAATGCCAGTCATGAGCTTAGAACCCCGTTAGCTGTGATCCAGGCCCAGTCTGAAGTTGTCCTTCGTAATAGGAAGCTAAAATTAGCTGAGGCGCGACAGGTTTTAGCTAGTAATTTAGAAGAAGTCTTTCGACTTCAAGAAATAACCAGCAAATTACTTAGTCTAACCAATATAAGTGGCAATGGACTGCGTTTAATAGTCTGCGACGTCGTCGATACTATTAATAAACAAGTTGACGGATATGCTAAAGATAAAGATATAGAATTAACGGTTGAAGCTAAGCAATCCAAGTTGGAGGCTCCGATAGACAAAGTCTTGTTGCCTCAAGCTGTTGCTATCTTATTGGATAATGCCATCAAGTATACTCCGCCGGAGAGAAAATCGAAGATTATTATAAAAATTCAGGGTACCCGTCAGAGTATACTGATTCAGATAATAGATAACGGTATCGGTATTAAAGAGACTGACAGAGATAAGGTATTTGATCGATTCTATAGAGGTAAAAATCATAATGCTGGTAGTAACGATAGTAGTAATGGTAGCGGCCTAGGGCTGGCTATTGCTAAGCAGATTATTGGGTATCATCAAGGGGAGCTAAGTCTTGATAGTACAGCTTTAGGAAAGGGTTCAACATTCGCTATAAAGCTTCCTCGAAAGATCGCTAAATAATTCTAAGCAATTCTCCTCAATGATTTGGGCTTAGCTTGTTGCCACAGGCGATATTTTCAGCAAGGTTGTTCGAAGGCTACGCTCATCAACTTGCAAGCGGTAGTTATTGTGACCATCAGTCATGTCGAATAGTTGGGTAATCTCCTGCCCTTTGCGCAAAATATAGCGCATTCCAGAATCTATAAAAGTCACTTGCTGGTTATTGTAGGTTATTTGCTTCGGTACTGTTCGAATGTCGGTTGTGCCCGAGAAATTGAAAGAGTTTACTGATACTTCTTGGTTGATAAATTGATTAGATGTCATTGATTTGCTCCGAGTTATAATAATATTAAAGAGATGCCCTAGCTGACCTTAGGTCAATTAGAGATGAGCGGGTTTGAATTAGTTGGAGCTATCTAGACCTAAATTTACTACCGTTCAATGTAAATTTGTTGCGGTCCGGAGCTAATGCTAAAGATTTTCAGTGACGCTTATCTAATAAAGACAGTGTGTTTGATTAAATATAATAAGCCTATAAGTAAGAAGGTTGCCCAGCACTCATACTGCTACCTAATATTATAGCGCTTATTCTTTTGACCTTTCAAGCCTATTTTGTTGTGTTTTCTTCATCCAGTAGAGATATTGGCCATAGCTTTTCTTTGTGAATATAGTTGGCCATTAGCGAGAACATTACTACCCTGACCTGGAGGTAAATCCAGAATAAGACGCCCAGGATTAAAGCAAAAGTACCATATAGATCTCGTAGGTTCCTAAGCTGGCTGGTTAGGATGTAGCCACCAAGTAGGTGAAGTATTAAGATACCAATACCGGATAGAACTGAACCAATAATTAGGTCTCGGTTGGTTACAGCGCTTTTAGTCAGAGCAATTTTAAATAGTACAAAAAAGGTTGCAGTAAGCAGTAGACCGTTTAGGGCTAGCGATAATAGCTTAAAGACGAATAGACTGCCCAGTCCACCGGCATATGCAGATAAGGCAGCTGAGGCTAGAAAGCCTATTCCTCCAAGGATAATAATGTAAACACTACTAAAGTAGTTGGCTGGAAATGAAAGACGTTGTTTTTTGGGGGTTTGCCAAACGTTGTTTACGGCGTAGCGGAAAGCATCTGCGCCAGCCCGGGCTCCATAGAACAATAGCAATAAGCTGACAACTAATATTAAGCCTGACTTACTGCTGGCCTGGATGTTAGATTGCAGTTGATCACTTAGTATTGGGATATAGCTACTAGCGTATTCTAGAATTTGTTTTTTGAACTGTTGGTTACCACTGGCTACAATATTAACAATTGAAGTGAAGACTAATAACAGCGGAAATAAAGATAAGAATCCATAATAGGTTATTAGTGCGGCTTGGTAGCCGGTTTTTTGCTGACCGAATCTATGAATCGTAGCCACAATAAATGCCAAGCGGTTACTGTTCTGTTGCCAGGAATCGAATTTTTTTATGCTGTTTTGGATTTTGTTCATTGTTTAATAATAGCAAATTATTTATTAATGCCTTTTATTGGTTAGTGCTTAGGCTATGGCCATAGGCTTGGTTCTATTTTTTGGCCTGGGTCTAGAGTATCTAACGATTAGCTTATGAATCTCAGAAATTGCAATTACCGCAATAGTCATAGCTACTGCTGAGAGAATTAAGCTGGAAACAGGTACATCAGCAATATCAAAGACACTGCGCAGTGGTCCGACCATTACCATCACTTGCAATGCAAAAGAAATAGCCAGACCTACTAATAAACCATTATTTTTCTTATATTTTCTACTAAATATCGATTTTGTTTCGGAGCGAGCATTGAAGGCATTTACCCATTGACCAACGGCTAGACCTACGAAAGCAACAGTTTGGATATATTCAGTGTGGTGATCTTGGGCTTTTAATATAGCGACTGTAGCGATTGTGACTAGCGCCATGGCACCGGCAACTAAGAACATCCGAGTAATAATGACTTTATCTAGGATTGGTTGTTTGGGGTGCCTAGGTGGTTGATCCATAATATCGTCCTCAGCTGGCTCCAGCCCTACCGGTAGAACCATAGTGCTGTCAGTGACAATGTTTAACCACAGTACCTGGATGGCTGTCACTGGTAGCGGTAGACCAATAATCAGGGCGCCCATCATGGCTAGAACCTCACCTATTGAGGTGGCGATTAAGTAGAACAGCATCTTGCGGATGTTTTCAAATATTGTTCTTCCCTCTTTTATAGCATTAACGATAGTAGTGAAATTGTCGTCTAGAAGGATAATTCCGCTTGAGTCTTTGGCGATATCGCTACCAGAGCCCATGGCAATACCGACATGGGCATTGGATATCGCTGGGACGTCATTTACTCCATCACCGGTCATAGCTGTGATTTCATCTTTCTTTAGAGCTTTCAGTATCCGAAATTTGTCCTCCGGTATTATACGGGCAAAAACAGTTTTATCTTTTATTGCTCTAGCGAGAGCGCTAACTTTTTTTGGTAGATCGGTACCTTGGATAACCTGTTGAGGATGAGTTGCTAAACCTAGTTTTTTACTAATATTAAATGCAGTTTCATAGTGATCGCCGGTTATCATGCTTACTTTGATGCCGGCTTGTTTTGCTAGTCTGATTGATTCAGTTGCTTCACTCCTAAGTTCATCGGCTAGACTAATAAAACCAACAAATTTTATTTTACCCTTCAGATCGCTTAAGTCGTTTGGTGGTGAGCTTGTGCTCAGACTAGCGAGAGCTATTACTCTTTGACCTTGCGAGGCAAATTCATGGAGTTTTGACTCGGCAAGCTTCTTTATCTTGGAAGTGGGCTTTGACATAGAAAGTAGATGCTCCGGCGCTCCCTTAATATAGACTAGTTTGTCTTTTTTGCTGTAAACACCGCTCATTTTCAAACTGAGGTCGAACGGATAATATTTATCTACTGCCTGATGACTAGTATTGCTGTATTCAGCTATGGCAATGTCTAGAGCATCATCAAGCGTTGAAGCTGGACCCAGTGTCATGCTGGAGAATTTCTTGATGTCGCTGTTATCTGGGCTCCATTGTTCGCTAACACTTAGTTTGTTTTTAGTTAGAGTTCCGGTTTTATCGGTAGCGATCGCGGTGATTAGACCGATGTCTTCTATTGCCTTAAAGGAGCGTACCAAAGCTTGCTGTTTAGCTAATCGTCGCATGCCAAGCACAATAATTACGGTTAGAGCTACCGGCAAACCTTCGGGAACAGCTGAAACGGCAAAAGCCAGCACGAAGCGTAGTGCTTCATTGGTTGGGATGCCTCTTAACAGAGTTAGCCCAAAAGTTAATAGTGCTAACACGGCGATGATCTTGATCATAAGGGTGACCAGATGGTCAATTTTCTGTTGTACCGGGCTACTAGTGGTTTCGCCGACTGTTAAATCAGCAATCTTACCAAACTCGGTTTGGTTACCAATGTTTACTACAATAACTTCTGCCGCTCCTTTGGTAACGTAAGTGCCGCTAAACAGCATGTTGGACCTTTCGTAGACTTCTTTGTCGTTGCTTAGCACGCCGTTATGTTTACTTACCGGCCGTGACTCGCCAGTCAGAGAAGCTTCATCAACTTGGATATTAGATTGTGAGATAACTCTAGCATCAGCTGGAACTTTATTCCCTTCGTCTAGGTAGAGTATGTCGCCAGGTAGTAGTTCTTCCGAGCTAATTTTTAGGGTCTGGCCATCCCTTTTAACAGTAACCGATTGTTTATCTTGGTTGCGCAGGCTCCTAAGTACTTTATCGGTGGCATATTGTTGGCTGTAATATATGCCAGCGTTGATAAGTACGATCACCATAACAATAGTGCCATCAAGATATTCGTGGCTGAGAAAGCTAATTAAAGCAGCAGCTACTAACACGGCCACGAAGACACTTCTGAACGGCTCTAGAATTATCTTCCATAACGGTTCACCTTCTAGCTCTAGCTTATTCTGACCATATTTTATTTTTCTAGCTGACAGCTCACTGGTTTTTAGTCCGTCTGGGCTTGAATTGAGTTCACTATAAACAGCATCAATAGGTTGTTTGTACCAAATCATCTGCTAACAGTATAAGCATAAACAGTCTTATAAGAAACCGCTAAATAAGCGCTACAGCTGATCAGGTATAGTAGGAATTTCTATTTTACTAAAATCTGTAAACTTTACGTTTGTAGGTTCATTGAACTTGGAGCTATCTACTGACCATTTTGAGCATTTGAAGTCGATATCCTTATTAGTGTCCAAGTTTTGGCTGTTGCTGGTGGTGCTGTCATCGCTTGGTTGAAGAGTGCCAGGGTCAACCTTAGTTATGTAGCCTTCTTTTGTATTGTTATCCCAGAAGTAGCTAGTATTA
>JAUHZB010000004.1 GCA_030426125.1 bacterium
GTCAGCTCGTGTCGTGAGATGTTTGGTTAAGTCCATCAACGAGCGCAACCCTTATAGTTAGTTGTATTTTTCTAGCTAGACTGCCCTGGCAACAGGGAGGAAGGAGGGGATGATGTCAGGTCAGTATCTCCCTTACATCTGGGGCTACAAACACGCTACAATGGCCGGTACAAAGGGCAGCCAACCCGCGAGGGGGAGCAAATCCTATCAAAGCCGGTCCCAGTTCGGATTGCAGGCTGAAACTCGCCTGCATGAAGTCGGAATCGCTAGTAACGGTAGGTCAGCACACTACCGTGAATACGTTCCCGGGTCTTGTACACACCGCCCGTCAAACCATGAAAGTCGCCAATACCTGACGTCCTAGCTTGCCTAGGCCTAAGGTAGGGGAGATGATTGGGGTTAAGTCGTAACAAGGTATCCGTAGCGGAAGCTGCGGATGGATTACCTCCTTTCTAGGGAGAAAACTAGCATCTTGTGAGCAATCACTTGAGAGCTAGGTCGATCTTGATAGACTAGTAAGTACTGTTAGTTTATTCTTCTCTACTTAGTAGAGACAAGATTTAGTACAAGGCATTTAATGCAATTGACGTTTGATTTACACGATCCAGTTTTTAAGAGAGAGACTGTGGAATAAAAAAGGAGCCGATGCGAAGGGCTCTTTTTTAATTTAGATCGCTTTTTGATAGTATGCTGCGTGGGTGTTTTTCGGGTTTTTGGTGTTTACTAATTCAAAACCCAACCTCTCATAGTAATGACAAAGTGGTTTATTGGATTTATGGCAATCTAATCGGATAAACTGCCTCTTATTCGCTTTCACTTGCGAGCTAATCCATTCAATCACTTTTGAGTCCAGTCCTTGACATTTATACTGAGTTAGTATGGCTAAACGATGCAAGTAGCCCGCTGAGTTATCTGTACCAAGTTCATCACCCCAGTTATATTTATCCTCCCAGATTAGATCCACACAACCAATATCTTTATTGTCCATGGATACTAGATAGGTGTTACCTAGTTCAATTACGGCATTAATTTCTTTATCTGTCCATTGATCAGAGCCCCAAGCTTCATCATTTTTTGAAAGCTTGAAGTTAATAGCATCGTTTAAGATTTGTCTTAAAGACTCTTTGTCTTCATAGGTTGCCTTGCGAAAATTCAACATAGTGAAATTTTATACGAAAAAACAAAAAACACCCAAGCAAATAGGTGTTCATGGTGGGCGATGAGGGACTCGAACCTCCGACCTCGTCATTATCAGTGACGCGCTCTAACCAGCTGAGCTAATCGCCCTAGTAATTAATGGTGGAGCAACGGGGACTCGAACCCCGGACCCCCGCCTTGCAAAGGCGGTGCTCTAGCCAACTGAGCTATTGCCCCAGAAATTACTCGTGTTATTCTACCCAAAATTGGTGATTTTAACAAGGTGTAATGTCTCTAGGCTGAAATTTAAAAAAAAGAAATAATGACAAAAGTGGTCTAAATTTGTGAAATAAGGGGAAAATACGTAGTATATTTTGCATCACTAAGGGCTTGACCACCTCTGTTTAAATTGATAAACTGTTTTGGTATCTTTGATTTTAAGCACGTGATCAATGAAAAAAATTTGATTGACATCAGTTTAAACTCAAGGAATCAGAATCAACAGGTGGTGATTCTTGGAGTTTGTAACTTAACAATTAAAGTTCAATATAAAGTAAAGACAAACGGCATCGGTTGTTGGTAATTATCAATAACCAGTCAATTGTCAATGCATTTAGAGGTAAGTCTTTGACTTATCTCATGTAACATAAAAAGTTACTCAAGCGCACATAAAGAATGCCTTGACGTAAGATACCGATGAAGGACGTAAGAAGCTGCGATAAGCTTCGGGGAGCTGCTAACTAAGCTTTGAACCGAAGATTTCCGAATGGGGAAACCTAAGTAGAGTAATGTCTACTTGCATTTGACTGAATACATAGGTCATCTAGTGGTAACCGGGGGAACTGAAACATCTTAGTACCTCGAGGAAGAGAAAATAAATAATGATTCCGGTAGTAGTGGCGAGCGAACCTGGAAGAGCCCAAACTTTATAGACTTTCATGATGGTAATTTATTACCTAGTGAATAAGTTGGTAGACGAATGTTTATAAAGGGTTGTGACGTTACAAACAACCAGTATAGACAACTGTTTTACTGCAGTTATCTATAGTGGCGGCAAAGGCTACCATTCCTTTGCATAAGGTAAGAAATTTGTGAGGCGAGCAGAAGCAATTGGAAAGTTGCACCAAAGACGGTGATAGTCCGGTATGCTAAGTTTCACAAACCTTATATTTGTAAGTTATGGGATATAACTTTTGGCTTTTATAAGTCAAAGGCTATGTCTCATACAAGTCGAGTAGGTCGGGACACGTGAAACCCTGATTGAATCCGGAGGGACCACCCTCCAAGGCTAAATATATCTTACGATCGATAGTGAACAAGTACCGTGAGGGAAAGGTTAAAAGAACCCCGGAAGGGGAGTGAAATAGATCCTGAAATTATGTGCGTACAAGGAGTCGGAGCCCTTAGGGGTGACGGCGTGCTTTTTGTAGAACGATCCAACGAGTTACTGATATGTGCAAGCTTAAGTCATTTGACGCAGGCACAGTGAAAGCGAGGCTGAATAGGCCAAATTAGTACATATTAGTAGACCCGAAACCAGGTGACCTAACCATGGGCAGGTTGAAGCGCAGGTAAAACTGCGTGGAGGACCGAACCGTAGCATACTGCAACATGCCCGGATGACCTGTGGTTAGAGGTGAAATGCCAATCGAACCTGGAGATAGCTGGTTCTCCTCGAAATAGCTTTAGGGCTAGCGTCGTACGGTAGCATATGGGGGTAGAGCTCTGTTTCGGACTGGGGGTCGCAAGATTACCCACCCTTGACAAACTACGAATACCATATGTGGAACTACGGCAGTTAGAACACGGGGGCTAAGCTCCGTGCTCGAAAGGGAAACAGCCCAGATCGCCAGTTAAGGTCCCTAAATCTACACTCAGTGGGAAACGAGGTGAGATTTCTTAAACAACTAGGATGTTGGCTTAGAAGCAGCCATTCATTTAAAGAGTGCGTAACAGCTCACTAGTCAAGAGATCTTGCGCGGAAAATGTAACGGGGCTAAAGTGTAGTACCGAAACTGCGAGCGTGTATTTATATGCGCGGTAGAGGAGCGTTGATATCGGCGTTGAAGTCAAACTGCGAGGTTTGGTGGAGCGTTATCAAGTGAGAATGTTGGAATGAGTAACCATAAGGCAGGTGAGAATCCTGCCCGCCGAAAGAGCGAGGTTTCCTGGGCCACGGTAATCGTCCCAGGGTTAGTCGGTCCTAAGCCGAGGCGCGTAGCGTAGGCGATGGACAACGGGTTAATATTCCCGTACCAGTTTAGTATTGTTTGGAGTGCGCGGCATGTTAGTAGGAGCGGGTTCATGGTTATATCCGTCTAAGTAGCTTAACAACTACGAATGAAAAGCCCTTTTGGGCTAATTCCTGCGAGAGTGCTGACCAGAAAAGCTTCCAAGCTTATGTATTAGACTGTCCGTACCGCAAACCGACACAGGTGCTCAGGTCGAGTAGACCAAGGCGTACGAGTGATTCTTCGTTAAGGAACTCGGCAATACAGCGACCGTAACTTCGGGATAAGGTCTGCCCCGTCACTTTGTCTATGACATGGTGATAATTGCCAGTTTTCTTTTCAGGAAACAAAACAGTAGTAGTGTAAGTTATTAACTTCTTACATTGCCTGTATAAACGAGTCAAATTGAGAAAAAATATTAACATTTGTTAATTCATATCAGAAAAGAGAGCTGACCCTAATTTGGATCACTATCGTGGTAGATAGTGTGACGGGGCCGCAGCTAAGGAACCCATGCAACTGTTTACCAAAAACACAGGTCTCTGCTAACACGAAAGTGGATGTATAGGGGCTGACTCCTGCCCAGTGCTGGAAGGTCAAGGGGAGTGCTTTACGGTGCGAACTGAAGCCCCAGTGAACGGCGGCGGTAACTATAACCGTCCTAAGGTAGCGAAATTCCTTGTCAGGTAAGTTCTGACCTGCACGAATGGAGTAATGATATGGGTACTGTCTCAACGAAGAGCTCGGTGAAAGTGCATTGACGGTAAAGATGCCGTCTGTCCGCAGCAGGACGAAAAGACCCCGTGCAGCTTTACTACAGCTTGACATTGAATCGAGCTGCAACATGTGTAGGATAGGTGGGAGACTTTGAAGCTTAGGCGCTAGCCTAGGTGGAGTCACCGGTGAAATACCACCCTTGTTGTAGTTTTATTCTTACTTGGACCGTTATCCGGTTCAAGGACCGTGTCTGGTGGGTAGTTTAACTGGGGCGGTTGCCTCCTAAAGAGTAGCGGAGGCGTTCAAAGGTTGGCTAGATTCGGATGGAAATCGAATCGATAGTGCATACGCATAAGCCAGCTTGACTGTGAGACCTACAAGTCGATCAGGAACGAAAGTTGGAGTAAGTTTTCCGCTGTCCGTACATTCGTACAAGAGTGTGGTATCGACAGCGCTATCGGATAAAAGTTACGCCGGGGATAACAGGCTTATAGCGCCCAATAGTTCACATAGACGGCGCTGTTTGGCACCTCGATGTCGGCTCATCACATCCTGGAGGGGGAGCACCTTCCAAGGGTTCGGCTGTTCGCCGATTAAAGTGGTACGTGAGCTGGGTTCAGAACGTCGTGAGACAGTTCGGTTTATATCCGCTGTGGACGTCAGGAAATTTGAGAGGATTTGCTCCTAGTACGAGAGGACCGGAGTGAACGCACCGCTGGTGTACCAATTGTTCTACCAAGGGCATTGTTGGGTAGCTATGTGCGGAGCAGATAAGCGCTGAAAGCATATTAAGCGCGAAACTGACCTCAAGATTAGATTTCCCTATGACACCCCTGAAAGATGATCAGGTTGATAGGCGCAAGGTGAAAGTGCGGTAACGTATTGAGCCGAAGCGTACTAATAGGTGCATTGACTTTTTATGTCCAAAGATTTTTCACTTTATGTGTAACTTCTTTGGGACAGACAATTGGCTGGTTTTTGATGTTTATCAAAACTGGAGCCGTTTGTTTTTACTTTGTATTGAACGATTATAAGTTATGGACACGAATGACGCAGCTTTATGAAGGGAAGTAAAGCTCTGTCATCGGTGCCCATGGCGCGAGGGAGACACCTGTTCCCATGCCGAACACAGCAGTTAAGCCTCGCAGCGGTTACAATACTTGGGCCATCAAGCCCTGGGAAAATAGCACGGTGCCGATTTATAGATAAGACCTCCTTTATGGGAGGTTTTTTCTTTTTTATAACAAAAAAATGTCTTCGCTTACCGCTGTTAAATTGCCTAAGCCTAGCAATAATTGTAGTCAAATATACAGCACGCCAACTGATGAGCAAGCTCTTTCGATAAACAATATAATAGAAAATAGTTGACGTTAGCGCAATACAATGCTATTATTATTCATATTCTGAGTAGTGTGGCATAAACTAAGGTGACTTAGCGACTGTTATATCTAGACAGAGTCTGGGTGGGTGCATAAATATTAAAGGGAGGCCTGGACAATGGCTGGAACAAAAGCAGGCGGCAAAGCTGCTGCAGCAACTAACAAAACTAAGTACGGTGCTGATTTTTACGCAAAAATCGGTGCAAAAGGTGGCAAAAAGGGCAAGACTGGTGGATTTTTCGCCAATCGTGAACTAGCTCGAATTGCTGGTGCCAAAGGTGGCCGAATAAGCCGTCGTACTAAAAAAGCTTAAAGTAGATAGTTTAACTATTACTAAGCTTAAGAGATGAGCTCTGTTGTGGAGCTCATCTTTTTTTATATCTTTTTTCGGTAGCAGCGTTTTTGTCTAGATTTACTGACATTCCAAGACTGTCTGCAGTTTATGCAGCTGTAGGTTTTGCTATCTAGCTGTAGTGACGTGCTGGTGCAGATAGGGCAGGTGCTTCTGAGATATAGCCAATCTCTATAGGTATCTAGACAGTCTTGGATATGGTCTTCATCTATTTCAATAGATAAATTACTAGCCGTTCTTTTTGCCTCTTGCCAAGCTTCTATCTCGATCATCAACAGGTCAAAATCTGTTTTGAATTTCCGGTGATTATGTATGGCATGGCCAATTTCATGTAGTAGCGACCAATGATCAACTTCATTTTCTAAGCTGGAGTAATACACTATTTGCTCCCTAGGAGACCAGTAGAATTGATCGCTTTTCTGGATATTGATGTTTGGATATAGTTCTGTAATTTGTTTGAGGATATTAGTTTGCAGTTGAGGCATCTCTAGATCTCCCTAGGAAGTAGCAACCATAGACGACTGCTTCTTCGGCGTGTTTGGCCCCTTTTATTGGTGGGATTGGAACTAAAGGACTCTCCATGGTTTTTAAGTGTTTCAGCAGTGGTTTTTGGTACTTCTTGAAGTGAGTTCCAACACCGCCACCGATCACAACTACTTCTGGTTGGATTATTGCTAGTAATTCAAATAACCCTCGAGCGATGTTATAGGCGATTGTATCCCAAATTTTTGGATCGTCTATCTCACTGGCTTTTTTACCGTAGGTGTTATAAATAGTTCTACCTGAGGCGATACTTTCCCAGGTCTGGAGCCGACCTTCGTGCTCTAGTAGGATATGACCACCTTCGCTGTTTTGTAGTTCTGGGTCTATTTTCCCATCAACAATTAGCGCTCCGCTAATACCAGTGCTAACGGTGATATAAAGAACATTTTTATATTTGTCCTTAAGGTAGGTACCTTCAGATAGTCCAGCCAATTTGGTATCGTTTTCAACAATTATCTGGCAGTTGGCTAGCGGTTGGACGTCATCTCGGATGTTAGCTTTCTTCCAGGGTAAGTTCCCGAATTTACTAGCCACACCTTTGTCTCGGTCTATGTGTCCGGGGGCAGCAACCACACCGATTTTGAATTGCTCGGGATTACCGCTGAGGACATTGGCAACTTCTTGCTTCCAAACTTTATAGTCCTTTGGGGTGGGGAACTTCTGGCTAAAACTGACTTTCCCCTCATTTGTCAGGTAGGCTATTAAAGTTTTGGTGGCGCCGATATCGATAGCTAAAATCATTGTTTATAGTATAGCATTATTCAGTAATGCATTTATCAGTAATCGATGATTGATTACAGATGAGAAATAGTCTATAATAGTATCAAAGCTGAACGGAGTAACAATCTAAGGATTGCCGCAGTATTTTTAGGAGAGAATAAAATGTCAAAAAATAACACTTTGACTATGGATGAGCTTTTAGAAAGCAATGACATTAAACAGATTAAGGCTGGTGATGTCGTTGAAGGACAGGTTACATCTGTAAAAAAACATGAAGTCTGGGTTGACCTAGGTGCTAATGGAGTTGGTGTAGTAATGCGCCGTGAAATTAGTGGTGGCCAGAAGATTAATGAAGGGGATACTGTTACTACTAGTGTGGTAGATCCGGAGATGGAAGAGGGCTATAGCTTACTAAGTATGAAGCGAGCCGTAAAAGATAAAGGCTGGGATGAATTACAGCGAGCTTTTGATGCTAGAGAGATACTAGAAATTACACCATATGACGCCAATAGAGGCGGTCTATTAGTCGAATTGGAAGGTATCCGAGGATTCTTGCCTGTATCACAGTTAGCTGCCGGACACTACCCTCGGGTTACTGGTGCCGATAAAGACGAAATATTGCAAAAGCTGAATGCTTTAACTGGTAAGACCATTAGAGTTCGAATACTGGACGTTAATAAGCGTGATAATAAACTTATTTTCTCTGAGAAAGAAGCTATCAAGGATGATATGCAGAACAGGTTCTCAGAACTTAAAGTAGGTGATGAGGTTGAAGGTATTGTAACCGGTGTTATCGACTTTGGGGCATTCGTAAATGTTGATGGAATAGAAGGCTTAGTTCACATCTCAGAGATTTCTTGGGAGAGAGTTGAAGATCCACGAAAATATATTAAGAATGGTCAGAATATTAAAGCCAAGATTATCGCCATCGATAAAGACAGATTGAGCTTGAGTATTAAGCAGATGCAAGAAGACCCGTGGCTCAAAGATGTTAAATCTTTCAAAAAAGGCAGCACCGTAGAAGGAAAGATTACTCGAATTACACCTTTCGGCGCTTTCGTTCAGATCAGCCCATCGGTTGAGGCTTTAGTTCATGTTTCAGAAATGAGTAGTACTGATGATAGTGTTGACCCAGAGAAGATATTCCAGCTAAATGAAAAGAAAGAGTTCAAAGTTCTAGATATAGATCTAAGTGCTCGGAAAATTGCTCTAAGTTTAAAAGCAGATAATTAGGTTGTTTAGTTATTGATTTAATTTTAACTAGGAAGTGTAGGTAAAAATGGCTCAGAGAACCATCTCGATAGATGAACAGATTACGGTTGGCTCTCTTGCCGATAAATTAATGATACCGGTTACTAAGTTAATCGGGGAGTTAATGAAGAGTGGGATAATGGCCACCGTGAACGAGCGTATTGATTTCGATACCGCTCAAATTATTGTTGGTGAGCTTGGTTTAGACATTGAATTACAGAAAAATCAGGCCGAAGAGCTAACCCCGTCCGTTACAGTGAACCGAAAGGCCAACCAATCTGGAGAGCCACGACCCCCAGTTGTAGCTGTTATGGGCCATGTTGACCATGGAAAAACTTCCTTACTAGACGCTATTCGTGATGCTGATACTGCTACAGCTGAAGCGGGCGGTATCACCCAGCATATATCGGCTTACCAGATAAGCCATAATGATAGAAAGGTTACTTTTTTAGATACTCCCGGACATGAGGCTTTCGCTGCTCTTCGGGAGCATGGCGCCTTCTTGACTGATGTAGTGGTAATAGTGGTAGCTGCTGATGACGGCATTAAGCCACAAACTGTCGAGGCTATTCGATTTGCTAAGAAGGCCGGAGTAAAGATTATTGTTGCTATTAACAAGATGGATAAAGAGGGTGCTAACCCAGCTCTAGTTAAGCAGCAGCTGGCTGAGCATGATCTGATGATTGAAGAATGGGGCGGAGATATTGTAGTGGTTGAAGTCTCAGCCCTAGCTAAAACAGGCATAGACAAACTGCTAGATATGATTTTCCTAGTCTCTGATGTTGAGGAGTTGAAAGCAGATGTAGAAGTACCGGCCAGCGGTATTGTTATTGAGGCGCACCTTGAAAAAGGTCGTGGCCCGATCGCTATATGTCTAGTTGATGAAGGCACTCTGTCTAAGGGTTCTTTTATTGTAGCCGGTAATACTTATGCCAAGATACGTAGCCTTGAGACGACTACCAACCAGTCAATAGACAAGGCTCTACCTTCTAGCCCGGTAATTATTTCTGGCTTTAAAGCACTACCTAAGTTCGGTGATCAGTTCCAGGTGGCAAATAACGAAAAGGAAGCTCGTCAGCTAGCTGAAAAGGCTGGTCTAGCAGGTCAAAGTGGGCCAAGAAAAGGTGACATTGGTGGCGGTGAGCTAATTCGTATGATAAATCAGGCTAACGAAGTGACCGGATACCCAGTAATTATTAAAGCCGATGTGCAGGGTTCCTTAACTTCTGTTATTGATAGCATAAAGGCTCTAGACACTGATGAGGTCGCTGTAAGAGTAGTGAGCAGTGGTGTTGGATCAATTAATGAAAATGATATCCAACTTGCAAAAAGTAGTGGCGCAGTTATTTATGGGTTCAATATTCAGTTGGCTACAAACATAAAGAGACTAGCAAGCAGAGATAAGGTTGACGTAAAGATGTATAGCGTTATCTACGAATTAATTGACGACGTCAAAGCTGGACTTAGTGCTCTACTGGCACCAGATGTTGTAGAAAAAGCAAAGGGTACATTAGTTGTTAAAGGAATTTTTAAGACTACTAAAACAGAGGTTATATGCGGTGGTGAGGTTAGCTCTGGAAAATTAACCGCTCCTTCGATCGCCCTAGTTTATAGGAAGAAAGATCAAATAGCAGAGGTTGAAGTTACTAACCTCAAAAAAGGACCTCAAGACGTTAAAGAGGTTGTCGAGGGTGAAATGTGCGGGGTAAATATTGCTACTACCTCAAAAGTTGAACTACAAGAGGGTGATGAAATTCGCTTTATATCCAGGGAGACAATAGCCAGGTCGCTGTAGACAGGAAAGGGTACAGATAATGGAAGAAATGCCAAACATTAACCCCAACCAACACAAAGAAGAGGATGAGCAGCAAGAAGATCAATCTATATCGCGTCGCGAATTATTCGGTGATTCTTGGAGGCGTTTTAGGGATAGATTTAGAGAGCCGGGGGTTGAAATAGCAGAACAAGTTCAATTTAGTGAAGAGCAAGAAAACATTAAGCATGAAAAAGACAAAGATGACGATGACGAGGATGATCTAATTACTTCCGAATCCGATCAACAAACAAAGAAAACTAAATCTAAAAAGAGCTCTAAATCTACTTTAAAGAAAAACAAAGTTGACGACATCGAATCCGACATCAGCACAGGACGGAAAGTAGATAGTGCAGATCAAGAGGATAGTTCTTCCGATGATGATAGTGAGAATAGTATTGATGATGAACACCAGATAGAAGTTCAAGAAATACCGCACCAAAAGGAGGCTAGTCAAGAGGAGACCAATTTATTGGACTTAGACAGACCTCTAGAGCTGTTTAATCGACAAAATGAAGGAAGTGACAGTCAGGGTCAGGGTCTAGATGATGTCGAGCAAATGCAAAGTATCGACCGAGGAGACGACCAGAAACAAGCTGATGATAGTTTAACTCCGATATCTCAGGTTATACGGAATAAGCCTTCTCTAAAAAGGGCTAGAGGGTACAGTAGCAATATTGCTACTACTACGCCAGAAGATACTGGATTCTCCCAGACTAGAAATAATAAACATAATAATAGGATTGAATCGTCACCCCGGCATAGGCATCATCGCCTGATAGCCCTAGACATATTAAATTATGGTTTAGCTTTAAGGCGGGATAACAAAAACCGGCGACTTAGTGATCGAAAAATGCAGAGACTTTCCGAGGAAGTTAAGAAACAATTTAGGCGAGCTGAACAACCAAAATCCTCAGCCCAAACAACAGAGAATGCTAAAATAAACAATATTTATCACAACGAAACAGTGGTAGTAAGTGAAAGTGTGGATCCAATTAGACATACACAAACTGTTGATAAACTAACAATAGAAGAAAACATTAATCGTATTAATTCTGAACAAACTAATGATCAACTTGAATCCAGTAAGCCTTCAATTTTTAGGTCTTCAGAAATTCCACAATCTCAATTAGGGGCAACCAGTAGTCCGGAGGTAGCAATTGAGAGAACGGACGCAAGAGTTGAAGAGGTGGTTGTAAATGATGAAATTGAGAAGATTAGAGCTGAGTACAAAAAACTCCTTAAAACCAACGATGTCAGTTATAGCAACCAGGTTTGGGACTACGGTTCTCCAACGGCTCCTCCAAACCAACAAAGTCCAGGTAGCCAGCAACTATCTAGTGGCGTAAATATTCCTCCAGCAACTGGCGCCGGTAAGCAGCCAACCAACGATTACAAACAGCTGGTTGTGCCTAGTCTGAGTGGGGCAATTGCTGGTATTGTGGTGTTTATAATATTATATGTGATAAGTGCGCTGTAATTTGCTAAACTATAACTGTAAAGGACAAAAAATATGTTTAAACTGGACGACAACTTACTAATCGAACTAGGACTAGGTTCATTACCGAACGTTGAAAAAAACCGGATGCTTAGTCATATTTATGAGACTCTAGAGATGCGGGTTGGTATGAAGCTCGCCCAACAGATGAGTAATGACCAATTGAACGAATTTGAACAGTTGATTGATCAACAGAACGAAGCTGGCGCTCTAAAATGGCTAGAGACTAACTTCCCAGACTACAAGAAAGTAGTAGCTAGCGAGCTAGAGTCCCTAAAAACTGAGATTAAAACAGAAGCACCTAAGATCATAGCTGCTATTGAGCAGAACAATCAATTGGCTCAAAATAACCAACAAAATATTCCTGCTAATCAGCAGCAACCACCGCTAAACTCTAACCCTCAGATGCAACAACCTGATAGTTTAAGTGGCAATCAGCAATAAGTTTAGTAGTAAGGATAATTAGCGTCGATTACTCAGGCTTACTTAGCAATTAGGCGTTCTTTATAGCCAGCTATAAATGATTGGCTGTCCATTTCTTTCTTTCCAGCTGGCTTTAGACTGAGAACTTTAAGAGATTGCTTTTGACAGCCAATAAATAGTTGTTTACCATCTATCTTAATTTCGCCCGGCTGAAGTGATTGCTGACTAATTTCAGCCTCTGTAATTATTAAATCTAGCCCATTAAGCTGACATCGACTTTGAGGCCAACCCCTGAAGGCTCTAATTTCTCTTTCGATAACTTCAGCTGGTTTATCCCAATTAATTAGGCCGTCTTGCTTGGTTAGTTTTCGAGAATATGACGGTTTAATTCCTTTTCTTTTAGTAATGGATTCTTGATCAGTTAGCTGTATTTGTCCGGCTAGGTATTTTGGTATGTATCGGGGTAGCATACCAGCGCTAAGCTGAACTAAGGATTCCGTTAAATGTTGTATATCTGTATCTTTAGGTATCTCATGGCTTTCTTGGGCGATAATCGGTCCCTCATCTAGTGCTTCAACTATTCGCATCAGTGATACGCCAGTAGTTTTTTGGCCAGACAGGAGGGCGAAAGTTATCGGATCGGCTCCACGCCACTCTGGTAATAAAGAAAAGTGACTGTTAACAATGCCAAATTTGAAATAATCTATTACTGATTTAGAGATAATAATACCGAAGTCAATTACTAAGCCAACCTGACTATTAAACGAATTTTCATTAAATATTTCATCTAGTTCTATTCTATTCTTAGGTGTAAAAGTGGATATATTATGTTCGTTTGCAAAGTCTAATACAGGTGCAATATTCTTTTTGATTTTCGGTTTCGTGATAATGGCTTCGATAGTAAATTTGTCGATAATCAACTCTAGAGATCTACAGGCAACCGGTCCAGCTCCAAAGAAGACTATCGATGGCTTATCTTTCATGGTCACCAAAGTACTTTGCTGTTTTTAACATTTTTCTGATAATCTATTTGCTCTAGTTTACCGTCTTTAGTGAGTTCGAAAAAAGCATCCGGTTCATCTTTAATATGATCTACAAAAAGCTTACCTTGAGTATGATCAACTTCGTGCTGGAGGACTCTAGCTAGAAAACCCTCAGCCTTCATTTTAATGGTTTTGCCGTCCAGAGTTTGAGCTTTAAGTCTAATTTTTGAAGATCTAGGCACTAAACCATAGACAGACTTGATGCTTAAACAGCCCTCGTAGTCAGTTTCTATTTCACCTTCATATTTGGTTATCTCGGGGTTAATGAGGGCGGTGTATTCAGCCGGGCTTCCGTGTTCAAAATCATCTCTAACAATAATTACTCTTAGTAGTACGTCGATTTGAACAGCTGCTAAGGCTACGGTTACCTCATGGTCTCGACTAGCGTCCCAGTCTATAACAGCCGTAACCATATCATCAATAGTTTTTTGGATATCTTTAGTAATGATGCCTACTTTTTTCGATTTCTTCCTTAGATCTGGGTGTGGCAGGGTGATTATGCTATCGCGGGGGTTAGTTTGTGCTTGTTTCATTGAGGAGATTATAACAATATATCTGATCTATATATAATTAAAGTAGATTTATTGGATCTAAATCATAGTTTATATTCTTTGGTAGCTTGGAAATTATGGTTAGTAGGTAAGATCTGCTCGATGACTTTACTATTATTTGCCAGTTCAGTGACCCCATAGCATGCTCGTTAAAGCGTGGTGCCGGGCCGTTTATCTCAACGTTTAAGTTCAGGTTATCAATCGCAGTAATAATTTGCTTAGAGGTTTGTAGTATGGATTTTTCAGTCTTGCGCTGGATTATTATTTTTAAAATGTAGCAATACGGGGGTAGGTGAAAGTCGGATCTTTGCTGTAGTTGGCTATTATAGAATTCATGCCAGCTGTCAGAGGTGGCTGCTAGTAAAGAGGCTGAGGTTGGGTTTAGGGTTTGGATCACTACTGTTCCTTTACTATGACCTCTAGAAACCCGACCAATTATTTGTTTTAGTAATTGGTAATTGTTTTCTTCAGAACGGTAATCGGGGAAGCTTAAATTAGAATCAGCAGATATTATGCCGACCAATCCTAGTTTGGGGAGATCAAGACCTTTGGCTAGAATTTGAGTTCCAACTATTATCTGAACCTTACCAGCTTTGACTTCGGCAAAGTTGTTTTCTAATTTTTCTGATTTTGATGAATCAGTATCAAACCGTTTTATGTTTACCCCAGGGAAGGAGGCTTGCAATTGGTCGAACAGCGATTTTGTGCCCAGCACTCGGTATGATATTTGGCTCGAACCACAGTTAGAACAATTAATAACAGCCTGCTTAGTATAGCCACAAGTATGACACCGTAGTTGATGCTTATCGTGATGAAAGGTTAAGGGTATCTGACAACTAGGACACAGCTCTATCCAGCCACAGCTATCACAGTTGACTAAGCGAGCGCTACCACGCTTATTCAAGAAAATGAGGGATTGTTGGTTGTTTCTTAAGGCCTTTTTTATCTCAGTGATTAAGGTTGAGGATAGTTGTCTGTGACTGGGGAACTGATCTTTGTTCTTGATATCAATTATCTTGATGTCCGGTTTGTGTTGAACTCCAGTTGCTTTAGTTTGCATTTTCAAAATCGGCAGTTGTTTTGATTTAAATAGATAGTAATCGGTGATGTTGGGGGTTGCTGAGCCCAATACTAATTTGGCGTTATGTAGCTTTGCTAAATGACCAGCGACGAATAAGGCATTATATTTTGGGAATTGATCCTGCTTATATGATGAATCATGACACTCATCAATAACAATAAGACCGAGATTTTTAATCGGGCTAAATAGTGCTGAACGAGCGCCGATTACAACTACAGGTTGTTTGGACCTAATGATTTTTAGCCAAATGGTTCTTTTTTGTGCTTCTGTTAGGTTGGAATGGATTACAAATATGGGGGCATCGTTTGTGTGTTTAAAATCGGATAATAATTGTGGGGTTAAGCTAATTTCAGGAGTTAGGATCAAGCAATCTTGACCTTCACGAAGCTGTTTGATTGCTAATTCAATGTATACTCTAGTTTTCCCGGTGCCGGTTTCGCCGTGAATTAGGAATGAAGAGTGCTTAGTGTCGCTAACAATACTACTAATCACTTCGCTTTGTTCTTTAGTTAAATTAACATTATTGGCGGGTTGTTTTTTTGCTTCAGGTTGCTTATCGGTAGTTTCTTTGGCTAGCTTAGTGGTTCTTGCTGACAGTTGTTTAGGGGTGAATAGTGAGGCCACACTAGAAATGTTAGAAGGGTAGTAAGATGCTATCCAACTAATAAGCTTTATTTTTTGTTGGGGTAGCACTAAGTCGTCGAAGACTTCAGTAATTGGTTTTAGCTTGTAGTCTGGTTTGGCGGTGTTTTTTATCACTATTGCAGTGGTCTGTTGGTTGCGCAGTGGTACATTTACTATAGTGCCCGGAATAATTTGTTCCGGATGGCTATAGGTAAGCGCTTCGCTCCCATGGTATTTATTACTAGTAACTAGTACCTCAAAGTAGTTCACATAGCTAGTATAACGACTTAGTTAATAGATTACTTGAATTTGTATTAATTAATCGCTATAATTTTGATTACGTTGTTTGAAAAACAATATTAAAGCTTATGTTAGATGTATTTATAACTTCACGAGTCAGACGGAAAATCATAGTCGTATACGCAAAGTATCCCGACTTTAAAACCCATGTTAGAGGGCTAGCAAAACTCATTAAAGAGGATGCTGGAAACATACAGAGGGAACTTAAGCGTCTGGAGAAGATTGGTTTTCTTATTTCTGAGAAACAAGGTAACACCAAGATTTACCATACTAATAAGCAGTTTGCGATTTTTAAAGAATTGCAAAGTATTGTATTGAAATCGCAGAGATTGCATCAGAAAAAGACAAGATAAAATACAGTTGTAAAAAAGGTAAGAGTAAAGTATAATTTAAATAATGATTCAGGTTAAACGTAAAGATTCAAAAGAGTCCTTCGAGAATTTACTGCGAAGGTTCAATAGAAAAGTCCAGCAGTCTGGTGTATTGGCTATTGCTAAAGAGGCAAAATATTTCCAAAAACCAATTAGCAAGACTGAAAGACGAAAAAAAGCTATTATCCGCAAAGAGCGCAAAGCTATTAAGGTTAAGAAACTAAAGCTCGGTATTAGATAATAACTGTTGTTATTGCATGAACATAAAGCAACGTTTGGAAAAAGACTTAAAAACAGCCATGCTGGCTGGTGATAAATTTAAGGTAACCACACTAAGGGGTCTGAAGAGTAGTATTCTAAATGTTGAAGTAGCTGAAGGTTCAAGAGAAAACGGACTCAATAATCAACGGATTATTTCACTGCTAAACAAAGAGGCTAAGCAGCGCCAAGAGTCTGCCGATATGTATGTTTCGGCTGGCAGTCAGCAGAAAGCAGATCAGGAACTGGCCGAAAAAAAGATCATTAGCCAGTATCTACCGGAGCAGATGTCAGAGTCAGAGCTGAGGAGTGTAGTAGAGAAAATTGCAACCGAAGCTAACTACTCAGAAATGCGACAAATGGGCCAACTTATTGCTGACGTCAAGGACAAGACCAAAGGCACAGCCGAGGGCTCTATGATTGCCAAACTAGCTAAGGAGTATTTGACTAAATGATAATTCTAGCAGGTGTTCCGGGTGCTGGTAAAAGTATGCAAGGTCGGCTATTAGCTGATGAGAAGGGCTATGCCTGGATATCTACCGGTGAAATACTTAGAGTATTAGTTACTGGTAAACGACGTCACGAAATGCAGGAAGGCAAACTACTGAGTGATGCTGAAATGATCAGAATGATAGACAAAGTATTAGATCTAATTGATCTGAACGAAGAATTCGTCCTAGATGGTTTCCCAAGAACTATAAAACAAGCTGACTGGTTGATGGATCAAGTATCAATGGGTCGTTTTAAAGTATCGGCTGTATTTCATTTAATATCTGATCAGAAAGAGATAACTCGTCGCTTGCAGAGCAGGGGTCGAAAAGACGACACCATAGAGGCTATAAAGACCCGGTTCGATGAGTACGAGAACGTAACGTTGCCAATATTAAAAGATTACAAAAAGCATGGCATTAATGTGTATGACATTGATGGTTCTCAGTCTCCACAACAGGTTCACAAACAAATAACAGATTGTTTGTAGGTAGAGGTTGTTTTTATGTATACAAGAGTAAAAACTACTCAAGAAATTGAGGCTATGCGCCAAGCCGGTAAACAGCTGGCAACAGTACTTGATTATTTAAAAAAGAATATTCAGGTTGGAATGAGTACAAAAGAATTAGCTGAACTGGCTAAAAAGCGCTTAAAAGAGCTTGGCGGTAAGCCTTCATTCTTAGGATATTATGGTTTTCCTGATGTTATCTGCATATCTGTAAATGAGGAAGTTGTTCACGGTATTCCAGGCGACAGGATTATTTACGATGGTGATATTGTCAGCATGGATTTTGGGGTAACGATCGACAATATGATTACCGACTCTGCCATAAGCGTTGTTGCTGGAACAACTAAAGACAAGAAGGCTGCAGATCTATTGACCGCAACAGAGGAAGCCTTAATGGCAGGTATAAAGAAAGCTAGAGATGGTGTGCGAGTAGGTGAGATAGCTAACGCTATTGAGAAGGTGTTAAATAGACAACATTTAGGCATAGTAAAAGAGCTGGTTGGACACGGGGTGGGTCATCAACTTCATGAGGAGCCAAATATTCCAAACTATGGGAGTCCCAATCAAGGACCAATTTTACGTAGTGGCATGACTATTGCCATTGAGCCAATGGCAACATTGGGTGGTGCTGGGGTTATTACTATGAAAGATGGTTGGACGATAGCTACTAAAGACCAGAGTCTTTCAGCTCATTTTGAACACACCATTTTAATAAAAGACAATGGTGCCGAAATTTTAACTAAAATATAGATTAGCGCTACTGCCGGTAGGTACTTGCTGTATACAAATAATTCTTAAGCAACTTGTTACATAAAACGACAAGCGGTATACTGCACTTATGAGCGAAAACGAAATACAGCATTTTGTTGGGCTAGACATTGGTACCAACGAAGTCAAATGCGTCGTTGGAAGCCTGGATTCCCAGGAAGATAACAGATTATCTATAATAGGGCACGGCGTCGCTAGCAATAGTGGCATGAGAAAAGGTACTGTTGTTCGGGTTGGAGATGTTATAGAGTCGGTGGTACAGGCTGTAACTGAGGCAGAAAGAATCTCCGGTTTTCGCATTAATAGAGCCACAGTTAACGTTAATGGCCCACAAGTGTTGGGCATGAACTCACGGGGTGTAATAGCAATCAGTGCTGCTAATCGAGAAATAACGGCTGAAGACCGGCTAAGAGTTGAAGAAGCCGCCACAATTGTTAAATTACCTTCGAATCGAGAGATTATCCAAGTATTCGCCAAAAATTATCGTTTAGATGGACAAACTGGTATCAAGGATCCTCTTGGTATGAGTGGAGTTAGGCTAGAAGTCGACACCCATATAGTTACAGCTTCAACTCCTACTCTAAAGAATTTAGACCTAGTGCTAGAGAAATCACACTTGCAAGCTAATCATCATACGGTCTCCAGTTTAGCAGCTGCTGAAGCTGTTTTAAGCAAACAGCAAAAAGATAGCGGGACAGCTCTGATAGACATTGGGGCGGGTACTACAAATTTAGTGGTATTAGAAGAGGGTGAAGTTAGCCACGTGGCAGTGATTCCAATGGGTGGGATAAATATTACCAATGATTTAGCCATTGGTCTGAAGACTGATTTAGATATCGCTGATCGCGTCAAGATAGAATATGGGGCACTGAATAAGAAGAATAAAAAGGCACCAATATCTTTTATGGTTAACAAAACTCGCCATGAGTTTTCAAATGAAGAAGTAGAAATGATCATCGAAGCACGGATTGAAGAGATTTTTGAATATGTTGATAAAGAATTAAAGAAGATTCAGCGCTCCAGGAAACTACCTGGCGGTGTGGTCTTGGTCGGAGGAACGGCTAATCTTGGTGGAATTGCTGACTTTGCCAAGGAGAAACTACAGTTAGCTGCTAGAATTGGTAAAATTCAGGATATCTCAGGTCTGATAGACACTGTGCAATCACCAAAATTTGCTACTGCCGTTGGTCTTATGATGTTGGATTTATATCTTGGTGAGTCGACAGCACCATCACAGGAAGGTCAAACCAACAGTAATTTCTTCGGCATGATTGAGGGTCTGATCAAGAGAGTTCGGAAATAGTAAAATTCGTTATTCAGTTTTTTATTAATTAACATGCGCTATAATTAATGATTGTTCATTGATAGTAGTAAATTATTGCTATATAATTTTAAGTATTAAAGAATTAGTTCAAGGATTGTATATATGCCACAAGTAGCACCGGAAATAGAGACATTCGCAAATATTAAGGTAGTTGGAGTTGGTGGTGCCGGCGGTGCAGCTGTTAATCGGATGATTGAAGCTGGGGTTGAGGGTGTTGAGTTTATCGTAGTTAATACTGATTCTCAAGCTCTACACTATTCAAAGGCAGATACCAAGATACATATTGGTCAGGAGACCACCCGTGGTTTAGGTTCAGGCGCTGATCCAGAAGTAGGTGAAAAAGCAGCTATTGAGTCCCGTGATGAAATTAAAAAGGCCATAGAGGGTGCAGACATGATCTTTGTCACTATTGGTGCTGGAGGCGGTACTGGTAGCGGAGCCGGGCATGTGGTTGCTGAAGTAGCTAAAGAGCTAAAAATACTAGTTGTTGGTTTTGCCACTAAACCATTCGCTTTTGAAGGAGAGAAGCGACGCAAGAATGCCGAAATGGCTATCGAAAAGCTAAGAGCATCAGTCGATACCCTAATAATTATCCCTAATGATAGACTACTTCAAACCATTGATAGGCAGACGCCACTGCTAGAAGCATTCAAAGTGGCTGATGATGTACTACGGCAAGGGGTGCAGGGTATATCTGACCTGATAACTGTCCACGGCTTAATTAATCTAGACTTTGCTGACGTAAAAACAGTTATGAGTGATGCTGGCTCGGCTCTAATGGGCATTGGTCGAGCTAGCGGTGAAAACAGAGCAGTTCAAGCTGCCCAGCAAGCTATTGAATCACCATTACTGGAAGTATCTATTGATGGGGCTCGGGGAGTCTTGTTTAACGTAATTGGTGGAAATGATATATCGATGCATGAAATAAACACGGCTGCTGAAACTATTACAGCGGCGGCTGATCCGGGAGCTAATATTATATTTGGTGCCACTATTAACCAAGAACTAGATGATGAGTTGATTATTACCGTAGTAGCTACTGGTTTCGATGAGACCTATTTCAATAAGCAGCAACCGACCGCTATCAGCCAGCAAGCAACAGCCAACTCAGACAGTCAAAGTGATTCTAATAGTACTGCTAGCACTACCAGCGAAGCTGATGTCAATGGTTTAGACATGGATTTAGATAGTTCTAATGATGATGACAGTAGTAATTTCTCGAGTGAACGGGAAACTAACGTACCAAACATCTGGTCAATCGATCAAAAGGAAGATCAGCATGATTCTAGCAATAATTCTGAGGACCTAGATTCTGAAGAAGATGCTGAAATGGAAAAACCATCGTTCTTGCGAAGGCTAAAAAATCGTAAAAAACAAACAGACACTGAATCAACAGATACAAAAGAGCAATAAATGGACACTGCTGTATTAAATAATACAGCAATATTTCGCTTGAAAAGCGCTATGCATAGGGCTATTATGGTTACTACATACGCTACATATAGCATGGTGTAAACGTATAGTACGTTGATATTGAACCAAAAGGAGATGTCATGAAATGCCGTAAATGCCATAAAACAGAAACAAAAGTTATCGAATCTAGAGACGTTGCTGAGGGTGATGCTATACGTAGAAGGCGCGAATGTCTTGATTGTAGCTACCGTTTTACAACCTATGAAAGAGTGGAAAGACCACAGCTTATAGTTGTAAAGAACAACGGCACTAGAGAAATGTTTAGTAGGGAAAAGTTACTAGCCGGCCTCTATAGGGCTTGTGATAAAACAACAGTAACTAACGTCGAATTAGAAAAAGTGGCAGCTGATGTCGAGAATAGTTTATATAACTGCAGTGATCCAGAAGTAGCAACTTCGAAAATTGGGTCGATGGTTATGGATAGGTTGGGTTTGCTCGACGAAGTAGCATACGTGCGTTTCGCTAGCGTCTATCGAAGGTTCAAGGATATAGATGGATTTGAGAAGGAATTATCGAAAATCCGTAAAATAAAAAAGGAGAGAACTAAAATTTAAAAGTTTTATTTGTTCCCACTTAACTCTTTTGTAGGGGGTTAGATGGGAGCAAATAGCCAGTAGATGTGAGCTACTAGCTAGGTACTCTAACAAAAAATATAAAACTAAAGTGAGTGAGGGTAATATGGGAGAAACTACTATCCTGGGTAACAGGAGGCTGTTCACACAGCCTAATACAAAGGCTTACGAGTCGTTAAAGTGGCTGAAAACAGACTCGGTAATCGTAAATCCGATGACCGATACGCCGGTTTTTGAACAGAAAAATGTTGAGTTTCCAGAGGGTTGGTCGCTTAACGCCATTAATATAGTGGCTCAGAAATATTTTACCGGTACGCCAGGTACTAAGGGCAGAGAAAAATCTTTGAAGGATCTAATAGACCGAGTAGTTGATACGATTACCCGACACGGTCTTCAGGAAGGTTATTTTGAAGATGATGATGAAGCAAGTTCTTTTAAAGAAGAGCTAAAATACGTACTCGCTACTCAGCGGGCGGCATTTAACTCACCAGTATGGTTTAACATTGGTGCTCCAGAACGTTCACAGCAAGCTAGTGCCTGCTTTATTTTGGCTGTAGAAGACACCATGCCAGCAATACTTAATTGGTATAAAGAAGAAGGAATGATCTTTAAGGGTGGTTCAGGGGCTGGCATTAACCTGAGTTCGATCCGATCTTCAGTAGAGTCACTAGGCAAAAGTGCTGGAACAGCATCAGGTCCAATGAGCTTTATGCGTGGAGCTGACTCTTCAGCCGGAGCAATTAAAAGTGGTGGAAAGACTCGCCGAGCAGCCAAAATGGTAATTTTGAACTCTGATCACCCCGACGTTGAGGAGTTTATTTGGTCAAAAGCTATCGAAGAGCGAAAAGCTCGAGTTCTAAAAGAGAATGGCTTTGATATGAGCTTGGATGGAAAAGATTCATTCTCTGTTCAATATCAGAATGCCAATAACTCCGTTCGCGTTTCTGATGAATTCATGGAAGCAGTAGAAAATGACGAGGAGTGGGAACTTAAGGCAGTTAAGGATGGCCGACCTGTTAAAACAGTTCGTGCTAAAGATATTTTCAGGCAAATTGCTGAAGCTGCCTGGGAGTGCGCAGATCCGGGTATGCAGTTCGATACAACCATAAATCACTGGCATACAACACCGAATGCTGGTCGAATAAATGGTAGTAATCCATGTAGTGAATACATGCACCTAGACAACTCTGCTTGTAACCTAGCTAGCATTAACTTACTTAAGTACTTAAATGACGATCATACTTTCGACATTGAGTCTTTCAAACATACTGTTGAGTTAATCTTTACTGCTCAGGAAATATTAGTCGGATATTCTGAATATCCAACCGAGAGTATAACCAAGAATGCTAAGGCTTATCGAGAGCTTGGTATTGGTTACGCTAACCTTGGCGCACTGCTAATGGCTCAAGGTTTGCCATATGATTCTGATGAAGGACGGGCCCAGGCAGCAGCTATTACAGCTCTATTGACTGGTCATTCATACGCAACTAGCGCTAAGCTAGCTCGTCGTGTTGGACCGTTTGCTGGATACCATAAGGACCAAGAAGGTATGATCAAGGTTCTTAAGCAACACCGAGCAGCTGTTTCAGATATTGACGCTAGTTTAGTCTCTGAAGACTTATTAAGCGCAGCTACAACTGCATGGGATGATGCTGTTGAACTTGGCCAGCTATACGGAATTCGCAACTCACAAGCTAGTGTGCTTGCACCTACTGGGACTATTGGACTAATGATGGACTGTGATACTACCGGAATTGAACCAGATCTAGGCTTAGTTAAGGTTAAGAAATTGGTTGGTGGCGGTACTATGCATATCGTGAATCAAACAGTACCAAGAGCTCTAGACGCCCTTGGCTACACTAAGAAGCAAAGTCAGGAAATTGTCGACTACATTGATAGCGAGAAGACTATCATTGGAGCACCTCATCTAAAAGCCGAGCATCAAAATGTCTTTGCTTGTTCAATGGGCGATAACGCCATCCATTACTTAGGACACGTCAAGATGATGTCAGCTGTTCAGCCATTCTTATCTGGGGCAATCAGTAAAACAGTTAACATGCCAGAGTCTGCTACCGTAGAAGATATTGAGCAACTACACATTGACTCTTGGAAGATGGGCCTAAAAGCAGTGGCTGTTTACCGAGATAACTGTAAGGTCGGTCAACCACTTAGCATGGCTAAGAAAGAAGGCGCCAAAGAAGCTGCTCCTAAAGTTGAACAGGCAACCGAAAAAGACAAGATTGTAGTTAAAGGCACCTATCGTCGACTACTTCCTAAACGACGAAAAAGTAACACCTACAAGTTCCATATAGCGGACCTAAAGGGCTTCTTTACTGTTAGTGAATACCAAGATGGTACACCTGGTGAATTGTTTATCAATGTATCTAAACAAGGTTCAACCCTATCTGGGCTAATGGACTCTTTCGCGATTAGTGTTAGCCATGGATTGCAATACGGCGTACCACTGAAGAGTTACGTAAAGACACTACGTGGTACTAGTTTCGCTCCATCTGGTATTACCGATGATGAAGATATCCGAACTGCAAGTTCAATCACCGACTATATCGTTCGGAGGTTAGCTCTAGATTATCTATCATTTGATGATCGGCTAGAACTTGGAATGGCAGATATAGAAGATATGCCAGATGACCAAACTAGCTTACTAGAAGAAGATTCTAAAGTCGATGATTTGTCTGGCGCCGATAACCCAACCACTGAACAGGTGATCGAAAAGCCGGTTAGCACAGCTGAAAGATCTGAAGCAAAGTCATCTAAAGATGACACTGCGCCACTTTGCTACAACTGCGGTAATCAGACGCAGAGAGCAGGCAGTTGTTATGTTTGTAGCGCTTGTGGATCAACTACTGGCTGTAGTTAGCAGTTAACTTGGTTGTGCTAAAATAGCAGATATGAAAGTCGCTATTTTGTATCATCCCAAGTCAGACCATGCTCGAAAGGTGGAGGACTATGCTCGTGATTTTTACCACCAGATGCACCATAAACTAGATTTAATTAGTCTTGAGTCTAGTGAAGGAGCTCATCAGGCTAAACTTTACGACATAGTCCGCTACCCAGCGGTAATGGCTCTGTCTGACAGCGGGGAGCTATTAAAAGTCTGGCAGGGGCCGGTTTTACCGCTAATGAATGAGGTCTCTTTCTATACAAAGGGCTAAACTAAGCAGGTAGAAGTAGTAACCATTGATTAACACCAAGGACTTGTTAGTTTATTACTTGTGTTGTATTATTGGCATATAAATGCGTTTCATGTAAATGGATGAGTGACTATCAATCACGAAGCAGTAGAAAGAAATAGTGTACTTAGTAAACCACTAGAGTAGAATCTACCGGAACAGACCGTAACCCTGACAACAAGAGCTAAAAGAATCACTTCTTTTGGAAGCCAGATGGTACCTCCCTCAAAGGGATCTGGCAGACAGAAGAGGTGATTTTTGTTTTTTTAACTATTACAATAGGAGTAAGATGAAGTTTAAAGCCGGATCTCGCAGAAAAGCACTAGAATACGAAAAGTATTGGGTTGAGCAGTGGAAAAAAGAAGATACTTTTCGGCGTTCTGTAGAAAATAGACCAAAAGACAATAGCTATGTGTTTTATGATGGTCCACCGTTTATATCTGGATCACCGCATCATGGCACATTACTTAGTTCTATCGTAAAAGACGTAATTCCTCGTTACCAAACCATGAAAGGTAAGCGAGTCGAGCGAGTTTGGGGATGGGACTGTCATGGTTTACCAGCGGAGCGGTTTACCGAGAAGAAACTTGGTATTCACTCTCGGCAGGAAGTTCTAGATTATGGTATCGAAAAGTATATTGTTGCTACTAGAGAGAACATGATTCAGACCAGCAGTGAATGGGAAGACGTCGTTGATCGCATCGGTCGGTGGGTAGACTTCAAGGGTGCTTACAAAACCATGGATAAGGAGTATATGGAGTCAGTCTGGTGGGCTTTTAAGGAGCTTTATCAGAAAGGTAAGATCTACGAAGGTGAACGGGTTTTGATGTACTGTACGCTTGACGGTACACCGCTGTCAAAAGCTGAAGTAACGATGGATAGTGGAGCCTATCAGGACGTTACTGATCCAAGTGTTTACGTAAAATTTAAGGTTGTAGATGAAGACTATTCACTATTAGCCTGGACTACAACTCCTTGGACTCTACCAGCCAATAGTGCTGTTGCGGTCAATAAAGAGCTAGATTACGTTAAAGTAGAGCTAGATGGTGAACGTTTGGTGTTAGCCAAAGATCTAGCGGAGAAGGTATTAACTGATGAAAAACATCAGTCGCTAGATTACAAGGTTATTACAGAGCTAAAGGGCAGTCAGTTGGTTGGAAAACGCTACCAACCACTATTCGCTGATCGCGGTGAAGGAGCTCATCAGGTTTGGGATGCCGATTATGTTAGCGCTGAGGATGGTTCTGGTATAGTTCACTTAGCTCCGGCTTACGGTGAAGAAGATTTTGAACTAGCAAATGCCCATAAAATACCAGTTATTCATGTCATTGATCAGAATGGATACTACAGTGAAGGTGACTGGAAGGGGCAGAATGTCTGGGAAGCAAACAAGCCAATTGCAAAAGAGCTGAAGCAAAGAGGTGATGTTCTTAAAATTGACTATATCAGGCACAGTTATCCGCATTGTCATAGGTGTGGCACTCGTTTGATGTATAGGGCTCACCCTAGTTGGTTTATGAATATAGATGGTCAACGCCATGAGATGCTAGAAAAGAATCAGCCAATTAATTGGTTTCCACCGCATGTAAAAAATGGCCGTTTTGCCAAGACGATAGAGCAGGCGCCAGATTGGAATATCTCAAGAGATCGTTTTTGGGCTACTGGTATGCCGGTTTGGAAGGGTGTCGATAAAGACGGCAATGAACACACTAAAGTGATAGGTAGCTACCAAGAGCTAAAGGAACTATCTGGCGTAGAGTTGGATGACTACCACCGACCGTGGGTAGATGAGATTACATTTGAGATCGACGGGGTTAGCTACAAACGCATAGACAAGGTTATGGATAGCTGGTTTGAGGCTGGAAGTATGCCATTTGCCCAGTTCCACTATCCCTTCCAGAATAAGCAGAAATTTGAAGATAACTTCCCGGGTGACTTTATCGTCGAGTATATTGGTCAAGTTAGGGCCTGGTTCTATTACATGCACGCCATGAGCGTGGCATTATTTGGTCAGAACTCTTTTAAGAACGTTATTGTTACTGGAAATGTGGCTGGTAGTGATGGTCGGAAGATGAGTAAAAGCTACGGTAATTATACCGACCCAAATGAACTTATGGACCAATTTTCAGCAGATTCACTACGCTTCCTTCTTGTGCAGAGCCCACTACTAAATGGAGAGGACTTTACACTACAAGATAAAGAGGTAGGAGATGTTGCTCGTAAGTTGAGTATGATCTGGAATATGTATGACTTCTTTACAATGTACGCTGAAGTAGATGACTGGCAGTGGGACGGGGAGCACAAAGACCCTAGTCAGGATTGTGATAACCCCCTCGATCTTTGGATAATTAGCCGCGTTCATCAGTTGGCTGAGGAGATAGAGCAACATATTGACGGTTATGACTTGCCAAACGCAACTAAGCCAATCCTGCCTTTCATTGACGACGCTAGTAACTGGTATGTAAGGCGTTCACGGCGTCGTTTCTGGAAAAGCGGGGATGATAAGGACAAGAATAATGCCTATCGGACACTACACTATGTTCTGACGCATCTTAGCATCATCATGGCACCGATTACTCCATTCCTCTCCGAAGAACTCTACAGCAAGCTTACAGGCGGTGAAACGTCGGTTCATTTACTGGATTGGCCAAAATCTGGGAAAATAGATCAGACTTTGGTAAATAAGATGAAAGTGGTCAGGCACTTAATTACAATTGGGCTTGGTCTTAGAGCCCAGAATTCATTAAAAGTTAGACAGCCACTAGCTAGCGTAACCCTAAAAAGAGCTTTACCGGAAGAATTAGCAACAATCTTAAAAGAGGAGTTAAATGTTAAAAAGGTTCTAGTAAGCGATAAACACCCTGATCCTGAAAAAACCTTCCTAGAGAACATAGAAGAAGGTAATATTTCGCAGTTGTATAAGTTGGAGTTGGACATGGAGCTGACTCCAGAGCTCGTCGAAGAAGGGCTGGTTAGAGAAGTTATACGGCAAGTTCAGAATAACCGTAAGAAAGCTGGCTTAGAGGTTGATGATCGAATAAAGCTGGTTCTAAAATCTGAAGATCAGGGCCTAGCGCGAGCAATTAAGAACTTTAGTAATGAGATACAAGCAGAAACCTTAGCTACTAACTTATCTGAAGAAGGTAGCCTGGCTTACAGTAGTAAGCTGAAGGTAGATAGTAAAGAGTTGGTAATTGAGTTAGAAAAAGCGGAATCTTAGGACACTTTACACTTTACAGAGGTAGGATTATTTGGTACTATCTAATTTGTAATATTTTTAGGAAGTAATATGAAAAAAGCTGTAATAGCTAGCGGTGGAAAACAATATATCGTATCAGAAGGCGACACTCTAGAGGTGGAGTTGTTAGCTGACGATAAAAAAACAAGCTTTAAGCCGTTACTAGTTGTAGATGGAAAAAAGACCGACATTGGTACCCCTACTGTTGAAGGATCAACAGTAAGTGCTGAGATTGTTGAGTCTGACGTAAAAAACGAAAAAGTTACTGCAATTCGCTACAAACCAAAAAAGCGTGTTCGTAAGGTTCGTGGTCATCGCCAACATAAAACTGTTATTAAGATAACCAAAATATCCTAATATAAAGCTACTAGTACTATAAGGCTAGTTGAATATATAGATTATATAGTGTTTGGGCGTTTGTATTCAGACCAGCTTATGGTTAAATGTACATAGGGAAAAATGACAAATACTATAGCTATTCTGAACCAAAAGGGGGGAGTTGGTAAGACAACCACGACTCTAAATCTTGCCGCTTACTTATCGAAGCGAGGCAAGACTGTATTGGTAGTTGATCTTGATCCACAAGGTAACGCTACTAGTGGGCTAGGGGAAGCAAAGAATAACCTAGAAACCTCTATATATGATGTACTTTTTTCTCGAGCTGCCACCCACCAGGCAATTAAAGAAACTAATTTAAAGAACCTTTATCTCCTGCCAGCTAATGCTCAGTTAGCAGCTAGTGAAGTGGAGTTAGCTGACACAACTCAGCGTGAGTTTAAATTAAAGATGGCCCTAAAGGGTCTAGATTATGACTATATTTTGATCGATTGTCCGCCTTCGCTTGGTTTGCTGAGTGTTAATGCCTTAACGGCCGCCGAATATGTACTAGTACCAGTTCAGACCGAGTACTATGCACTCGAAGGATTAGGCCAGCTTCTAGAGGTTATTCAGCGGGTGAACGCTGGATTAAATCCAGGGCTTCAACTTCTCGGGGTGGTAATGACAATGCATGACAGTAGAACTAGTTTATCCGATCAAGTAGTCGATGAGATTAAAAAACATTTTGGAAGTAAGTTAATGGATACCATAATTCCTAGGAATGTAAGATTAGCCGAGGCGCCTAGTCATGGAAAAACAATAGTAGAACATGATAAATGGTCTAAGGGCGCAAGAAGTTATAAAGCACTAGCAAAGGAGATTGAAACACGTGTCAAAAAGTAAGTTAGGTAGAGGTTTTGATTCATTATTCCCAACTGATTTTGATCAGACAATTCTCGATAATCGGGAAACAATTCAAGATATTAAGGTTAATAAATTAGAACCAAATCCAGAGCAACCCCGAAAAGTGTTTGATGATAGTGAGCTAGAAGGCCTAGCTGCTTCAATAAAAGAACACGGTTTAATTCAACCTATAGTGGTAACTCCAAACGGTGACAAGTACTACATCATAGCTGGTGAGAGGCGTTGGCGTGCTTCTAAAAAATTAGGCCTAGAAAATATTTCGGCAGTAGTTAGAACTGCCGAACAGCTACAACGCTTAGAGCTAGCTTTAGTAGAAAACGTACAACGGGTTAATCTATCGCCCTTGGAGCAGGCTGCTTCTATAAAGCACTTACGTGATCAATTTAATATGGACCATCAGACTATTGCTAAGAAGCTAGGTAAATCACCCACGGCTGTTATTAACATTCAGCGTTTACTGTCGCTGCCCAAAGAAGTAGCTGATGCTCTAAATAGTAAGAAGATAACCGAAGGGCATGCTAGAGCAATACTGGGACTTAAAGATGCTAGCAAGCAGGTTGAACTGATGAATTTAGTTATCAAGAACAATTGGTCAGTGCGTCAGACAGAACGCTACGTTGTAGCTCAGAAGCAAGGAGCCGGGGAGGTAAAAGCAGCCATAAGGAAATCTAGCGCGACTACTAAACAAACTACACTGCTAACTAAAAAGCTGAAAGCTGATGTTAGTCTTCGAAGAATGGCTAAGGGCGGGAAAATTGAGATTAGCTACAAAAACGACAAAGACCTAGATCGAATTACTGATCTTATTGCTGGGAACGCAAAAACTACTAAGAAAACAAAAAGCTAAAAAGATTCACCTTTACTAAAAGGGTAGACTCTTAATGAAAGCTTTCCAACAACATCATCGAGTGGAACCGGACCAAAAGCCCTAGAGTCTTGAGATTGGGGTCGATTGTCACCCATTACAAAGATTGAATTTTCAGGAATTGTTAAGTTGATATCGCCGTCAGTGTTGGTTATTACGTCGCCGTATTCCGCCTTATCTGGCTCGAAACCGTCAGGATTTTGTTCGTTGTAAACAGTAACTTTATTATTCTTGATTCTGACCGTTTCACCAGGCAGAGCAATAACTCTCTTAATTAGCTGTCTGTCGCTAGTCCCACCTAGGCTGTAGTTGTCATGCCTAGTGAAAATTACTATTTCACCTCGTTCTGGAACGTAGGGGTTGTTAGTTATTTTGGCAATAGTTCTAGGCAATTTGTAGACGATTAAGCGATCTTTATTTTGTAGGGTTGTCTCCATGCTCGGTCCATCAACTTCATAAGATTGGAACACAAAAGCGGTTAATGCCAGAGCGATTAAAGGGGCAATAACTAGTATTGCAACTGTAGAGACAATACTTTTTAGATTATTTTTCTTGATCTCCTCGTCCGATTTTTTTTGGTTGTCTTCTGGCTGTAGTATCTCGCCAATTGGATCAATATCTGAATCGCCAGCAGGACTACCTGGGCTATCTGGCTGTGCTGGAGGCGGTACATTTGGGCTAGTCCCAGCGCTATTTTGGTCATTGTTTGTTTGCGGTGCCATCGTGATTACTATACTAGAAATAGGATAATCATGCACATGTTTAATAACAATAAACAATGATGGTCAGTCCTAGCCTTGATTTGCTATAATGGAGTAATCGTATGAGACAAAGATTTGCAAAATACAAACCGGCGACTGGCTACTCCCATTTAATTCATATAGCCTTAACTTTGTTACTTCCTGCAATAATTTTTGTTATTGTTCGACTTGGTTTTTATCAACTAGAACTTGGTCTAGCGGTAATACTACTTAGTAAGTGGCGAATTTTTGCGGTTAAACCTCGTCACTGGCCAGCCAATCTGAGAGTTAATGCAGTTGATCTAATTGTCGGTCTTTCGGTCTTAGTATTTATGGTCCAATCCAGTACTCAACTACTACAGTTATTCTGGGCTATTATTTATGGTATTTGGCTGCTGTACATTAAGCCAATGTCTAATGTGCAGGGAAGTTCTATTCAGGCACTGATTGCGATGACATTTGGATTTTCGGCCTTATTTATAGCTCTTGGAGGATCGTCATTATACGTATTAGTAATTTTAGCCTGGCTGTTAGGCTACATGACTTCAAGGCACTTTTTGATTGCTTTTGAGGAGCCACTAATCAAATATCTGGCATATGTGTGGGCATATTTCTGTGCAGCTCTTACTTGGATTCTAGGTCATTGGCTATTGTTCTATGGTCCAATAGCTCAACCAGCTCTATTAATTTCGATTCTTGGATTTGGTTTTAGTGGTATCTACTACCTACATCGATCAGATAAAAGCTCTGTTATACTAAGAAGGCAAATAGTATTTGTGGTTTTTGCGATTTTGGTTATTATTATCACTTTCTCTGACTGGGGTGATAAAGCTATTTAGAAGGTCAGATTAGAAACCTATAACTAAAACGACAATAATCAGACGGGAGGGTGTGTGAATAAGGAAGAGCCAATAAAACAGACAGAAAATAAGCCTATAGCTGAACGGTTAGCAGGGGCTAATGTAAATCGAACTACTAGTCAGCCGCCAGTATCAAAATTGACAAATAACTCTAACAAAGCCGATCGAAAGCTGAAAAAAAGCAAAACTATGCTACTCGTTCTAGTTAGTATTGTAGCTGGCTTTATTGGCGGCTGGGCAGGTGGTCAAAATAATCAGCTTGGTTTAGCTCCCAGTAGCGATACTCAGCAACAGATTATTGCTAGCGAAAGCCAGTTAATTAATCAGATAGCAAAAGATGTTGGGCCTAGTGTGGTGTCGGTTAATGTGTCCAGTACGGCAAGCACCAACAGCTTCTTTGGGAGTGATTCGATAGCTCAACAATCGGCTGGAACAGGAGTAATCATCAGCAATGATGGAGTTATAATGACAAATAGACACGTAATCCCGGCTACTACTAAAAGCGTCAGCGTAACGTTGTCTGATGGTACTACTTTTGAAGACGTTGAGGTGATTGGTAGAACTAATGAAAGTGACTCGCTGGACGTTGCATTTTTGAAAATTACCGACAGTAAGGGCAAGAAGTTATCCCCTGCAAAAATTGCTGACTCTAGTAAGGTAGAGGTTGGAGATAAAGTAGTGGCTATAGGTAATGCTCTCGGGCAGTTCCAAAATACGGTAACTAGTGGAATAATCTCTGGTTACGGGCGAGATGTTCAAGCCTCGGATGGTAGCGGTCGTTCAGTAGAGACTCTGCAAAATCTTTTCCAAACTGACGCGGCAATTAACCAAGGTAATTCTGGTGGCCCTTTAGTGAACACAAATAGTGAAGTAATAGCTTTGAATACTGCCGTAGCTGGTGGTGATGCCCAAAACATTGGCTTTGCTATACCGATGAACGACATTTCAGGTTTAATCGATAGTGTCCTGACAGAGGGTAAACTTCTAAGACCATACCTCGGTGTTAGATATATTAGCCTAACAGATGACATTGCCGTTCAATACGAGCTTGATGCAAAGCGGGGAGCCTACCTTGCACCTGCTAACCCTGGCACCGCGACAGTGCTACCTGATAGTCCGGCTGACAAAGCAGGTCTTCAGGAAGAGGATATAATCGTGAGTGTTGATGACGTAAAAATTGACGAGAAAAACAGCTTAACCTCAATATTGGGCCGTAAATCAGTTGGTGATGAGGTGACCTTGAAGGTAATTAGAGGCGGTGAAGAAATATCGCTAAAAGCGACACTTGAGGCGGCCCCAGAAGAGTAATAGTTGGCTTAGCCAATTCGATTTACTTACTTCTGTTAAGTAGCTGTTCTTTGTCTGAAAAGTTGGACTAAATGATCACTGCCCATGAGGCTATAACCAATCTCTTCCATGATTTTATTTAGCTCGGCATGCTGAGATAGTAGGCTTTCGGTTAGGATGAAAGTAGGTTTAGCGATTTTTGGGCTACTCGTATTTAAACCACTTATTTGGTTAGCCAAGCCTCTATACAAGTCCAGACCATCACCATCTACAAACAATGCGGTTCTGGGTTCATAATCTAGTTCTTTTTCCACTTTCATGTCACTTGGCACGTAGGGTAGATTGGCTAGAATGATGCCATAGGAGTTGGTGGTATCTAGTAAGTTAGTTTGCTTGAATGACACCTCGGCATTAAGCTGTTCGGCGTTGTTGCGAGCTACTTTTAAAGCCTCGGCGCTGATATCTGATAGCGTAACGTTTAGGTTAGGATGTTCTAGTTTAGCGCTGATACCAAGTATTCCTGACCCGGTTCCAATATCTAGTAGATTTCCAGTTGAGAGCCCATGTTTCTTTAACAGCTCAATGAAGCTTTCTGATTCTGGTCTAGGTATTAGGACATCAGAATTGAGGACAAACTGGCGATTGTAGAATTCTTTATGTCCCAATAGGTAGGCTATTGGTTGGCGGTTTAGGCGGCTATCTAGTAATTCGTTAAGTTTAGTAAGTTGTTTTTTGTTTAGCGGGTCATCGAGGTGGGCTAGAAGACTAGCTCGATTTATACAAAGGACCTTTTCTAGTAATAACAGACAGTCTAGACGGCTACTTTTTACCCCAGTTTTGTTTAGCTTTTCGGTTGATCCTGTCAACCAAGATTTAAGTGTGGTATTTTCTTGTTTCAAGATTATTGTGCTTAGGATTCGTCTAATAATTTTTGGTTATATAGCTGCAGGTGCTCGTATAGATCATCTATCTCGCCATTTAAGGCACTAGGGATGTTGCTACGGCTGTAATTAATCCGGTGATCGGTGATTCTATCCTGAGGGAAGTTATAGGTTCGAATCTTTTCGCTCCTATCTCCAGAACCGATCAGGGCTTTTCGGGAGTCACTGAGTTTTTTCTGTTCTTCCTCAATCTTGTGTTGCAGTAGTCTGGAGCGGAGCACACCCATAGCCTTATCTTTGTTCTTTATTTGTGACTTTTCATCTTGGCAGGTTACTACCAAACCACTGGGAAGGTGAGTAATACGCACTGCTGAATCAGTGGTGTTCACACTTTGACCACCGTGACCGCTGGCTCGGTAAACATCAATTTTAAGATCATTCTGTTTGATTTCGACATCTGTTTCTTCGGCTTCGGGTAGTACACTGACTGTGACTGTACTGGTATGTATTCGGCCCTGTGACTCAGTAGAAGGAATTCTCTGAACCCTATGAACGCCAGCTTCAAATTTCAGGGTCTTGTATACCTCACTGCCACTAGCTGAGAAGATTACTTCTTTGTAGCCACCAACTTCGTTAGGGCTTTCACTAATTATCTCAACCTTAAAGCCTTTGTTCTCACACCAACGGGTATACATTCTAAACAGATCTCCAGCAAACAGGCTGGCTTCATCGCCTCCAGCAGCCGAACGTATTTCAATAATGGCGTTGCGATCATCGTTAGGGTCCGAAGGGATTAGAAGTAGCTTTAATTCTTGCAGGTTTTTTTCTAGCTGGCTTTCAATTTCTTCTAGTTCAGCCTTTGCTAGTTCGGCTAGTTCAGAGTTATTGTCCTGAGTTAATTTCTCTGAACTTTGTTTATTGGCTCTCAGCTCATTAATTTTGTCATAAAGATCAGTAATTTTTTCAAGTTCAGATAATCTTTTGGCTAATTTAGGATATTCCTTAGAACTGAAAATACTAGGATCACTCAGGCGTTCCTTTAGCTCAGATAATTCTTTCCTTAGAGGTGCTTCTTTTTTTTCCATATAGATTTCGTTTTATAAATACTCGGATATTTTAGGCAGTTTAAATAACTACCCATTAGTTAGATATTGTAAACACTTATTTAGATTTAGCGACAGTTTTTTTCGGTTTTTCGACTTGGTCGGCGTTTTTGCGAACCCTGGTTTTGTTAGCCTTTTTCATAACCGCTTCTTTGCGCTTTGCAGCAGCTTCTTGGCGAGCCTTGAAACGATCTACTCGCCCTTCGATGTCGATCATCTTTTCTTGTCCAGTATAGAAGGGGTGTGATGCGCTACTGATGTGTACAGTAACTAGTGGATATTCTTTGCCATCGGTGTACTTAATGGTTTCTTTGGTAGCAACAGTCGACCTAGTTAAAAATAACTGGTCGTTGTTAAGATCTTTAAAAACCACTAGGCGGTAATTGTCGGGATGAATCTCTTTTTTCATAATCAGTGCTGAATTATACACATCTGTTGCTATCTGGTCAATAGTATCATCATTAAGGGGGATGTATCAGTAGTTGTAATAGGGGCTCTAATCTGTTACAATTGGCTACATTGTTAAATTAAACAGGTGAGTACGACAATCCTCCTGAGCTGATCTTATCTAGTAGGACAATTTCCAGGCAGTGTACTCTCCGGTGAGAAAGGATTTTATCATGGCTACAGATGTAGACATTAAAAAACTATTACAAGCCGGTGCCCATTTTGGTCATAAGACTAGCCGTTGGCACCCTAAAATGGCGCCTTATATACACAGTAAGCGCGAAGGAACACATATTATTGACCTAACAAAAACAGTAGCCGGAATAGAAGACGCAATGACTTTTATTAGCAAAACTGTTAGTGAAGGTAAGCAAATCCTGTTGGTAGGAACTAAAAAGCAAGCTAAAGATCTAGTAAAAAAGGTAGCTGAAGACACTGGAATGCCTTATGTTACAGAGCGCTGGTTAGGTGGAATGCTAACTAACAAACAAACTATTGGTGAGCGAATTAAACACCTTAAAGATCTTGAGAGCCGGATGGCTAGCGGTCAATTGGACGCTAAATATAACAAGCTAGAAGTTCAACGCTTCCAGGAAGAAATAGATCAGATGAATAATCTTTACGGTGGCGTTAAAGATATGGCTGTTAAACCAGGCGCAGTTTTTGTTGTCGACATAAATAATGAAATGAATGCTTTAAAAGAAGCCATTAAGTTAAACTACAAGACTATTGCAATAGCTGATACTAATACCGATCCAAGTGATGTTGACTACGTAATCCCAGCTAACGATGATGCAATTAAAACTCTTCAGCTGATATTGGATTACATTAAGAGCGCAATTGAGGATGGGAAGTCCAAGCAAAAAGCAAAAGCTAGCGACAAGGAGGAAAAATAGATGAAAGTTAGTATCGAAGACGTTAAGAGACTAAAGAACCTAACTGGAGTTGGTTTAACTGATGCCAAGAAAGCTCTAGAAGAAGCTGACGGTGACTTCGATAAAGCTCTTGAAGCAATGCGTAAAAAAGGCCTAACTAAGGCTGAAAAGCGTGGTGAGCGAGAAGCTCGAGCTGGAATGGTTGGAACTTACAACCATGATGGGCGTATTGGTGTATTAGTTGAAGTAAACTGCGAAACTGACTTTGTTGCTAGAACCGATGGGTTCACTGATCTAGTGAAAGATATAGCCATGCATATTGCTGCAGCTTCGCCAGAATTCTTAAGTGTTGAAGATATCCCTGCAGAAGTTAGAGATGCAAAAAAAGCAGAGTTCAGCGAAAAGGCAAAATCTGAAGGCAAACCGGAGAAAATGCTAGAAGGAATTGTTGAAGGAATGCTGAAGAAACATTTTGCTGAAAAGTGTCTACTAAGTCAGCCATTTGTTAAAAACCCTGATATTACAGTCGCTGAATTAGTCAAGGATGGCAACGCAAAAATGGGTGAAAACATTGTGGTTCGCCGTTTCAGCAGAATTGCTCTAGGCGAAATATCCTAATTAGCCGTCTACAGGTCTAGCTAAAGATACAGATTCTTTTTAGAAATAAATGCTATACTTTGGGGTATAGGATAGGAGTAATTATGAGCCCACAACAAGTTTTAGACGAAGCAAAATCCAAACTAAAGAAAATAGATAGTCATTTTGGCGAAGAGCTAAAGAAGCTTAGGACTGGCCGAGCATCGGCTAGTATGTTGGATGGGGTTATGGCCGAGGCTTATGGGACACCTATGCCTCTAAATCAGTTGGCAACAATTACCGCACCAGAGGCTCAATTACTACAAATTACACCTTTCGATCCCAATAATCTGCAAGTAATATCGGCTGCAATTCGCGATAATCAGTCGCTTGGTCTAAACCCAGCTGACGATGGAAGAGTAGTTCGAGTTCCTATCCCGCCATTAACTGAGGAGAGGCGTCGAGAAATAAGTAAGCAAGTTCGTGCTAAACTTGAAGACTGTCTAATTAAAATGCGCGCCGTTCGACATGAAACTCTAAATACATTTGATCAAGCTAAAAAAGATAAAGATATTAGTGAAGATCAGGCTAGTAGATTGGCTTCCCAGGTTGAAGATCTAATGAACAGCGCCAAGCAAGACGCTGAAGCTCAAGCCAGCAAAAAAGAAAAAGAGATAATGACAGTTTAATAACTGTAATCTGACCTATGGCATCTCTGGAGTCATCATCAAAAAATCTGCCAGTTCACCTTGGCTTAATTCTTGATGGCAATAGACGCTGGGCGAAGGAGCGCGGGTTAGCTCCGTTCAAGGGCCATAAGGCAGGATATACGAATCTAAAAGAAGTCGTTCAGGTAGCTTTTCGGCGTGGTGTTAAGTATGTCTCAGCTTATGTGTTTTCAGTTGAAAACTGGGGTCGAAGCAAGGAAGAGGTAGACTATCTAATGAAGCTACTTCTTTGGGTGGCTAAGAGTGAAGTTAATGAGTATAACAAGCAGAACATCAAGGTTGTTTTTATTGGTGAACAACAACGACTGTCAGCGGAGATAAAGAAACAGATGCGCCTAGCTGAACAGAAGACTGCAGATAATGATGGCGGAACGTTAGTTATATGTCTAAATTATAGCGGCAAGTATGAGATTGCATCTGCATTGAAAAATATTGTAGGTAGTGGCGTAGAGACAGAAGATATTACACCTGAGCTGATAGAGGAGAATTTATACCAGCCAGATGTGCCAGCTCTAGATCTAATTATTAGAACCTCTGGAGAACAACGGATCAGTAATTTTATGTTGTGGCGAGCTGCCTATAGTGAGTTGTACTTCACAGATACTTATTGGCCAGACTTTAATGAAGCTGAATTAGACAAGGCGCTAACTGACTATTCAACTCGACAAAGAAGATTCGGTAAAGATTCTACTAAAGCCAAGTAATTATCTGTAAAATAACAAAAAAAGTTAAGCTATATTCGCTTTCAATATCCTGTATAATAGGGGAATATGTCTATAGCATTGTTAATCTTTGGGCTGGTTATGTTTGTTGGTCTGGTGGTGGTCCACGAGTTTGGCCACTACATTGCTGCTCGGAAAAGTGGTGTTATTGTAGAAGAATTTGGTATTGGCTTTCCACCTAGAGCTTGGGGTAGAAAATTAAAAGACGGCATGTTATTCACCTTAAACTGGCTGCCGCTAGGCGGTTTTGTAAAGTTGAAAGGGGAGAATGATTCAGCTACCAGTAAAGGTAGTTATGGTTCGGTTCGATTGAGAAATAAAGTGTTAATCATGACTGCTGGTGTTGCAATGAATCTACTAACTGCTTTTATACTTTTTACATTCTTAGCCCTCGTAGGTATGCCAAAACTTATTGAGAATCAGTTTAGTGTAGATAGTGATACCACAGTCAGCAATAACCAAGTATTAGTTGGTTATGTGGCCGAGGACTCTCCAGCACAGCAGGCTGGTATTCAACCTAGAGATCAAATTACTGAGCTTTCTAGCGAAGATAAAACTTATGCAGTTGAATCAGCCGAACAACTGCCAAGCATCACTAAAGATTTGCAGGATAAAGAGGTAACAATAAGTATTGTTCGCGACGGTCAGCCTGAACAGTTGAATGCTAGTTTGCGTTCAGAAGCGGAAGTAGAAGCTAGCGCAAATAGCGATCAACCTAAAGGTTATCTTGGAGTATCGCCAACAGAGTACACTATTAGACGCTCAACCTGGTCAGCCCCAATAGTAGCCGCTGGAATAATTGAGCAGTTTACCACTGAAACCCTTAAGGGTATTGGCAATGCCTTATTTAATCTAGTCAGGGGTAACGGAGGGGCAGCCAGCAGCCAGGTGTCTGGTCCGGTTGGAATATTCGTGATTCTTAAAGACGGTAGTTTGTTGGGTTACCAGTTCGTGCTAATGATAATTGCCATTATCTCACTTACTTTAGCGATCATGAACGTACTGCCAATACCAGCTCTGGACGGTGGTCGACTATTTGTCACGCTGTTGTATCATAAAGTGCTCAGGCGCCCACTCTCTAAAGACACCGAAGAGCGTATTCACGGCACTGGGTTTGCTGTACTGATGATATTATTCGTACTGATTACAGTAGTCGACGTTAGAAGGTTCTTTTGATGCAGTTTAGCTGGATCAGCTTGCTGTATATTTTGGCAATTTACGGACTAGTTAGGTTTTTTAGCAGGACGCCGGAAGATCAACAGCCAAAAAAGGTTAATTGGTCACCGCTGGAATCTGTAGCGGTAACTCTGTTTATATATTTTTTCGGACAGTTGTTCGGCGGTCTCATAATATATGGTCTTCCTACTTTGTTTGGAATCAGCCAAGATAGCGTGGTGCAGTGGGTGGGTGATGACGCCATCGGCCAATTCATTACTATCTTAGTGGTAGATGCGATCAGTATTTTCTTGCTTCTTAGATTCTTGAAAAAACGGAATAATAGCCTCCGTACTATTGGTTTTGTGAAGAAGATCAAGCTCAGTGACTTTGGCTACGCAGTCGGCTATTACATGTTATATTTTCTGGTCTATTTACTAATAATCCAGTTAGTTATTAATTTTATTCCAGCAGTTGATGTAGATCAGAAACAGCAGATTGGTTTTGAGGCAGTTTCTCAGTGGAAGTTGCCAATTGTCTTTATTAGCTTAGTGGTATTACCATCTCTAGTAGAAGAGATCTTGGTCCGAGGATTTATGTATGGCGGACTGAGAAATAGGGAGAAGATTCCAAAATATTTGGCAATCTTTATAACCAGTTTTGTTTTCGCTATAGCACATCTACAGTTTGGCTCCGGTGAAAAATTACTCTGGATTGCAGCAATTGATACTTTTATACTGTCTATATTTTTAATTGCTCTTAGGGAGAAAACTGGTCGACTGTGGTCACCGATATTCCTACACGCCATCAAAAACAGCATTGCCTTTATTAGTATCTTTATCTTAAAGATTAACTGATTGAGTATGTTATACTATTTCAAATATGAGTAGTATAAATAAACAACTCCTATCCCCACCCACACCTAGTCGACACCGGAGACTTGGTTAGTTAGTATTCATTAGTAACAACAGCAAAACGGTCTCCGGACCGTTTTTTATTTTGCTGTTAGTTAGGAGAAAACATGAATCACAGATTATTAAATGACTGCCAAATACTAGTTGAACAAGGATGGACTAGAGCTAGTCAGCAAATCATATTGGGTGAGCAGGATTTTGGCTACACTGTGCAACGAGAAGGTCAGCAGTTAGCAGACTCAGTTGTCGGTCAAGAGCTTAGCATTAGGGAGCTAAGAGGTGGGGTGGCTTGGGCGAATGCTCATGACCGGGAGGTTGATCAAGTTATTGGTTCTATGGATAGTCAAAATATTTGTTTTGAAGACCAGCTACAAGCTGTAGCTCGTCGATTAGCACACCATTCCGGTCGGCTAGCGCTTGATTTAGTTGGGAGTAATCGAAAACGAGACCGCTATATTGCTAGAAGGCGTTTATTGGGTTCAGAAATGGCATAGCGGGAATAATCCCAGTGTTAGCATAAAATTAATGATAGTATAGATGTGAGGTAAACATGAAACTAAGTAAATTATTCACTAAAACAATCAAAAATCCACCTGCGGATGAAACTGCCAAGAATGCTAAATTATTGATTCAAGCTGGCTATATTCATAAGGAAATGGCCGGGGTTTACGCCTATCTACCCCTAGGCCTTAGGGTAGTGGAAAAAATTAAAAATATTGTTCGTGAAGAGATGAATGCTATTGATGGGCAAGAGTTAATAATGACCAATCTTCAACCTAAGGATCTATGGGAGACAACTTCAAGGTGGGATGACGAGGTTGTTGATGTTTGGTTTAAAACAAAACTCAAGGATGACTCAGAGGTTGGGTTAGCTTGGTCACATGAAGAACCAATAATGCGAATGGCTGAAAAGTACATTAGTAGCTATAAAGATCTACCAGCAAGCGTTTACCAGTTCCAAACTAAGCTGAGAAATGAACTAAGGGCCAAAAGTGGCATTATGCGTGGTCGAGAATTCTTGATGAAGGATATGTACTCAATGCATGCTAGTGCTGAGGACTTGGACGAGTACTATGAAAAAGTAAAAGTAGCTTACCAGAAAATATATCAGCGACTCGGTATTGGAGACGATACCTACGTTACTTTTGCTAGTGGTGGAGCTTTTACTAAGTTCAGCCATGAATTCCAGACTATCTGCGAGGCTGGCGAAGATGTACTGTACGTAAATCGAGAGCAGAACATCGCTGTTAATGAGGAGGTCTTAGAAGAGGCTATCAAAGAGTTTGGAATTAAGCGTGATCAGCTTGAGAAGGTTAAGAGCGCTGAAGTAGGTAACATCTTTAATTTTGGTGCTGATAAATCTGAAACAATGGACATTTCTTTCACTGATCAAGACGGTAGTAGCAAGCCTATTCATTTAGCTTCATACGGTATCGGTATAACTAGAGTAATGGGAGTGCTTGCGGAGAAGCTAGCTGATGAAAAAGGTATAGTCTGGCCCGAGAACGTAGCTCCTTATAGGGTAGTTATCTGTGCTCTGGGTGATGAACCAGAGGTAACTAAGCAGGCTGATGAGTTGTACGATAAGTTAGTCTCAAGCAAGGTTGAAGTGCTGTATGATGATCGTGATTTGCGTCCTGGTCAGAAATTTAGCGACGCTGATCTGCTAGGGATTCCGTACCGGCTGGTAGTGAGTAAGAAGAATCTAGACTCCGGTAAGATTGAAATAAAAAAACGTACCGAAACTGAGCCCAAAATACTGGACATTGATGATATACTAGAAGTCCTGGTGGCATAAATTGACCATAAACATGGAGCCAGCAAATTACCAAATCAAGAAAATTGAAGGAGAAAAATATGAAGAAACAATACTTATTAACCAAAGAAGGCATCGAAGAATTAGAGAATGAACACCAGCAATTAACTGCTCAAAGATCAGCAATCGCTGATCGAATTAAGACAGCTAGAGAGTTTGGAGACTTATCTGAAAATGCTGAGTATAGTGCTGCTCGCCAAGAGCAAGAACGAAATGAATCAAGAATTGCTGAACTGGATAATATCTTAAAAAACGCCGAAGTTATAAAGAAGCCAAAGAAGGGTGACTCAGTTTCAGTTGGATCATGCGTAAAGCTAAAAAGTGATAAAGGTAAGGCCAAAGAATACCAGGTTGTTGGTACCGTTGAGGCGGATCCACTTGAAGGTAAGATATCTGATGAATCTCCAATCGGTAGCTCACTACTAGGCAAGTCGGTTGGCCAGAAGATTGACATTTCAACACCGAATGAGACGGTTACTTACAAAATTATCGAGATTTGCTAAGGACATTGCTGACAAGGCAGGCTTGGTGTAATTAACGGCACTCAGGTATACTAAAGGGCGATGGCAACACTAAAAGAACTGCGCGATGAGCGTCTAAGAAAATTAGAGGATTTAAAGGAGCTTGGCGTAAACCCATATCCTGCTGAATCGCGAATAAATACCGATATTGCAGAGCTAATCGAGAATTACTCTAAGTTTGAAAAGAATAAACAGCAATTAGTTGTTGCCGGTCGAATAAAAAACATTCGAAAATTTGGTAAAATTGCTTTCATTGTACTTAAAGACAAGACACTGCAATTTCAGCTCTTTTTGAATAGCGAGCGAATTGGTGATCCGGATTACTCTAATAATTTACTAGGATTTAAAGATTTAAATTTATTAGATAGTGGTGATTTTATAGAGGTGGTAGGCTTTATCCAGACTTCAAAAACTGGTGAAAAATCTTTAACCGTAGAAAGTCTTAAGTTGCTTTCCAAGAGTTTACGGCCACTGCCTAGTGATCAAGATGGGTTTACCAATAAAGAAGAACGTTTGCGGCGTCGTTATGTAGATATTAATGTTAATACTGACGTTTATGAGCGGTTCGTAAGGCGCAGTAAGTTTTGGCAGGCTACGCGAGATTATCTAAACAAGCACGGCTTTATTGAAATTAATACTCCAGTGCTAGAGCATACCACTGGTGGCGCTGATGCCAACCCGTTTGTTACTCATATGGATGCTCTGGATCAAGATTTTTATTTAAGAATCAGTCATGAGCTACCTCTAAAGAGGTTGATAGGCGCTGGTTATGACCGCGTTTATGACATTGGACCACGCTTTAGGAATGAAAACTACACCGATGAGCATCTACCAGAACATGTGGCTATGGAATGGTATGCAGCCTACTGGGACTGGAACAAAGGAATGGAATTCATGACCAAGATGTATCAGTACGTTTTAAAGGATACATTTGGCACTTTAAAGTTTGAACTTGGTGATTTTAAGATAGATCTATCTGGAGAATGGCCAAAGTGGGACTACGCTGAAGTTATACAGAAGCATTACGGACTAGATGTATTCGACTGCAGTTTGGCAGAAGTTAAAGCTGCCCTAAAGAAACATAAACTAGAGGTTGAACAAACAGAAAACAAGGCTCGTGGCATAGATAAGCTATGGAAAAATATCCGTAAAGACGTTGCTGGTCCTGTTTGGCTGATAAATACACCACTGTTTATTAGCCCACTGGCAAAAGCCAATCCAGATAATCCTAATACGGTGCAACGTTTCCAGCCAGTTATCGCTGGTAGTGAGGTCGGAAATGGGTTTAGTGAGTTAAACGACCCTATAGAGCAATTAGATCGTTTCAAAGAACAGCAAGCGATGCGTGACAGTGGTGATGATGAAGCCATGATGCTGGATATAGATTTTGTAGAAATGTTGGAGTACGGAATGCCACCGGCTTGTGGTTGGGGTTTTAGTGAGCGTGTGTTCTGGATATTTGAAGGGGTTAGCGCTCGAGAAGGAGTGCCTTTCCCTCAGCTTAGAAGCGAAGTAGATAATGTAACTAAGACTATTTACCCCGATTTAAAATTAAAATAACTAACATAGTTAAGGAGTAGGATATGAAAGTTCTTTGGAAGGGCAAGCAAATCGCCGAAGCTAAGAAAGAAGACTTAATATATATAGAAGGAAATTGGTATTTTCCACCAGAGTCTCTTGATGGCGATTATCTAAAAAAGTCGGACACGCCTTACGTCTGTCCTTGGAAGGGCAAATGCCAATACTTTGACGTTGGTCAGGACGGCGACTACAGCGCTGATCACGCCTTTAGTTATCCGAAGCCAATTCCGACGGCCCTAGATCGTGTCAAAAAGGACTTCTCTAATTACTTAGTTTTCTCAGGACAAGATATAGAAATACAGGAGTAGATATGCATACTAGCATTGTGCTCGGAGGGGGTTGTTTCTGGTGCTTAGAGGCATCCTACCAGCTGATAAAGGGAGTGGTAGTGTTACCCCGGGATACGCCGGTGGTGATACTAAGAACCCAGATTATTACTCTGTAGGAACTAAAACCACCGGACACGCAGAAGTGGTCAAAGTAGTTTTTGATCCAGCAGTAATTCAGCTTGTAGATGTATTGGACGTGTTTTGGTTAATACATGATCCAACTTCACTGAATAAGCAGGGCAATGATGTTGGACCTCAGTATAGATCAATAATTTTATTCAAAGATGATCAGCAGAAGAAGATAATTGAGTCTTCGATAAAAAAAGTTCAACCGCTGCATAACAAAGCTATTGTTACCGAAGTTAAGATGCTGGATAGATTTTATGAAGCTGAGCCTGAGCATCATAATTATTTTAAGAATCATCCTCAGCAGGCCTACTGTCAGCTGACAATAAATCCAAAATTAGCTAAGCTTAGGGAGAAGTATAAGACCTTGCTTCGATAACTAATTACCAATCGGTAGTTATCTATATTTGCTTAGCTTCTACAACGTAGCGCTCAGCAGTGCTACCTAGTGGATAGCAGGTGTACATAGTTAGTTTATTCTCTACGTTGGGATCATTGTTGCGGATCTCGATTTGATCTGGAGAAACTGTTTTAGAATTAAATACCTCATAAGTATAGACCTGGTCTTGCCATTTAATATAGATCTTATCGCCGTTCTGTAATTCAGTTAGATTATAGAAATGCCCACCGTTTACAGCAGTGTATATAAAACGGTGTCCAGCCACCACTATATTGCCAGGCGTCGATGGATCAATACTGGCTGACTCTCTCCATACTCCTTGGTTTCGTCCAATAACGTTGACGTTATCACCCTCAAGAATTTCAGCATTAACGCCAATTTGCGGTAAGACAAGACGGTTTCCTTTTTGGTTATCAACCTCTGGTGAGGATTGACCATCAGCCGCTTTCTGGTAAGGTTCGGAGTTAATTTGCGGCTTGGTCAGTAGATACCAGAGCCTTGGCAGATAGGGCATTACTAACACAAACAGACTAATTAGAGCCACAATCGATAGAATAATTATTGATGGTTTTGGTCTTTTTTTGTCAGGACTTAGATCACTTTTTGTAGTCTTAGTAGACTGTTTCTTGAATTTATTAGGTAAGCGTTTCATCAGAATTAAAGTATAGCACCAATTGGGTGGTTGGTGTTTAATCTTTTTTGTGGATATTTTTGTTCCTAAAACTAGTTATTGGTTAAAGTATGCTATAGTTTGGACATGAAATTACTAAACAATTTAACTAAGAAATCTTCTAAAAAAATAACCTTGCAGTCACTAAACAAATGGAACAAGGTTCTAGCTGGACTGCACGCCGTTCAGGCCTTAGCTATTATAATACTTAGTAGTAGTGTTGCTTGGCCGGTGGTGACCAATTTTCTAACTTTAGACAGTGTCGCTAGTGAAATTTCAGGAGAACCAGTATTAGCTAGTGCTAGTCGGGAAATTTTCTCAGTTAATCTAGGTTATCTAGTGGCCGTATTCTTTATCATGTCGTCAATTGCTCATCTTCTGGTAGCCACAAAACTACGAAAAAGCTATGAAGCAAATCTAAAGAAGGGCATAAATAAAGTCCGCTGGATTGAGTATGCTTTCAGCGCCAGTACTATGATGGTGGCTATTGGTCTGCTTAGTGGAATTAACGATATTGCCTCCATAGTGATGCTGTTTAGCTTAGTGCTGATTATGAATCTAATGGGTCTGGTGATGGAGATAGTCAACAGTAACAAGGCCAAGATCGATTGGTTAAGCTATAACATTGGATGCTACGCCGGTATTATCCCGTGGGTTGTTTTTGCAATTTATGTATGGGGAGCAACTTTCTATGGATCTAGTGGTATTCCAACTTTCGTTTATTGGATTTATCTAAGCATCTTCCTGTTCTTTAATAGCTTTGCTGTGAATATGTACCTTCAATACAAGAAAAAAGGCAGGTGGTCTGACTATTTATACGGTGAGCGAACTTACATGATACTTAGTTTAGTAGCAAAAAGTGCACTAGCTTGGCAGGTGTTTGCTGGAACACTTCGTCCGTAGTATAAGGGTTAGGTAAGTAGTATAAGTTTATGAAGGTTCATCGTTTTTATACCCCTGATGTAAGCTTGGATAAAAATATATGGGTGCGCGATTCCGGTTTGTTGAAGCAATGGCTTAAGGTGTTACGCTTCAGGCTTGGGCAACAGGTTGTGCTATTCGATGGCAAGCAGCGTGATCGGCTGTATAAAATAATTGAAATAAATTCTAATGAAGTGAACCTTGAAATGGTTACCGATTTTGAGCCTAAACTACCAAAGCGTGATATATATCTATTTTGGTCGGTACTAAAGAAAGATAAAAATGAATGGATAGCCCAAAAAACTACTGAGCTAGGCGTCTCGCACTTGGTTCCACTGATAGCAAGCAGGTCAGAAAAAACCAATGTAAATATAGACAGATTGCGCAAAATATCTATAGAAGCTACGGAACAATGCGGTAGGAGCGATATAGTTAGTATTAGGGAGCCACTGACAGTAGAAAAAGCCTTAGAGCAATACGCAGGTAAGCTAGATATGTTTGTTTGTGAACAAGGCGCTAGTAGCCTGAATGAAGTCGACAGTTCAACAAGCCCAGATAATCCGTTAGGTTTGTTGGTAGGTCCAGAGGGCGGCTGGACAGAGTCGGAGTTGGAGATGTTTGATGAACGCGGAATCAAGAAGTTTGGACTCCACGACTTTACGTTGCGGGCAGAAACGGCGGCCATTTCAGCGGTTGCAGTAATGATGCAGTAACTTGTTTTTTTAATAAATTGAAAGTTTATATAACATCAATAACATAGGCATAATACTGCTACAATACAATCTATGAACTATTGGAGACAGCGCAGTAAGCCATACCAAGTTGGCCAGAAAGAAGCTTTCAAGGTTAGTCGTAGTAAGATTGAATTGTTTATGCAGTGTAAACGCTGTTTTTGGCTAGACGTCAGACTTAAAATTACTCGGCCAAACACCCCACCTTTCAACATTAATAAAGCGATCGATGAGTTATTCAAGAAAGAGTTTGATAAGCACCGCCAGCAGGGAACCCCTCATCCAATAATGGAGCAAAACGATGTTAAAGCGATTCCGATGCAACATGAACAGCTTGATGATTGGCGCTATAATTTTACCGGTGTGACTACTGTTCATAAGCTAACCAACTTACATGTTTTCGGCGCTATTGATGATCTTTGGGTGGATGATGATGGCAATATGATAGTCGTCGACTACAAGGCTACTGCTAAAGACAAACCAGTAAGTATTGATTCAGATTGGCAGATTAGCTATAAAAGGCAAATTGAGGTGTACCAGTGGTTGTTGCGAAGCAATGGTTACAAAGTTAGCAATACTGGCTATTTTGTATATACCAACGGACGGTTGGATTTAGACGGCTTCCATGATCGTTTAGAATTCAAAACTACATTAATCCCTTATGAGGGTGATGACAGCTGGGTAGAGCCAGCATTAAAGAAGATGAAGAAGTGTATGGACGGAGACATGCCAGCTGTCGGCAAAGCTGCAATGGGCGGAGAGTGTGATTATTGTAGCTATGCAAAAAAACGCACCTTGCTAACTATAGAACACATCAAAAAGCCTAAAAAAAGATCGTAAATTTAAGGTATAATTAGTTATATGTTAGATATTCAGTATATTCGAGATAACCCTAAGCTAGTAAAAGATAAATCACAGCAAAAAGGCTACAAAGTTGACGTAGATAAACTATTGCAGCTAGATCAAGATAGGAAGAAGATCCAGTCTGAACTCCAAGACTTAAGAGCCAAGCGGAATAGTCATAGTGGGAGTCTAGCTGGTGTAAAGCCTAGCGATCAGCAGATCAGCATCGGTAAGCAATTTAAAGAAGATATTGCTAAGCTTGAGGATCTGTTAGGGCCAGTAGACCAACAATTCAATGAGCTACTTAAAACAGTACCAAACATGCCACTAGATGATGTACCAGTTGGTGACAGCGAAGAAGATAACCAGGTGGTGAAAACAGTTGGAGAAATACCTGAGTTCGATTTCAAGCCGAAAAATCATGCCCAGATCGCTGAAGCGAAGGGCTGGCTGGATAAAACCAGAGCAGCAAAAGTAGCTGGCAGTCGTTTCGCTTATCTAAAAGGCGATTTAGTGCTACTCGACTGGGCAATGAATATGTTTGCGTTGTCTAAGTTAACTGATCAGCAGTTCATCGCTGACCTGGTGAAGGCCAATAATCTAAATATTAGCAGTAAACCATTTGTGGCAGTACAGCCACCGGCAGTAGCCAAGACTAAGGTTTTCGAAGCTACTGGACGGTTAAACAAGGAAGAGCAAACCTATAAGCTAGAGGATGAAGATCTATGGTTAAACGCTTCGGCTGAACATGTCTTAGCGCCAATGTTTTTAGATGAAATTGTGCCTATTGAAGAGCTACCTATAAGATTGGTCGGCTACACTACGGCCTTCAGAAGAGAGGCCGGCACTTACGGTAAGGATATGGAAGGCATTTTTAGGTTGCATCAGTTTAATAAACTGGAAATGGAAGGTTTTAGCGATTCAGAGACAGGGCTCGGTGAACACATGTTATATATCGCCATTCAGGAAAGTCTGTTTACAGCATTAGAACTACCGTATAAGTTACTTAATAAGTGTACAGCCGACATTGGTGGACCAAATGCTCGTGGTGTCGATATTGATGTTTGGCTACCGGGCCAAGGTAGGTACCGCGAATCGCATACCGCAGATTATATGACAGATTTCCAAACCAGGAGTATGAAGAGTCGTTATAGGGATGAGCAGGGAAATATTAACTTGCTTCACACTAATGATGCCACAGTCTTCTCTCAGAGACCGTTAATTGCGATTATCGAAAATTATCAAACAAAGGATGGAGATGTAGTAATTCCAAAAGTATTAAGGCCATTTATGGGCGGTAGGGAGAAAATATGATCAACAATATAACTATTAACGGTCTTCATACTGAAGTAACTGATGAGTTGAAAAAGTATATCAATAAGAAAATCGGTAAATTAGATCGTTACCTACCAGTTCATGCTCGCAAGTCGGTGCAAGTGGACGTTAAGTTGAAGGAACGAAAAATTAAAGCCCACACTGAATGTATGGCTGAGGTCATTATGCGCTTACCAAAGGAAACAATCACTTCTAAAGAAACCACTGTTAATTTATTTGCAGCCATAGATGTTAGTGAAGAGAAGTTAAAGAATCAGATCAAAAAATACAAGGCTAAGCATGGCCCAGGCCGGATTCATCAGAGGGTACTGGCTAGATTAAAGCGTAGATCCCCCAAGCTTAGTTAGAATTGTTGCTTCTACAGCAAACAGTAAAAATTACTTTTAAATCAGATTGCATAATGCGCTACAATGGTTGTTGTATCACGAGAGATTACCACAAGTAGATAAAGGAAGATTAATGAAGACAGTTATAAAAAAGATATTAGGTGACCCTCAGGCTAAAACAGTTAAGCGACTTCGAAAGCGAGTTAAAGACATAAACGTACTTGAAGATAAGTATAAAAAAATGTCGGACAGCAAGTTAAAGCAACAGACAGCTGAATTTAAAAAACGCTTAGCTAAAGAATCGCTTGATCAAATAATGCCCGAAGCTTTTGCAGTAGTTAGAGAAGTTGCTAGCCGAACGCTGGGAATGCGGCATTTTGATGTGCAGATGATCGGTGCTATGGCCTTGCACGAGGGAAGTGTTGCTGAAATGAAAACCGGTGAAGGAAAGACTTTGGTTGCTACAGCGCCAGTATATCTAAATGCACTTGAGGGCAAGGGTGTTCACGTTGTTACCGTAAACGATTATCTAGCTCAACGTGATGCCGGATGGATGTCCGAAATCTATAGTTTCCTAGGCTTAACTACAGGGGTAATTATCGCCGATGAATCGTATATATACGACAGTAGCTACAATAATGAAAAACATGATGACCCCAGACTAAAGCATCTAAAGCCATGTACTAGGCAGGAGGCTTACCAAGCAGACATTACTTATGGCACAAACAATGAATTCGGCTTTGATTATCTACGCGATAACATGGTTAGAGAGGTTGAGCAGTTAAGGCAAAGAGAGCTAAATTACGCGATTGTTGATGAGGTTGACTCGATTCTTATTGATGAGGCTAGGACACCGCTAATTATCTCTGCACCGGCCAGTACTAGTGGTAATGCCTATGCTCAATTTGCTAAGGTTGCTCGAACCCTTAAACCCGATGTCCATTACGAGGTAGATGAGAAGCAGAAGGCTTCAGTTTTAACTGATGAGGGTGTTGAATTCCTAGAAAAAACACTGGGTATAGATAACCTATACGGAAGTGACAATATTCGGACTATTTACCACCTTGATCAAGCCATTAAGGCTCAGAGCTTATTCAAGAAAGATAAAGACTACGTTATTAGTAGCGACGGAGAAATAGTAATCGTCGATGAGTTTACTGGTCGTTTGTTAAAGGGGCGTAGATATAACGAAGGGTTGCACCAGGCCATTGAAGCTAAGGAAGGTGTAGAAGTCCAAGAAGAGTCGATGACTCTAGCTACGATTAGTTTCCAGAATTACTTCCGCTTATACAATAAATTATCTGGTATGACCGGTACTGCCAAGACTGAAAGTGAAGAATTCCACCAGATATATAAACTAGATGTACTAGAAATTCCTTCCAACCGTCCGCTAGCTAGGGTTGATAGAGCCGATAGAATCTATAAAAGCGAAGCTGGTAAGTTTAAAGCCATAGCCAAAGAGGTCAAGCTGTTGCACCAAAAAGGTCAGCCGGTACTAATTGGTACAGTATCTATCGAAAAGAACGAAGAGTTGAGTCGACTTCTAAAAAAAGCTGGTGTTCCGCATAGCATTCTTAATGCTAAGAACAATGAGAAGGAGGCAGCTACTGTAGCTAAAGCTGGTCAATCAGGAAGTGTAACCCTAGCAACTAACATTGCTGGTCGTGGTACAGATATTGTTCTTGATGAAGAGGTTAAGAAAAAGGGCGGTTTGTTTGTGCTGGGTAGCGAAAGGCATGAATCTAGACGAATCGATAACCAGTTAAGAGGTCGTTCCGGTCGTCAGGGTGATCCTGGTGTTACTCAATTCTTTGTAAGTACTGAAGATGATCTGATGCGAATTTTTGGTGGAGACAGAATTTCGAGTGTGATGGATCGGTTAAATGTAGACGACGAAACTCCGATTGAAAATAGGATTATATCCAAGAGCCTAGAGTCAGCTCAGAAAAAAGTTGAAGGCCATAACTTTGATCAGCGTAAGAATGTCGTTAAGTATGATGACGTTATGAACCGGCACCGTAAGGCCACCTATAGTATGAGGCGGGAAATACTAAACCAGCCGAACATTAGTAAACGAATACAAATATTGATCAAAGAAGAGGCAAAACAACTGGCTAATTCTCCATTAGCGACCTCTGAACACTTCGAAGCAATCCTAAAAGAAGTGTTCCCATTCGATGAGAAGACTTTAGATAAATTGTTCGACCAAACCGCAGAAAAATTTGAGGAAGAATTAAAAAGCCAAGCTAGCAAACTTTACTCAGAAAGAGAGAAGTTATTTGGCGCTGATGATCTTCGAAAAATAGAGCGAGATATATATCTGCAGATCCTAGATAATCTTTGGATGCAACACCTTGAAAACATGGATCATATGCGTGAAGGTATTCACTGGATAAGTGTCGGGCAGAGAGACCCGCTTGTTGAGTACCGAAGACAGGGTCAGCGAATGTTTGAAGAGATGCAGGCAACTCTCCGGCACGATGTAGTGCGAGCTCTGTTTAACGCTGAACCAGCCGACATTGATGAAGCCCCAGTTGAAACTGATTTGACGGTAGCTGCTCGTAAGTCGGTAGATAACGCCGATAAAATAATTGAAGCTGATGAGTTTAGCGAAGAAGATTTCGTGAAGAGTGGGCAGAAGAAGGGTGGAACCAAAAAGATAGTTTCCTCTGCTAGTCGGAAGAAAGCTAATAAAGCGGAACGCAAAAGAAGAAAAAAAGCCAAAAGATCAAAGAAGCGCTAACAAGTAATGAGGCATAAAGTTGAGCATATTAAACTAGCCAATGGGGCTGAGGGTTTGCTAATAAACATACCCGGTGCTTCGGTAATGAGTTTTGACTTTAACTTTCGAGCCGGTGAGTATTTGTCTGAGCGTCATAAGTGGGAGACTGCTCACCTTATGGAGCATCTGCTACTGGGGGCTAATCAGTTATTACCTTCGGCTACTGCTTTTCATGCTGAATTCGAGAAAAACGGGGCTTACAATAACGCTTCAACTAGCAGTTATGATATTAATTATGAAGCAGAATGTGCTGACTTCGAATGGGACAGAATTCTAGGTTTACTACTAACTGCAATATCCAAACCACTATTTTTAGAAGATGAGTTTAAGGCTGAGTTTGGCAATGTTAAAGAAGAGTTAGCGGCCCGGTCGAATAACCATTTTAGGCACCTAGGACTGGCTACTAGAGAAAGTTTTGGATTTCTGGCAGTGACAGATCAGGAAAGGTTAAATCTAATGAATAACGTTAAGCTGAAAGACGTTATTGATCATTACCAGGCTACTCACCAAACTAGTAATCTACGGTTTATAATCGCTGGAAATCTGAAAGTTTCGCGTAAAACAGCGATCAAGAAACTGTTAGCAAATATTGAATTACCAGTAGGTGAGGGGCGTAGACAACTGCCGGATGAAATGCCCAGTAAATATAATAAGCCGTTATATATCCAAAACGACACTGTTGAAAATATATATTTCTATATCGACACTTTTCGCTCAACTAAGCTTAGTGACACCGAATATGATAATTTAAGCCTAATAAATACTATGCTTACCGAAAGCCTATACTCAATGATACTGGGGACGGCCCGCGAACGTGGCCTGGTTTACTCGATGAGTTCCGGCATTAGTCAGTCAAAATTATCGGCCAACTGGTGGTTTGGAGCCCAGATATCACCCAAGAACATCCCGCAACTGTTCGATATTATCGTTGAAAAAATTAATGACGTATTTGCCGGTAAGATTACTCAGGATGACATTAATGCAGCTAAACAGTATGCACTAGGGAAGTATCAACGTAGTGGGCAGACGGTTGGTGGAGTAGCAAATGGTTATAGTTTCCGTTATTTCTTCGATGAGACAATAGAGGACTACTATAAGATACCAGATCGTATTGAAGCAATAACTAAGCAAGATATTGTTTACGTATCTCGGTCATTATTCACAGATAAGATTTGGGGTCTAGGGGTTCTAGGTAATGTAAGCCAAGATTTTATAGATGATCTTAATAGTCGCATCAGCCCACTCTGGAGTTACGATAACGATAGTGATCAATCTGAGGAATCTCTAGCGAAATCCTAGATTTGTCTTCAGTATAGTTTCTAGACTATACTGCCTGAGTATGGAAGGTTTAAATAAGCAGTTAACTGAGTTAAATGAAGAAATTCTAGAGTCTATTGATTTGTTAAATATTGATGCTGCTCAGAAGCAATTAAAAGAGATTGAAGATCAGGAGCGTCAGTATGATTTCTGGGAAGACAGTACCAAAGCTCAGCAGATAATGAAGCAAAAGGCTAAGCTAGAACAGAAACTTCAACCTTGGCTTAGTCTTCGCAAGGATAGTGTTGAGGCTATTGAGCTTAGTAAGCTGAATGATCAGCAGTTAGTCGGTGAAATACAGCAGACTGTTAAGAATATAAAACAGCGTTTTGATGAACTTAGACAGCAGTTAAAGTTCAAAGGACCATACGATGATAGCGATGTTATTATACTGTTGGCGGCTGGTGCTGGTGGAACTGATGCTCAGGATTGGACGGCAATGCTACTAAGGATGTATAGTCGTTGGGCTGAGAAAAATGAGTATAAAGTAACTCTAATCAGTGAATCACCCGCCGAAGAAGCAGGAATAAAAGGAGCCACTTTGGAAATTAGCGGTCTTAATGCCTACGGTAAGCTAGCGGCTGAATCAGGGGTTCACAGGTTGGTTCGTCAAAGCCCTTTTAATTCAGATAATCTTCGGCAAACTAGCTTTGCCAAGATTACGGTTTTACCAAAAATTGATAGCCCTGAACAAATAGAGATAGATCCTAAGCAGCTTAAGATTGATGTCTTTAGGGCTGGAGGTCGCGGTGGTCAGAGTGTAAATACTACAGATTCGGCTGTTCGTATTACCCATCTGCCAACCGGAATAACGGTTTCAATCCAGAATGAGCGGTCACAATTACAGAATAAAGAGACGGCGATGAGCATTTTGAGATCTAAACTGGCAGTTTTACTTATGGAGCAACATCAAGATAAGATCGAGGCCCTAAAGGGACCTAATACTTCGGCGGAGTGGGGCAATCAGATTAGAAATTATGTACTGCATCCATACAAGTTAGTTAAAGATTTACGTAGCAAACATGAGACCAACAATGCTGATGAGGTGTTAGATGGCGATTTAAACCCCTTTATTGAGGCTAATTTGAACTTAAAAATTTCGGAATAAAAATAGCACTAATAAACATAAGCAAATAAGCGGTATTTTGCTATACTAGGTTATATGATTTTACTAGATCGTGTGACCAAGAAATATAACAAGAATGCTCAGGCGTTAGAGAAGATAAGTCTTCATGTTGAGCCAAAAGAGTTTGTGATTATTGTAGGAGCTAGCGGTGCTGGTAAATCGACAATCTTAAAACTGCTTACTAGAGAAGAAAAGCCAACAACCGGTAAAATAATTGTTGGAGGACTGGATTACTCAACGCTGAAAGACAGAGAGATTCCGATACTAAGGAGAAAGATCGGGGTAGTTTTCCAAGATTTTAAGTTACTGCCGAACCGCACCGTTTTTGAGAATGTTGCCTTCGCTCTAGAAATTGTTGGAGTTGGCAATAAAGAAATTGACCATACGGTACCTAGAGTGTTGGATATAGTGGGATTAAAGGGTAAAGAGAAGAGAATGCCACGCGAACTATCTGGTGGAGAGCTTCAAAGAGTTGCCATCGCAAGAGCAATTGTTCGACAGCCAAGAATATTAATTGCTGATGAGCCAACCGGAAACCTGGATCCTAAGCATGCCTGGGATGTTATTCGGGTGCTGGAGAAGATTAATCGTTATGGCACTACGGTGATACTTACTACCCATAACCAAGAGATTGTTAATAAGTTAAAACGCAGGGTAATTACTATTAAAGATGGTCGGATCGCGAGTGATAAGGCCAGTGGAGAATATCATTCATGAGAATTCGACATAACTTGATTATATTTCGGCGAATCATTAAGGCCGGTATTCTTAATTTTATTCGTAATGCTTGGTTGGGGTTGGCTGCAATAGCTGTGATGGTTATTACTTTGACCATAATATTATTCTCGATCATCGCCAATTCAACCTTTAACTACACCATAACCCAGATAACCGACAAGATAGACATCTCGGTATATTTAAAAGATAGTGTTGGTGTAAAAGACCGGGATCAATTAATTGAAGATCTAGAAAATCTGGATAGCGTAAAAGAAGTTAATTATGTATCAAAAGATGAGGCTCTGGAGAGATATAAGGAGCAAAATAAGGGGAACTTAGATCTACTGCTAGCAATATCGCAAACCGACAACCCTTTGCCAGCTAGTTTACAGTTAAAACCAACTGACCCTAATAACATTGAGCCTATTAGACAGTTCCTTGAATCAGAAGAAATTAAGGAGCTACAATCCGATGAAACTTCATACTCTGGTGATCGAAAAACCGCCATCGATAAAATAACCAATGCTACTAGTTTTATTGGTAGAGCCGGAGTTGTCGGGGTGTTGGTATTTGCTTTTATCTCAATGTTGATTATCTTTAACACCATCCAGATGGCTATCTTTAACAGACGTAGTGAGTTGACTATCATGCGCCTTCTTGGAGCTAGCACTAACTACATTAGAGGTCCATTTATAGTTGAAAGTGTTCTTTATGGAATAGTATCTGGGGTGATATCGATAGCTATTGTTAATGTCTTATTTTCAGTTTCAGCTAAAGCCTTTGGGGCAAGCAGTCTAGGTATATTAGACATTGAGTTTGCCAATGTTTACTTTGCAGATAACTTCTGGCGATTCTTAGGATTGCAGCTAGGCGTAGGTATATTAATTGGCTCAATCTCAGCATTGATTGCCACTAGAAGGTACTTGAAATTTAAGACCTCAAAATAGTATTATTAGTATTCCGCTTAAGTACAATAATTCTTAAGCTTTTTGGTTGATTATTAGGAGTAATTATGCTAGTATTAGGAAGATTATGAAAAATAAAAAAATCAACATAAAAAAATACATAAATCAGAGTAAATTACCTCTGATTGGTTTTAGTATGCTAGCAATTGTTGGTTTGGTGGCTGCTCCACTAGTAAATGCTTTAACGGCAGATGAAATTGCTGAGCGAGCACAACTCCAGCGTGATATAGAACGACAAAGCGACCAGAAAGACGAATTATCTGTCGAAGCTTCTTCGATTAGTGAAGCGGTTAAAGAACTAGAAGCTCAAATTGCGATTTTACAGAATCAAATAACTAGAAGTCAGAAAAAAGTTGATGATCTAGAAAAAAAGATTGCAAAAGCCCAGGCTGAACTAGAAAAACAGAAAGAAGTACTTGGCAAAAACATTCGCGCAGTTTATTTAGAAGGTCAAATTTCAACTCTTGAGATGCTGGCTTCTAGTAAAGACTTGAGTGAGTTTGTAGACAAACAACAATACCGTAATTCTGTTCAGGAAAAGATTAAAGAGACTTTAGAAAAGATTACTGATCTTAAATTCCAGCTTCGAGCTCAAAAAGACGAAGTTGAGAAATACTTAAAAGACCAAGAACAGGCCAGAGACAAGGTTGCTAGCCAACGTTCTGAACAAAAAAGATTACTATCACTAAATAAAAGTGAACAAGCAGCATTGAACGCTAAGATAAAAAGTAACAGTGCCCGGGTAGCTGAGTTAAATGCTAAGCAGGTTGAAGAAAACCGCCGTGCATTAGGTGGAAATCTGCCAGCTGGTGTTCCAGGTGGTGGTGGCTACAAATATGGTAACGCTGTTTGTTTGTGGCCAGGTTACGCAGATCCACCATGCCGAGAGTATGATTGGGGCTATCCATCTTCTTCTAGTCCGCGTAACTTATACGACGAGTGGGGCTATGGATATCGTAACTGTACTAGTTGGGCAGCCTTTAGGGTAGTCCAAGTACTAGGCTATACTCCTCCAGGATTAACTCAGTTAGGTCACGCCAAGAGCTGGCCATACAACACTAGTGCAACCGTAAATTCTAATCCTAGTGGCGGTAACGCAACGGTAGCGGTTAGTGGTGGTACTTACGGACACGTACGTTTTGTTGAAAACGTCTATGGTGATGGATCGATTCAAGTCAGTGACTATAACTTTGGTGGTGACGGAATCTACCGGAAGTACACTTTAACTGCAGCCCAAGCCTCAGCATTAACGTATATTCACTATTAATAGCCGCTAATAACATTTAGAGCATTAGCCTTTTAGTATCATAAATATTGCTGGTGGGTTACAATATTTGAGTATTGAAATTAGAAATATTGTTTATTCCAAAGTTATCAAGGAGGGGATTGTATGGGGAGTATTAGTTTTAAAAAAGTTCTAGCTGCTATTGTGCTGGTTAGCTTAATTTTTTTCGTTGGCGTTCAAGCTGGCAGAGGCAATGTTTCTTTTGGTGGGGTTTCAAATTCTGCTAATAGCAATCTACCGGAAGATATAGATTATTCGAGTGTTGAAGAACTCTACGACAGCCTACGCAAGCAGTACGATGGACAGTTGGATTACCAGAAGTTATTGGATGGTTTGAAGTCTGGCTTAGCCTCAGCTAGTGGCGATCCATATACCGAATATCTAAGCAGTCAGCAAGCTGAGCAGTTTGAAGCTGACCTTAATGGAAGCTTTGAAGGAATTGGCGCAGAGCTAAGCAAGAAAGACCAATTTGTGGTAATCGTGGCACCGATAAAAGATACCCCGGCAGATAAAGCTGGCTTACGCCCAAATGACAAAATTAGTAAAATTGATGATCAAAATGCGTTTGGTATAACAATCGAAGAAGCGGTTAACAAAATACGCGGACCTAAAGGAACTAAGGTGAAACTGACAATTATTCGAGACGATAAACAACAAGATATTGAAATTGTTCGCGACACTATTAATGTACCAAGCGTGGAGAGCAGTGTTAAGGAAGGTATTGGCTATTTAACAATCTATAGATTTGCCAATGACACTTCAGCTTTAGCTAGAAAAGCAGCCAGAGAATTCAAGCAGGCTAATGTTGCGGGGGTAGTGTTAGATCTAAGGAGCAATCCAGGTGGCTATTTAGACTCTGCTGTTAATGTATCTAGTATTTGGCTTCAAGATAAGGTCGTATTGCGTGAAAAGCGTGGCGATGTGGTCATTAAAACATATAACAGCAATGGCCAAGCAACCTTGGCTGGCATTCCCACGGTTGTATTAATAAATGAGGGTAGCGCTAGTGCCAGTGAGATAACCGCAGGCGCTTTAAAGGACCATGGCGTGGCTACACTGATCGGTGAGAAGAGTTATGGTAAGGGTAGCGTTCAGCAACCAGAGCGCTTGGACGCTGGTGGGCTACTAAAAGTGACAATAGCTCGGTGGTACACACCAAACGATAAAAACATCGACAAAGAAGGCATACAACCAGACAAGAAAGTCGAGATAACCGAAGAGGATATTGAAGCTGGTCGCGATCCTCAGTTGCAGGCAGCAACCAAGTTTTTGCAAAAATAGTCTTAAAAAAGTTTAAACATTTAGGACAATCTGCTAGTATCTAATGTATAAAGGGAGATAGGTTTTGGCGAAGCCAGTTAAGTACGTATTTGTTACAGGTGGAGTTCTTTCAGGATTAGGAAAGGGTATTACCGCCGCCTCCATCGGAAACATACTTAAGGCTCGCGGACTTAAAGTAAACATCCAGAAACTTGATCCTTATCTAAATGTTGATGCTGGTACACTAAACCCTTCTGAACATGGAGAATGTTTTGTAACGAGAGACGGGGCTGAAACTGATTTAGACCTCGGTCATTATGAAAGGTTCTTAAATATTGAGCTAACTTCTAGTAGCTCGGTAATGAGTGGTAGAGTGCTACGTAATCTAATTGATGATGAGCGGCGCGGTAAATTCCTAGGTAAAACAGTCCAACTAGTTCCACATTTCACTGAAGCTATAATTGACACCGTTAAAGAAGCGGCCAAGGGTTTTGACGTACATATTGTTGAAATTGGTGGAACCGTTGGTGATTACGAGAGTCCAGCCTTTTATGAAGCGATTCGAGAACTCGGTAGTGAAGTCGGGCCTCAAAACTGTTTGTATGTTCAAGTGGTTTACATGCCGTACCTTTCAACCAGTAAAGAAATTAAGACAAAGCCAGCCCAGAACGCAGTTCGTAGCCTAAGAAGTATGGGGATAATACCAGACGTATTGGCCGCTAGAAGTGAAATGCCAACTAATGGTCATACCAAAGAGAAGCTAAGTTCTTTTTGTGGTGTAGATAAGGAAGGAATTGCTATCCTGCCGAATGCCCGGACGGTTTATGAGGTGCCACTAACTCTTGAAGAGCAGGGTATTGGCCGCTATATTATGGAAAAATTAAACCTCAAGAATAAGAAGCCACAGTTGAACGACTGGAAGAAGATGGTTGATACTATCGTTGCCGATAGAAAGCCAAAGTATAAGATTGGGGTGGTAGCAAAATATCTGGATAACCAAGACACCTATATGTCGGTATTTGAGGCCCTAAGAGCTGCTTCATGGCGGTTTAATGCCGACGTTGAGATTATTTGGGTAGATGCTGAAAAATTAGCTAAAACACAGAGCTATGTAAGTGTATTAGATGACCTAGATGGAATTGTAGTTCCAGGTGGTTTTGGTATTCGTGGTGTTGAAGGTAAGGTTATAGCTGCAAGGTATGCACTAAAGAATAATATTCCTTACCTAGGACTATGTTTAGGTATGCAGGTGGCTGTAATTGCGGCAGCAAGAAATGCTGGTTTAAGTGAAGCTACTTCAGAAGAGTTAGATCCAACAGCTAAAGACCTTGTGATCTACACTATGGCTGATCAAAAAGGCAAAGAAAATACTGGTGGAACTATGAGGCTAGGTAATTATGACTGTAAGCTAACTAAGGGTAGCAAGAGTGCTAAGCTGTATAAAAAGCAGCTGATAGTTGAACGACATCGACACCGTTATGAAGCAAACAACCAATACATTGATCAATATACAGATTGGGGAATCGAAGCGACTGGAAAATCTCCAGACGGTAGGCTAGTTGAAATAATAGAAGCTACAGACCACAGATTTTTTGTTGCAAGCCAATTTCATCCGGAATTTACTTCTAGACCGAATGTACCACACCCATTGTTCTTAGGATTTATTGAGAGTTTAAGTACTAAAAAGTAGTTGCTAAACATTTAATTTTATACTAGGATAAGCACTATGGAAGAACAAACTAAAAAGCACAAAATATTACTAGTAGAAGATGATGATGCCTTAGCTAGTGTTTACCAAACTCGTTTGCAGGCCGAAGGCTTCGATATAAAGCGAGAGCCAAATGGCGAGCAAGCACTTGATAGTGCAAAAGAATATAAGCCGGACCTAATTGTATTAGATGTAATGATGCCTAAAGTTAGCGGTTTTGACGTTCTAGATATCCTTAAAAACACTCCGGAGACTGCAAACATTAAGATTGTGATGCTTACAGCTCTTAGTCAGGATAGCGACAAGGAAAGAGCTCAAAGCCTAGGCGCCGATGATTACTTGGTTAAATCTCAAGTTGTTATTGCTGACGTTGTTGAGAAGATTAAGCAACATTTAGCTGCTTAATATATATTGATAAATTTATAGCAGGATTCTAATTTAATAACCCCGGGACCCAGGGCTATTTTTGTTTTCATATTGACGTTTATGCTTATTCGTGCTAGAGTAGTGTAGTAAATTACAAAAACAAAAATAAAAAAAAGGAAATAATTATGAGTAGCGAAATGCCACCAATACAACCAGCAGATCAACAGCCTGTAGCAGACCCAAATCAGGTTGCTGAACAAGAAACACAAGGACAGCAACCAGCCGAATATACTCCACAAGATGATGGATTAGATAGTCTTTTTGATCCTAAGCACGAGGGTAGTGTTGAAGCTGCTGCAAGAGATCCACGACCTACTCCCGATCCTGCAGCAATTGAAGCTCAGCAACAAATGGATGTATCGGCAGCTGACCGTTTAAATAGAGAAGATGCCGGTTTGGATCCAAGAGTTCATGATCTGACATAGTCGCCATCCGATAAGTGGGCACTAAATAAAACCCCTAGATGATTTTCTAGGGGTTTTTGTTTAGTTTGAGTAGTTTGAGTATTTATTCTACAGTTACTTCAGTTCGCTTAACTGATTTACCGCTAAATAGTCTTACTCTTCGTTCGTTAAACTTAACGATACCGTCTTTGGCAGCGTGAATAGTGTAGTTTCGGCTTAGTTTAGTGCCTTTACCAGCTCTTTTAGTTAGACCAACTTGTCTGACGATGATTTCACCAACACTAACTTTTTGGCCACCAAATAGCTTAACACCAAGTCTTTGACCTTGGCTATCTCTGTTGTTCTTGCTAGTACCACCAGCTTTTACATGACTCATTGATGACCTCTAATTACTTATTAATTATCTGCTTTATTTAATATTACAAGCTCACGTCCAACTATTTGATCTTCTCGTCTGTATATCAATTTAGACTTAACGTGAACAAAACTCGCTTCAGTATACCCGATTTCCTCGAGGTGGTCAAGGACTGGAAGATGAATATATTGGTTTTTTATTCGCCACACTGGGACGGCTAGAGCCAGGGGGGTGCCAGGCTTTATTTGGCTGGCAATATTTTCTAAGAATTTTTTATGAATATGGTTACAATCCTGGACGATTTTTTGCATTGTAGCAGTGTCAGGCTCGCTAGAAAGCGGTCTTCCAAGGTAGGTTTCACCGGCAACAACATCGAATGGTTGATCCCATCTGTCCTTCATTGCGTCTCTAAGTTCCAGGGTGAAATTTATCGGCTGATTGGTGTTATCGGCTAACCACTCTAAGTTTTCCCGAGAATAATCTATCATTCGCTGGTCTATGTCAGTACCATAAGTTTTAAAACCCATTAAGCTGGCTTCTTGGAGTATCACACCGGTACCACAGAAGGGGTCGAGTAGGGTTTTGGTCTCGTTGCCGGCGGGACCACGATCCGCCAGATTTACTATTGTTTGAGCTAATTTGGGTGGTAACATGCCAACTTTGGAGTCTCTCTTTGGTCGTTGGTGGTCTCTGGCTGAATAGGCATCGATATCTTGTTCTTTTTTAGTAACTGCAATGATACTGTTTTGCTGACTGCCAATTACTATTATCTCTAGGCCCAGATCACTGGTTAATTTGTTGTATAGAACCTGGGCACTGTTTAAAGACAGAGCTTTATTAGGAATAATTCTAACTGATCTACCGCTGTTTTTTATATCTTTTTTAAGGCTGAACATAGAGCGATTTAAGCTAGCAAGATCACAGCTGACGTTGTATATGCTAATCCCTAACTTTAGTTTACCCTCCGGTAAATTTTGAGCGTACTGTGGTATAGCTTCCTTTAATGAAGCAAGTAATTCTGGCCACCTCCTAGAGTTCACGACAGTGAGTTGCTGGGCTAGCTTGATACTTCCACCTAGACGCTGGAAGTCCACTTTTTCACACGGTAGTTCTAGCCGGGCGACATTTTCGCCGATTGGTTGCAGTTTTTCGGGTCCGTATAGTGCTTCCAGTTCGGCAATGGCTAACTGAGGTTGCCTACCTAGGATCAATATAGAGCTGTTATTATTATCCATCGCCATCCATTATATGGAACAAGCTGTCTTCTACCTAATCTAGTATAGCTTGCGGTAGATTTATGGCCTCGATCGTCTTGGTGTATAGTTTATATATACTTATGAGCAAACAAACCAAGGCCAGATGGAAGATAATATTTAATTTAGTGATTTTTTTTGGGTTTATCGGTTTAATTTATGCGCTCAGAGAACAAATAGTAGACAGTATTCAACAGATAGATAAGGTCGATTGGCGAGTATTACTGCTTTTGCCAGTCTGGCAGGCCTTAAACTACCACGCCTATGCCAAACAGAACCAGCAATTATTTGCTATTTTGGGCTACCACATAAAGTATAAGTTTCTGTACCGGGTGAATCTTGAGCTCAATTTTGTAAATCTAGTATTACCTAGTGGTGGGTTATCCGGTTTTTCCTATTTTAGTCTTCGAATGAAAGACCGAAAAGTTAGCGGTACTAGCGCTTCCTTGGTAAATTTACTTAGATTTGTGCTAGTTTTCATTACTTTCCAGGTCATTTTATTCTTAGCGCTAATAATGCTTAGTTTTAGTGGGCAGGTTAACGGATTTATCCTGTTAGTTGGTGGTTCATTGTCGACGTTAATAATGGTTGGTACGCTTATCGTCGGTTTTATCATTGGTAGCAATCGCCGGATAAACTTATTCTTTGGCTTCATTACCAAGGTTTTGAATCGCTTAATTCATTTCTTTAGACCAAAACATCCGGAAACTATCAATGTGGCTAGAGCCAAGCAGGCTTTTGAGGATTTACATAATAATTACTTGATAGTTAAGCGCAACTATATGGATCTTAAGATGCCTATTATTTGGTCGTTGGTGGCAAATATAACCGAAATATTAACAATCTATAGCGTATACATAGCTTTCGGTCAGTGGGTGAATCCGGGCGCGGTAATCCTAGCCTTTGCAGTAGCTAATTTTGCTGGTTTTTTGTCAGTTCTACCGAGTGGGCTAGGTGTTTACGAAGCCTTAATGACTGCCGTACTAGCTGTTGGTGGTATCCCGCCAAGCCTCAGTATTCCGGTAACTGTAATGTATCGAGTTCTTAGTATTGGAATTCAGGTTATTCCAGGGTATTACTTGTACTATACTCGCAAGAAATCCGTTCAGGCTAAATAGTTTATGCAAGAAGAGATTGTATTCCAAGTTAGCGATTTCGTAGATGTGTTTAATCAGACGATTGAGTACGCTTATCCGTCAGTAGTTATTGAAGGTGAGGTGGCTAATTTCAAAGTTAGTAAGGGCAAATGGGTATACTTCGACCTCAAAGATGAGTTTTCTTCGGTGAAATTCTTTGGCTCCCTGTATAATCTGCCGGGCCCGATCGAAGACGGATTAATGGTCAAAGTATTAGGTAGCCCCAGGCTGCATAATCTGTTTGGATTTAGTGTTAATTTTCGGGTGATTAGTGCGGTTGGTGAGGGTAGTATTAAGAAAGCATCCGATCTGCTAAGGGCTAAACTGGAAAAAGAAGGTCTATTTGAAGCCGATAGAAAACGACCACTTAGTCGTTATCCGCAAAGGATTGGCCTGATAACCTCCTTAGAGTCAGCTGCTTATAAAGATTTTATCAAGGTATTAGATAACCGTTGGGTGGGTTTAGAGATCGAGGTATACAATGTTGGTGTTCAGGGTTTGGCGGCTGTTGAACAAAACATAAAAGCCATTGAATATTTTAATAACCAGCAAACTGAATATGATGTCTTGGTGATCACTAGGGGCGGGGGTAGTAAAGACGATCTAAGCGTTTATGATGACGAAAGCTTAGTAAGGGCTGTAGCTAACAGCAAGATTGCAACTATGGTCGCCGTGGGTCATGAGGTTGACATCAGTCTGGCAGAACTAGTGGCTGATAAGCGAGCTAGCACTCCAAGCAATGCAGCCGAGCTATTAGTTCCGGATAAAAGAGAGCTGATAAGCGATATTCAGCTAACTCGCAAACAACTTGATAGCACACTGAAATTGCAAATTACCAACAAGCTCCAAGAGCTAGTGCAAATAAGACAAGGCTTAAATCAAGCTATTAATTCTAAATTGGCTAGTCTGCGAGCTGAGCAAGATAGTAATAGACGTCTTTTAGAGGCTCTTGACCCAACAAATGTGCTCCGTCGGGGGTTTGCTATAGTTCGAGCTGGGGGCAAAGTTGTCAGGGGCTTAGAAAGCCTAAACCAGCAACAAAAGATTGCTATTGAATTAGCTGATGGTGAAATCGAGGCAACAATAAATAAGATCAACCTAAGAAAGAAGGGATAACTATGGCCAAGAAAAAAATTAATTACCAGGAGACGCAAGCTAAACTACAGAGTTTGTTAGCTGAGCTGCAAGGTGACCAGCTTTCTATTGATGAGCATCTTGAAAAATACCAGGAAGCCCATCGTCTAGTCGATGAATTAGAAGATTATTTACTGCAAAGTAAAAATAAAATAACTGAAATAATTGATAAGCAGGCTAAAAATAACCAATAAAATCCTAAAAAATGTGATAACATAACCAGTATGAAAAGATTAAATAACTCTGGTAAGGTTGATGTCTGGTTAATCGGTTTTATTCTGACAACTTTGCTATTTATTGGGGCCTCTAGCTTTGCCGTCTGGGCCTATATGGGTCGTCAGGACTACAAGGATAACGTCGATCAGAAAATTAGCGTGGCGGTTAAAGAGGCTAATGAAGAGCTTGAAGCTAAAAAAGAAGCCGAGTTTATCGAGCGAGAGAAGAAACCACTTAGAACCTATAACGGTCCGGCTGCTTACGGTAGTTTAACTGTAAAGTATCCAAAAACCTGGTCTGTTTACGCTGATGAGACAGGCAGTGGTGGTACAGCTGTAAGTGGCTATATGCAGCCGAAATTTGTTCCGGGCATTAAATCTGGTAATAACTACGCGCTACGCTTTGAGGTCGTGGAGCGAGATTATGCATCTGAGGTGAAGAAGCTAGCTGACGGAGTTAAAAAGGGCACAGTTAGAGCAAAACCTTATCGTTCCAAGAGTGATCCCAGCAGTATTGGAATGCGCTACGAAGGTGAGATTGCTAAAGACAAGCAAGGTGTACTGATACTATTACCACTTAGAGATAAAACTATTAGATTGTGGACCGAAGCCAATCAGTTTGTAGGTGATTACAATACAATAATCTTGCCGAACTTTAGTTACATTCCTTAGGTCAGTTAACTCGTCACAAAACAATAAATTACAATAGCTTAGCTGCGCCTAAATGCTATACTACCCAGTACACACGAGATGTAAGCACAATATAACCAAAGATAATGGGGCAGAGGGATTTATGGATCAACTAGCTAAGAGTAAATGGCTAAATGAACAAAAAATGTATTCAGCTTCAAACGATGCTTCATTACCGATATTTACCTATATAGCTGAGAATCTGCGCAGTGAACTCCACAAGTTTAGCTCTGGTGTCGAATATGCCCAGATTACAGGGGATCTCAAGGGGTTAGATGGGCCAAAATACTCCGCTCAAGCAATGCTTAAATTGATAGAATGTTATCTAGATTACATCGATCAAGTGGAGTCTTTTAAGCAAACAGAACCAGTTTCATTATCTGCTTTATTATCTTCTGTTATGTCGTCTATGAGTGGTTTTGCTAATTGGCAACAGTGTGATTTAGATCTGCAGGTTATGGGAAAATATCAGCCTGTTATGGCAAATCGGGAAGTATTAAAGACAGTGTTAACTAGCTTGAGCAGTATATTAATACTGGCGCAGAGTGAGATCGTCCACCGCACAAGACCAGTAGTAACTTTTGTAGTCAGAAAGACAAAAGCAGGCATTTCAGCTGGCATCTATTCCAGTGTCAATGCAATCGATAGTAAAACTTTAAAAACAGCTCGCCAGCTTTACGGCAAACCAGGCAATCCAACTAGTAAGTCGCTTAGTAATGGCAGTGCCGGGCTGTTTATGGCTGATTCATTGCTGGGAAAAATGTCAAATGGGCTAAAGGTATCGAAGTTTAATAATATGCAAGGGCTATCTGCTAATTTTGAAGTAAGTCAGCAGATTGCTTTAGTGTAGTTACTATGAAAAAGATACTGATCGTGGAACCAGATAATGAACTAGGTAAACAGTATCAAAGTTTAGTTATCGGGCAGGGTTACCAAGCAAAGCTGGCTCAAAGTTCTGATGATGCTCTGAGTCTGATCGATAGCTATTCTCCGGATGTAGTTGTTTTGGAACTGCAGATGATTGAGCACAATGGCTTGGAGCTACTATATGAGCTCAGGTCATACGTGGACTGGGATGATATCAAGATAGTATTGAATACCTCCGTGAAACAGTCTTTACTAAAAAAGTCGCCAGTTTACAGTCGGCTAAATATAGCCAAATACCTGTATAAACCCGACACCCCGCCCAGCAAATTATTAAGCGCTATCGAATCGGTTGTTAGTAGTTAGTTATGGATAGACTAAGTGACAGAGCAATTATTTTATCTCGTACCAATTATCGTGAGGCTGATCGTATTTTAACGGTTATTACAAAAGAGGGAGAGAAGCTGACTATTATTGCTAAAGGGGTGCGTAAGCTAAAAAGCAAGTTAGCCGGCGGTATAGAGTTGTTCTCGGAATCGGAGCTTGGCTACCTTAAGGGTCGTGGCCAGATGGTTACTCTGCTTTCGGCCAGGACGATAAAGCAATATAAAGAGATAGTGAAAGATATAAATCGAACGATGTTCGGCTATGAGGTCTTGAAGCTAGTTAACAGGGTTACCGAAGATCACTCCATAGGTGAATATTACGATCTTATGTCTAGTGCATTGGCTGGCCTAGATGATATAGCGCTTGATCTGAATCTAGTCAAAAGCTGGACCTATTATAAGTTACTGGTCCTTTACGGCCATCAGCCCAATATCTACCGAGATAGTAGTGGGGCAAAGCTCAGCGAAGGCTTGAATTATGACTTTGATATTTCTAGTATGTCATTAGTTGAGGCTGACAAAGGTGTATATGACTCCAAGTTTATTAAACTACTTAGATTTATTGATAGAGTAGAAGATAGTACAAAACTAAAAGCCCTTAGTGGGGTGCAGGCGGAGTCACTCCTAGCAGCGCAGTTACTACATAAAATGATAAAATTCAATCTATAGCTTCAGAGGTGTTATAATTAGGCATATGAGTACAGTAAAATTAGAAGAAATCGTTAGCCTGGCTAAACGAAGAGGTTTTGTTTTTCAAGCTTCAGAGATTTATGGTGGATTAGCTGGTTTTTGGGATTATGGCCCTTTGGGCGTAGAGTTAGCCAACAGAATAAAGGCTGAATGGTGGTCGGCAATGGTCACTGATAAGGACAATGTATTTGGTATTGATGGGGCAATAATTCAAAACCCTAATTTATGGAAAGCAAGTGGTCATGTTGCTGGATTTACCGATCCGCTAGTGGATTGCACGAACTGCGGCGCAAGGCACCGGGCTGATCATTTAGCTGACACCGATTCAACTGATCTAGAAGAGTTAACAGAACTACTCAAGGGCAAGTCTTGTCCAAAATGCGGTAAACAGAGTCTAACGAAGCCAAGAACCTACAACATGATGATGAAGACTTGGGTTGGTCCTATCGAAGATGCTTCATCGGTAGCATATCTAAGGCCAGAGACTGCTGGTTCAATTTTTATCAATTACGAGAATGTGCGAGAAACGATGCGGGCTAAGTTACCATTTGGTATTGCTCAGATAGGAAAAGCTTTTCGGAATGAGATTTCACCGCGTGATTTTATTTTTAGAGCTCGTGAATTTGAGCAAATGGAGATGCAGTACTTTATCAATCCAGATGATCAAGAAAAGAGCTATCAAGATTGGCGTGATTTTGCCTGGAAATTCCTAACTGCTAGCTTAGGCATTAAAGCTGATAGCTTGGAATGGCATCAACATGCTGAAAATGAGAGAGCCCATTATGCAGCCAATGCTCATGATATATACTTTAAATTCCCATTCGGATCGAAGGAATTATGGGGTACACATAACCGAACTGATTTTGACCTGTCAAACCACTCAAAAGAAAGCAAGAAAGACCTCAGTTATTTCGACGAGCAAACAAAAAGCAGATTTATTCCTTACGTTATTGAATCTTCGGTTGGATTGGATAGGATGTTCCTAGCTGTCCTGACTGATGCTTATCATGAGGAGGAAATAAATGGCGAGAAGCGGGTTGTTTTGAAACTAAAACCAGAACTTGCGCCATATCGCTTTGCGGTTAGCCCACTGCTGAAAAATAAAGCAGAATTAGTTGAAAAAGCTTCAGAGTTATTTAAAGCACTAAAGAAAAAACACGGTAATGTAATCTGGGATGATAACGGCAACATCGGTAAACGTTATCGTCGTCAGGATGAAATAGGCACACCGAACTGTATTACCGTAGATTTCCAGAGCTTAGAAGATGACACCGTTACCATAAGAGATCGTGATACCACTGAGCAGAAAAGAATTTCAATAAGTGAGTTAATATAAATGGTTCAGTTTAGCAAAAAGGGCAATTACGCATTTATAGATAACCAAAATCTAAACTTGGGTATCCAGAAATTGGGCTGGAAGATGGACTGGCGAAAATTTCGCCGGTACTTAAAAGATAATTTTAATGTTTCCGAGGCTTTTATGTTTATCGGTCATATGCCAGAACATGAAGAAATGTATTTACAGCTTCATGATGCTGGATATCTAATCGTATTAAAACCAACTTTTGATATGAGTGACCCAAAAAACATTAGTCTGTCTACCGGCTCCTCGAGTGACGATAAGAATGACGACAAGAAACCTATTAAAGGAAATGTTGATGCAGAGTTGGTGTTGTGGGCTGTTAAAGAAATGAAGAATTACGATAAGGCTGTAATTGTCAGCGGTGATGGGGATTTCTATAGCCTAGTAGAATATCTAGAACAGCAGAATAAGCTCCTTAATATTCTGGCACCAAACAGTCATTATTCAAGGCTATACAACAAGTACGACAGTTTTGTAGAACGAATCGATAAACAGCGAAAAATTCTAGCTTACCGAAAATCACGAAATAAAAAGCCTCAGTAGTTGTCATGAAATTACAGTTTAGCCCCCAGCTAACACCAAAAGAGATGTTAGATCTAGGAGTGTTTGGCGGAAATTATTTTCCTCATATACCAGAAGAATTTCCAGCAGAATGGTTTAGTAACGCTCGGCTAAGTAGTGATGGTAAAGCGCACAGTGAACTCAATTTCTTCGAGGTGGTGGCCAGTCAACCGCGGAGTGTCTGGCTGGCCAAAGGCTGGATTGATGAAGTTGACCCTTTAGGATGGTTCCAGTGGTACTGTCGTTACTTTCAGGGTAGGCGAATTCCAGAGATAGATAATAAACAGATTAAACGTTGGAAGGCGATGCGCCGGCATATTGCTCAGATTACAAAAAACTGCCAGAAGCAAGATTTAACATGTCGTCGACGACAAAGACAGGCGTTACTTCATTGGGCCTATGACAGCCGCAAGATATAGCAATCTTGATATATACTCAGTCTAGGAGCATAATATTAGGCATAAATAAGGAGGGAATATGGAAGTAGAAGTTAATTGGTTGGCAGTAGTTTTAGCTACCCTTAGTAGTATGGTGGTTGGCGCCGTTTGGTACACACCTCAGTTGTTTGGTAAAAGCTGGATGAAGCTTACCAAGGTAGATCCTAGTAAAACACCAACTAATCCTGGCAAGATCTATGGATTAACTCTACTAGCTAGTTTGTTAACTGCTTTTGTGTTGGCTCATATGTCATATATGGCGTCGCAATTCTTTGATACTTCTTTTCTATCGACTGCTGTGACTACCGCTTTTTGGCTTTGGTTGGGATTCACAGTTAGTAGATTGTTAGTTCACGATCTATTCGAAAATCGACCGATTAAACTAACTGTTCTAAATGCTGGACACGAATTAGCTACGGTGATGGTTATGGCCTTAATCATCGGTGGCATGGGTGTATAGATGGCCGGTCAATTCGACAATTTGAATGCCTTATTCATAAATACTACGCTCAAAAAATCGCCACAGGAAAGTCATACTGACCTGTTGATCGAGATAAGCAGACAGTTGATGCATAAAAACGGGGTCAAAACAGATTTAATTCGCTCCATAGATAAAGATATCGCAAGTGGTGTATATCCAGACATGAGAGAACATGGCTGGGACTCCGACCAGTGGCCTGAAATATACAAAAAAGTTCAACAAGCAGATATTTTGGTGCTAGCTGGACCAATCTGGCTGGGCGATAACAGTAGCGAGATGAAAAAAGTGATAGAACGGCTGTATGCTAACTCTGGTGAGCTTAATAGCAAAGGTCAGTATGCATATTACGGTAAAGTCGGCGGTTGCCTAATTACTGGTAATGAAGATGGCGTTAAACACTGTGCTATGAATGTACTATACAGTTTAGGGCACATTGGCTATACCATCCCACCTCAGGCCGATGCTGGCTGGATAGGTGAAGCTGGTCCGGGTCCGAGTTACGGAGATGAAACTGAAGATGGACAGAGCCGGGCTGGTATAGATAACGACTTTACTAACCGAAATACTACATTCATGACCTATAACCTAATGCATCTAGCACAAATGATAAAAGATGCAGGCGGTATCCCGGCTGAAGGCAATCAGCGAACAGAGTGGGATAATGGAAATAAGTTTGGATTTGAAAACCCTGAATACCGGTGATGTATAATTAGCTGTAATGACCAAAAATATATTTCCAGATAATTTCTTTTGGGGGGCTAGTACGGCTAGCCATCAAGTAGAAGGTAAAACCGAGAATCAGTGGTCAGTTTGGGAGCTTGAAAATGCAAATTACTTTGCCAAGCATGCAAAATCTAGACTAAAGGATCTAGATAACTGGAAAGAAATTGAGCATCAAGCCAGCAATCCATCAAACTATGTCTCTGGAAGGGGAGTAGACCATTATAGTCTGTATCAGCAAGATTTTGATATTGCCAAAAAACTTAATCTTACTGCCTTTAGATTCGGCATAGAATGGTCAAGGATTGAACCGGAAGAAGGAGTTTGGGATAAGGTCGAGATTGACCATTATAGGAGATATATTGCTGAACTAAAGAAACGGAATTTAGAGCCGTTTTTAAACATCTGGCACTGGACCATGCCAACCTGGTTTACTAATAAAGGTGGTTTTGAGAAGTTTTCTAACCTTAAATACTGGAATCGTTTTGTTGAGAAGGTGATCGGCGAACTGGGCGCCGACGTTAAGTATGTAATCACCATAAATGAACCAAATGTTTACTCAGCTTTTAGCTATATGCTAGGGGAGTGGCCCCCGGAAACGAAGAATCCTTTTATCTGTTCCAAGGTTTATTACAACCTACTTAGGGCCCATAAGAGCGCTTATAGGATTATTAAACGAAAAAAACCCTCAATACAAATAGGGGTGGCAGCTCAGCTAGCAAATCTGCAGGCAAAAAGACCCAGGAATCTGATCGATGTAGTAACCACTCAGATCATGCGTTATCTATGGAATTGGTGGTTTTTGAATCGTATTCGAAAGTATCAAGATTTTGTAGGATTTAATTATTATTTTACGGATTACTATCGCAACTTTAAAAAAGTGAATCCCAAAGCTCCACTGAGTGATTTAGGCTGGTATATGGAGCCAGAAGGACTGCATCCTTTATTAACCAGAGTATGGGCCCATTACAAGAAACCAATCATTGTCACTGAAAATGGATTAGCTGACAGCAAAGACGTAAATAGGCAATGGTGGATAGAGGAGACTATTGTGGCAATGGAGAGGGCTATATCGGAGGGAGTTGATCTTCGGGGGTATTTCCACTGGAGCCTGCTGGATAATTTTGAATGGAAGTATGGCTGGTGGCCTGAATTTGGCCTAGTATCGGTTAACCGTAACAATATGACTCGAAAAGTGCGACCTAGCGCTCTTTGGTATGCAGACAAAATAGCCGCTCTTCGGCGAGGCAAGAGACCAACACAAGGAAATACTGCTCAAAAGTAGAAAAAATTAGCAGAAGCAGGAAATGTTATTTGCACAACATATTAAGCTGTTTAGTGCTGTAGTTGAAGCTGCATATACTAGATGTTGTGTAAAATCTTTGAAATTTTGAAAACTGTGGAAAAACCTGTTGATAACCTAGAATGTTAACTATAAATACACTTGCAGTGGGTAGCCGTGGGTAGTATGCTCTATTTAGTGGGTAATCGTGGGTAGGACAAAAACAGTCCTCTCGGATCGATAAACCGCGGCACATCAAAAAAACAAAAACTACAAAACAATTTGGAAAGGTGAGATGGCAACTGTCGACTACTTCGAACGCAAACTAGACGATAAGCGCAGGTTAACTATACCTAGCGAACTTCGTGCTGAGTTTAGTGCCGGAGTTGTAGTTACCAGGGGTTTTTCGAACTATATCCATATTTATCCAAAGGACGTTTGGGATAAACAGGTAGAACCGCAGCTAAAAGGAGATATCCTTGATGAAAAAATTGCGGATTTAAATGTTAAATTCCGGATCGGGAAGACAGAGTCTCCCTTGGATACCAAGCAGGGTAGGATTACCCTAGATCAGCACTTACTAGACTATGCTGGCATCGATCGGCAGGTTTACGCCGTAAGAGCAGGCAGTTACTGGCGAGTTTGTAAAACTGATTAGTTTTATTTTTAGAACATTAACAATTTATGTATTCTTAGTCACTTTATTTAGACAAGAATCGAGATCAACTAATTGGCAGTCAGCAAGTGATAGAAGGTACCACTATAAACCCTTAGCACATTACTTAAAAAACACCTCCCAAAACTCCACCTCACACATAAGTCTCTCAAACTTAGTTAAAGATTCATAAGGAGCGTTATTTTGGGCAACCAAAACATAACAACTCCCTGATATCTCTAACAAACAAAAACAAAAATCAAACAAAAACAAAAAGTTGGCTGCTGATTAGGTGATCTTGAATAATATGATAAAATATACTTATCGTATAAAAACAAAAATCACAAAAATAAAAAGATGACAGACGAGAATCACCACAAGTACCATATTCCGGTATTACTGGATCAAGTAATTGATCTAGTAAAGCCTCAACCTGGCGACAGCGTTTTGGATTTAACGGCTGGATATGGTGGCCACAGTCAAGCTATTAGAGCAAAGACTAAACAGGGGCCAATTTGCTTGGTAGATAGAGATCAGATGGCTATCAGTCAACTTCAGTCACTATTTACCGATAAGAAAGCTGAGATCATTCACTCAGATTTCCTATCAGCCAGTAAATCACTTATCAGTCAAGGTAATTCATACGACATTATCTTAGCTGACCTCGGCCTATCATCTGTGCACCTTAATAATGCTAACAGGGGTTTTTCCATTAATCAGGATGGGCCACTGGATATGCGAATGAATAGCTCCCAGTCATTGTCAGCCAGTCAGGTTGTCAATCAATACACAGCAGAACAGTTAGAAACTATCTTGCTGGAGTACGGAGAAGAGCGCCGGGCTAAGTCGATTGTTAAGAATGTTATCGACAATCGGCCGATTACTAGTACTGCTCAGTTGGCAGAAGTAGTAAAGAAATCATTCCCAAAACACCAGAAAATCCATCCAGCCACCAAAACCTTCCAAGCAATTCGGATAGAGGTAAATGACGAACTTCAACAATTGAAGCAAGCCTTACCAATCTGGATAAAGCTACTTAGGCCCGGTGGAAGATTAGCAGTAATAAGTTTCCATAGTTTAGAGGATAGGATTGTTAAGCAGTTGTTTAATGAGCTATCCAAAAATAAGTATGAAGCTGAACTGGAAGTCATTACCAAAAACCCGGTGGTAGCAGACCAAAATGAATTAGTTTTTAATCCGCGAGCTCGTAGTGCAAAACTCCGAGTCGCAGTGAAAATAAAAAAAGAGAGGGGTACGCATGCCTATTCAGGTTAAAAGCTCATCCCGCGCATATAAAGTACGAGTAAAAGTACTTTAATCGCACCCGGCTCCCGCCAAAATAGCGGGAGCCACCAAAAACAAAAACAAAAAAAGAGAAGAATAAATGACATATTCAAGTTCCTTAGCGGCTAATCGCAAAAGATATGCTGCTCGAAATCAAAATACAACCAGCTTTAAAGCAGAGCCTAAAGTACTAGGACCGATAAGTAATGCTATAATACTTATAGTATTAGCATGCGTTCTGGGACTTCTGTACTTAACTCAAGTAACTAAAACCAACTCCTATGGCTATAAGTTAAATTCGCTAACTACTGAGGCCGGAGAACTACAACAGCAACACGATGAACTAGAGGTTGCATCGGCACGATTGCAGGCTCTTGATAGGGTTAGTGAAAGTCAACCGGCTAAAGAATTAGTCTCAGTTACTCCTAGCGGTACGCTATCAAACTAGTATTAATAATCGAGTTATAAACTGACAGTTGAATGAATAATAAAGGTATAGGCCATCACTTAAAATCCTCGAGCCGTATTGAAATTATATACGGTATTATTCTTTTAATTGTTATTATCTTCGGCATTCGTTTGTTTTATCTACAAGTAATAAAATCTGACTATTATACAAAACAAGCCTTACTTGGTCAGTTGCGAGAGTATCAGATACCTGCCAAGCGTGGAGTCATTGAAGTTCACGATAAAGATAACCAGGTGCCAATAGTGCTTAATGAGAAGAAATATACATTGTTCGCTGACCCGAAATTTATCAAGAACCCAGACCAGGTGGCCATAAAAATCCAGGCTTTAATCGGTGGAAATAGCCAGGAGATATCCGAGAAACTACAAGCCAACACCAGGTATTCAATTCTTGCCAAAAAGTTATCAGCCAAGCAGAAAAGCAAGCTTGATGATCTAGAGATAAAGGGTATTGGCACCAGAGAAGAATCGGTTCGCACCTATCCTCAAGGTAATTTGGCTGCCCAACTACTTGGTTTTGTTGATGATGAAGGCAATGGAAAGTACGGCTTGGAACAATACCTAAATACCAGGTTGTCTGGTGAGCCTGGACAGCTGAAAGCAATTACTGACGTTCAAGGTGTTCCTTTGGTGTCCAATAAAGACAATGTCATTCGCCAGCCTGTCGATGGTGATAGGGTGCTACTAACTATCGATCTAAGTATGCAAAAACAACTAGAGGATATATTGAAGAAAGGTCTGGATAGAGCTATATCTAAATCAGGTAGTGCTATTATTATGGATCCTAGCACTGGTGAGATTAAGGCGATGGCCAATTATCCAAGCTATAATCCAGCTGAATTTTTTAAAGTAGAAAATGGAGAGGTGTTTAATAATGCGGCTGTAAGTGCGCCACTGGAAGTAGGCTCAATAATGAAACCTCTAACAGCCGCAGCAGCCATAAACCAAGGAGTTGTATCGGCTGGTACCACATATTATGACCCTAGTTTTTATAAGATTGGCGACGCCACTGTTACTAATATCGAAGAAGATGGTGGAGCTGGCACTCGAAGCGTTCGAGATATCTTAGAACTATCCTTAAATACTGGAGCAACTTGGTTGCTAATGCAAATGGGCGGTGGCTCAATAAACCAACGTGGTCGGGAAATATGGCACGACTATATGGTCGATCATTTTAGATTTTCCAAGACCACAGGAGTAGAACAGGGCTATGAGGCTGGTGGTAGTGTTCCTGACCCCAATGATGGTTTTGGTCTAAATATAGTTTATGCCAACACTTCATTCGGTCAGGGCATGACAGCTACTCCACTACAGATGGGGGCGGCCTTAAGTTCAATTATTAACGGCGGTAAATACTACCAGCCGCATTTGATCGATACAATTACCAATAATAAGGGTGAGGTCGACGACAAACAACCTAAAGTAGTTAAAGGTGATGTTATCTCCCCGGCTGTCAGTAAAGATATGATTAGCTTGATGGAAGGGGTGGTAAACAGAAACTACTTGGTTTATGGTATGAACCAACTACGCGACGATTATTCTATCGGCGGAAAAACCGGTACAGCCCAGATTGCTAAACCTGGCGGTGGTTATTACGAGGATAAGTATAACGGTACTTTCATGGGCTTCGTTGGTGGCGATAAGCCAGAGTACGTCATCGTTACTAGGGTTAATGATCCTGGTATTGGTGGATATGCTGGCTCAAGAGCGGCAGCTCCAGTGTTTTCAGATACAGTAGAAATGTTGATTAATAGTTTTAATGTTAAACCGAAAACAAAGTAAGTTATAATGTATGTTAATAGAATATTTTAATACAAATTGGACTTAAGTCATGAATGATTCGATTAATCTGGTAATTAGCTCGTCTTCATTGGTTAAAATATTGGGCCTCGGTTTCTTGGGCTTTATTGTTAGTATGCTAATAACGCCACTGTACACATATTTAGCTTATAAGTATCAATTCTGGAAGAAACCCAGGAGTACTGCTGTCACTGGCGAGAAAGCGACTGTTTTTGCTAAATTACATGGCGCTAAACACAAAAGACTGATACCAACCATGGCTGGTGCAATCTTCTTAATATCGGTCACCATAGTTACTCTATTGTTTAACTTAAGTCGAACTGAAACCTGGTTGCCGCTGGCTGCTTTTGCTGGGGCGGGGATGGTTGGTCTACTCGACGATATTATCAACGTCAGAGGTGATGGTCAGGGTGTTGCTGGTTTGCCTTCAAAGATAAAACTTCTATTAATCGTACTTATATCACTAGTCGGTGGTTGGTTTTTCTATGACAAGCTAGATGTAACCAGTATCCATATCCCATATTTTGGCGAGCTAACTCTCGGACTACTTATTGTTCCATTGTTCATCTTAGTAGTGGTAGCAACTGCAAATGCCGTGAATATTACTGATGGATTAGATGGGTTAGCTGGCGGGCTAGCAGTTTTTGCTTTTGCAGTTTACGCTCTAATTGCACTACTAGAACAGCGATTTGGTATTGCTGCTTTCTGTCTAACTATTGTCGGAAGTCTTTTGTCCTATACCTGGTTTAACATCTATCCGGCACGGTTCTTTATGGGTGACGTTGGTTCTTTTGCACTAGGGACCAGCTTAGGCGTAGTAGCTATGCTGACTGATACGGTAGCTTTATTGCCAATTATTGGAATCGTCTTCGTAGCTGAGGCTGGCTCAGTTATTTTGCAAGTTGCATCAAAAAAGCTACGGGGTGGAAAGAAACTATTTAAGATCTCACCGATTCATCACCATTTTGAAGCAAGTGGTTGGCCAGAAACTAAAGTAACCATGCGTTTTTGGGTAATTGGCCAAGTTGCAGCATTTGTCGGACTGATAATCTTTGTAACCGGTCAGTACCTATAATGGATTCAGCCAGAAGACCACTGGTTGCTAAAAAGATCGGCAGGAGACACAAACCTGACTACATAGTAGTTCTATTAACGGTAATATTATTAGCTATTGGACTGGTGACAGTCTATGCCATTAGTCCAGGGCTAAGTGCTCAACAGGACGTCGGCGAAAACTACTACGTTATTAAGCAAATTATCGCTGTAATGTTGGGCGTTGGAGCTTTTGTAGTTACTTCAAATATTCCGATTTCATCTTGGAAACGCTTTGAAAAGCCACTTATTATTACAGCCGCAACTTCGGCGGTTATAGTGAGATTGTTCGGTGAGCAGGTGAATGGAGCATATCGTTGGATTCAGCTTGGCGGTTTATCTTTCCAGGTAGCGGAGCTGATAAAATTTGTACTAATAATCTGGCTGGCTGGTTTTTTGACTGCTCGACTGAAAAACAAACAACCAGGAGATAGTCAATTAACCCTAAAGCCGATATTTATTGCTCTGGGTCTTATTGGGTTTGTGGTTGGATTTCTGCAATCTGATCTAGGTTCCACCGGCGTAATGGTAATGATTGTAGCTAGTATGATCTTCGCAGTCGGTATGCCTGTAAAACGAATCTTAATTCTTGGCGGCATAATTGCAATTGGAACGATACTGTTAATATCGACTAGTGCTTATCGTCGAGATAGGCTAACGACTTTCTTAAACCCAACAAGGGATTGTCAGAATGAAGGCTACCAGGCTTGCCAAGCCTTAATAGCGGTTGGTTCTGGTGGTATTACTGGCTTGGGTCTAGGTCAGGGTGTTCAGGCTTATGGATATCTGCCTGAGGCTGCTAATGACTCTATATTTGCAATATATGCTGAGAAGTTCGGCTTCATCGGCGTTTGTGTGTTGCTGGGCCTTCTAGTGGCTTTATTTGCCCGCATAAAGAATATTATTAACCGGACTGCTGATATGTACTCAAGATTAATTTTAGTCGGTATACTGGCCTGGTTGAGTGTTCAGTCATTTATTAATATTGGAGCAATGATCGGCCTATTGCCTCTGAAAGGTATAACATTGCCGTTTATTAGTTATGGTGGTACTAGCCTAGTGTTTATTACTGGGGCAATAGGTTTAGTATTTCAGATTTCACGATATACTAGTTATAGTCCGGTTACAGAAGAATTAATAAACGGAAGTAATAATGAAGAAGATACTACTAGTCGGAGGCGGTTCCGGGGGGCATATAACTCCAGTACTAGCGGTCGCTGAAGAAATAAAAAAAAGCTATCCAAAGATATCTCTAGTATATGTTATTGCTAGGGGTGACAAATTGCTGGATATGCCAAAACAGAACAAAGCCATCGATAAGGTTATTCAGATCAGGACCGGCAAGTTTAGGCGCTATCACGGTGAGGGGCTCAAACAATTGTTAGATATTGAGACCATGCTAAAAAATATTCGCGATTTTTTCTATGTGATAATTGGCATCTTTCAATCTGTAGGTACCTTAAGACAGCAACAACCAGATGTTATTTTTATAAAAGGTGGCATTGTTGGTGTGCCAATAGGTCTAGCAGCTATGTTTCTCGGAATACCATACATTACTCATGACTCTGATGCTGTGCCAGGGTTAGGTCATCGCCTGATAGGAAGGTCAGCTAAGTTACACACTGTTGCAATGCCGACCACTGAGTACAATTATGAGTCACGTAAAACTGTTCAAGTTGGTGTTCCAGTAAATAAAAACTATAAGTTCGTTTCAGTTGAAGCATCAAAAAAAGCTAAAAAAAGATTAAATATCCCACCTACCGACAAAGTAATCCTAGTTACCGGTGGTGGCCTTGGAGCGGTTCGCTTAAATGAGGCGGTAATTAATGTCTCTAAAAAAATGACTCGGAAAGAAAAGTATTGGATTATCCATATGGTTGGCCCAGGCAACAGTGAGAGGGTTGAGACCCAGTATGCGGCTGCCGGCGCTGATATGAGCAAGATAATAGTTAAAGATTTTGTTCCAGATCTGCATAAATATAGCGCTGCAAGTGATTTAGTGGTAACTAGGGCAGGGGCTACCACCCTTACAGAGTTCGGTGTGCAGGCTAGAGCCTGTATTGTAGTGCCCAATGCAAATTTAACTGGTGGACATCAGTTAAAAAATGCCCGGGTGTTAGAGAAGATGGGAGCAATAGTAGTAGTTGATGATCGACAAATGGTAAAAGATAATCAACTGCTTTATTCGGCAATAACTAAACTGATGGGCGATAGTAAGAAGCGAGCTCAATTGGCTGAACAAATAAATAAAAGTGTTATAAAAGATAGTGCTAGAAAGATTGCCACCATTCTAACTGATAGTGGACTGGAAAAAAGCTAGATGCCAAAGTTTTTTAAATCCAAGTCAAAATCAAATGATCGTTCTGCGCGCAGGGTTGGTTCAGATAGCTCCAAGCGTAGTCAGTTTTATGCTTATAGTTCATCCAATAATAAGCGGGAGAGAAATAGCGCGACTGGTTCTGAGCGTCGCCAATCTTCCGCAGAAGGCGATAGGGCAAAACCAAATAGCAAAAGCAGGGGGCTAAAACTTAACCTAGAGCGACTATCTTTGATAGCTGTGCTAATACTGGTGGCTGGAAGTCTAGTTTACATATCAACTTTATCTACTAGCGCCAGGGTAGTAGTAGAGGAGAGCAAAAAGTCAAAATTACTACATTCCAAACAGGAGTATTCTGATTCTCTTGAACAAATTTTATCCAGCTCAATGCTAAATAAAAGTAAAATTACCGTCGATACTCAGAAGATTGGCCAACAATTAATGGATGATTTCCCTGAAGTAAATGAGGTTAATGTCTTGATACCGCTAGCCGGCAGAAGGCCGACTGTTCGAATAAGCACTGACGAAGTAAAATTGGTAGTTGTTTCCAATAACGAAGCATACGGTGTTGGCAAAAGCGGAAAACTATTGGTTAGAGCTAAGGACAAGCCTTCTATAACAGATGGTTTACCAACAGTGGTAGATGATTCAAACCTAGGCTCTAAACTAGGCCAGAATATCTTAACTAGCCAGGATGTAGACTACATATTAAATGTTATTGAGCAACTCTCAGAAAAAGATATCAAGATAGAGTCTATTACCTTGCCTAGGCTGGCTGCCGAGATGCATATTAAGCCGAAGGATCAGGACTATATAGTTAAGTTCAGCTTCTTAAGTGACTATCGGGTTGCAGTAGGGCAGTATTTAGCTCTACGCAAAAAACTACAAGCCGAAGGGATTACGCCAAGTGAGTACATTGATTCCCGGGTCGAAGAACGAATTTATTATAAGTAAAAGCACCTTCTATTCTACCCCTCTATGTTCGTAAAATGTTCATATAGTAAAAACTTTATAAATTATAAAAACATATATAACAATAAAAAAACAAAGAAAAGTCAAATAATTGCCAAAAATAGAGAAGAAAAGGGGAAATGAATAAAAAAGTATAATTGGAAACAAAAGTCAAATATTGCAAATGACTTGTGGATAAAATTAAGCACAGACACTAGGCGTTGTGTATAAAAGAACGCACATTAGCTAATATAGATCGCGTCTAAATCACGAATATTTGGTTGTAGTAGATGCACTAATGAAACGTAGTAGCATGCGCGTTTGTATATGTTTTTAACAAAATTACCAAATAGTCCCCTAACGTGGAGGTAATGCTAATCATCTTATAATAGGATATTAGAGTCGCAAAATATACATTGTGCGACGTAGCATTAATATCCAATTACACTACTCTAATGTCTTTATATTCCTGGTATTTTTCTGTGTTTTTCGTTTTTTGTTTTTGGTTTTGTTAGTCCCCTAGCTCACTGCTGGTTTACACAAAATAAAGCTTCTATATTGTTATTGTCTTAGTATTTTAGCTTCTATTTAATGTTCGTAAAATGTTTATTATTTTGGAACATTTAAATATCTATAAATTGGATCAATATCTACAAGGTATATGCTCGGATCTTGTTCCTCTGGTTGATTCTTGTTAACTCCATACATGAACTACCTTCGGGACATATCCTGCAGGTGTCCCCTTCTTAGCTCCTGTAGTGGGCGATTATAAGCATTCAGCCCGTGACTTACTTGTTGGTAAAGTTGTCTTGGTATATCCGGAGATGGTTTTTCTAGCAGGTTACCAAAACAGACGCCGTCTATATAGTCGACTTCTGCAACGTATTTCATAAAATTTCCATTTGTAGATGGTATTTGACCCCAGGTATGAGGAACAGTCTGGGCCCCGCATAGTTCAGCGCATTTATCTAATTCTCGGTCTGTAATCGATAATAATCTTCGGAACTTAAGCGGACTATACAGCCAAAGCAGAGGACCCCTTAGGTAAAGGGTTCTTAAAAAACTTGTTATTGGCTCTTGCTCATCGGGGTGGGCTAAAGCGTCTATCATCGCTTGATCGTAGCCTGGATCAAACACTGGAAGCCCTGCTGGGAATTGTTCTAGCTCTGCGTATCTTGCCATTGCGCTTTACTTCTTTATGGCAATAATATTATTCGGCTAGAGTGTAAGTAGCTTTTGCTACTCGTTTGAACTGCTCTTTACCTTGTAGGTTTAATAGGATAGTAGTTTCTTTAACGTAGCGGCTTTTAAGTACGCGCTTCACTATTTCATCGCGGTGAAGTGGTTCTCCGGCCTTTTTTAGGACGTCAGATATAATATCTGCCACTGTTCCCTTAGAGTAGCCCCATTCTTTAAGAGCGTAGATACCCCGCCCTATTAGGACGAAACGACTATCTTTAATAAGTTCATTATGGATGGCTTGTGTAGTTACATTATTGCGTTTGAACTCTGAATCTTTAATAGATTTAGCAATTTCGTTGAAGTGAAGTGGCTTACCTTCTACATGTAAGATAACGTATATTTTGTCTCTAATGTTCTTAGGGTTAACGGTTGGCCACTTAATAAGTCCCCATTTTCCGTTTAGGGTGGCTAGCTTTTTGCTAGTACTAGCAAGAGCCTCAACATGCTTTTCATCGCTGTTGCCAACCTGTTTGGCAACTTCTTTAATATCTGTTGGCTGGCCAATGGTTTTTACTGTTTCAGCAATACTGGCGATCTGTTTCTTAAGCGAATCTTCACTGTGATACTTCTTAAGAGCAACAAGGTGGTAGAAGTTGTCGTTATCTTCAATAACTACCAGTTGAGAGCTAAGGTGAGAGATAAATGACACTCTAGATTGAGCGATACGATCATTTACAGCTGATACTTTGCCGGTCAGCTCGGTTATTCTTGCTACTTTACCGTTATTTTCTAACTCTTCTACAATTGCAGTTTCAGCTTCGCTGATAACTTGTAAGTTCTTATCAGCTGCTTCTTTTAGCTTGGAGATTACGGCTTTTTCTAGTTGACGGACCCTTTCCCTGGTAATGCCTAGCAGTTCACCAATTTGCTCCAGGGTTTCTTTTCGGTCAAACAGACCAAAACGCCTCGAGATGATCTCTCGTTCTCGTTCTTTATCTATGGTCTCTAGAACACCATTTACAATTGGCTCTAAGGCTAGTTTTTTATCCGAGTCAGTGGCCATTTTCGCTCTCCCTGTTATGTTGATTATTCAGATTAGTCTAATTATATACTTTATTCAAGTATAAGTCAAACATTTGGTTGTACATATATATTGTATCAGCAAGTGGCCATTTTGGCATATAAGTTATATGTCAATATTACTGCAATATTTAGTTGGATAAGATACAAATTTGTGGAAAAATCTTATTCCTTAGATTTTGTAGCTATTTTCTTTTCTTACGAGGGAATTTTTTCTTATCTGGAGCTTCTTCTAGGATTTTTAGAGCTTGCTCGTGAGTAATGCTTTTTGGCTCAGTGTCTTTCGGTATTTTGGCATTTTTCTTGCCATTAGTGACATATGGTCCATAACGCCCATTGAGTACTTTTACACCATCACCGAAGTCCGCTATGTTTTTTTCAGCTTCTTGCTTTAGTTTTTGCTTGTATAGTTCTTGGGCTTGTTTTTCGGTAATATCGTGCGGGCTAAGTGGCTTGATTGATACAAACAACTTATCTACTTGGATAAATGGCCCAAACCGGCCAATATTAGCTTTTATTTCTTTGCCATCAGCTGTCTTACCGACTATTTTAGGTAGCTTAAACATCTCTAGAGCTTCTTCTAGCTTAACAGTCTCTATTTTGGCTCCTTCTGGTAAGGGGGCGAATCTTGGCTTGTTTTCTTTGTCTTCTGAGTCTCCTAGCTGTAACATTGGTCCAAATCTACCAAAACGAGCGAATATTGGCTTTTTGGTTTTTGGGTCGATGCCTACTTTCCTAGCCTGGGCTACATCGCTTCGTTTTATACCCCCAGACTTCTCAATAAGCTCGTGGAATGGTGTATAGAACTGCTCAAGCATCTTATTACGTTCCATAGAACCACTAGCTATTTTATCTATTCTCTCTTCAACTTCGGCCGTAAAGCCATAGTCAACTATTTTATCGAAGTAATCTGTTAGGAAGTCGCTGACTACCTTACCGCTGGAAGTGGGTACCAGTTTTCCTTTTTGCGATCCAGTCTTCTCTGAAATGACTTCTCGTTTTATTTCTTTATTCTTTAGGGATAGGACAATCGCATCGCGCGGTTGGCCCTCACTTTGACCTTTTTCAACGTAGCCACGTACTTGAATGGTGTTAATAATGGTGGCGTAGGTTGATGGTCTACCGATGCCTAGATCTTCTAGTTTCTTAACTAAACTTCCTTCGCTGTAGCGTGCTGGAGGTTTGGCGAAAGTTTGTTTGGCCTGCATTGACTCAAGTTTTAATTGATCATTTGCACTTAGCTTTGGAAGAATATTCTCAGTCTTTTTGTTAGCTGCGTAAACTTTTAGAAAACCGTCGAACAAGACAACTTCACCTTTAGCTTCTAATATTTCGTTACTTCCCGATATTGCTATAGTAACGGTAGTCTTTTCCAATTTAGCTGGACTCATCTGACTAGCAATTGTCCGGTTTCTAATTAGATCGTATAGTTTCTGGTCATAGCTATCGCTACTGGCCTTGGTGGTAGTAACATTCGTTGGACGGATGGCTTCGTGGGCTTCTTGAGCATTCGAGGATTTAGTTTTAAAGGTCCTTATTTGGTGATACTCTTCGCCGTATTCTTTCTTCACGAAATTAGTGATTTGCGAGAGCGACTGACCACTGAGGTTGACCGAATCGGTTCGCATATATGTAATCTTACCTTCTTGATACAGTCTTTGAGCGCTACTCATAGTCGCCTTGGCACTGAAGCCTAGACGACTGTTGGCTTCTTGTTGAAGTGTACTAGTAGTGAATGGTGCTGATGGGTTACGGGTGCCAGGTGTGGTGCTTATATCTGACACGCTAAACTGAGCATCCTTAATTTTTTCCAGGAAGGATTGAGCTTTTTTTTCTGATTCGAATTTTTTAGGTAGTTCTGCTTTAAAGCTTTCGCCATCGGCAGTAAGTTCAGCGGTTACTTTGAAACTGTCTGATGATTCGAACTTTTCAATTTCGTTTTCTCTTTCAACTAATAACCTAACGGCTGGTGACTGTACTCTACCAGCAGATTTACCACCTGGAACTTTCTGCCAGACTACTGGAGATAGCTCAAAACCAACAATTCTATCTAGAATTTGGCGAGCCTGCTGGGCTTTAACTAGATCCATGTCGATAGTCCGAGGGTTGGCTACCGCCTTTTCGATGGCTTCTTTAGTGATCTCGTGAAAAACAATCCGGTTGGTTTTTTTAGGATCTAACTTTAGTACTTCGCATAGGTGCCAAGCAATGGCCTCTCCTTCGCGGTCTTCATCAGTTGCGAGCCAGACTGTATCGCTATTCTTGATAGCTTTCTTTAGTTCGCTAATGATTTTCTTTTTCTCAGGATCTACTTCATAAGTAGTCTTAAACCCGGCTTTAATATCTATTGGATCATTACCATCCTTGGTTTTTTTAGCAATAGAGCGGATATGACCGACGCTAGATAGTACCTTGAATTTACTTCCAAGATATTTCTCGATGGTTTTGGCTTTGGCTGGACTCTCTACTATTACTAAGTTTTTCGACATATTGCTTAAGTATACCATTTGTATTGGTTGATAAATTATTGAATTTTTTATTTCACAATTTGTGATAAACAATTTGTGATAATAGTTTAATTCAGTTGGATAGACTACTTTAATAGCTACAACAATGCAACTATTTAGTTCAAACAGTCTAGTATATCTGAAGTTGAGGTTACCACACAGGCGCCCTGTTGAATTAGATGGTTAGTACCTTCAGACTGTGGGCTATAGATATTCCCGGGGACAGCCAGGACATCAATGCCTAGCTCTAATCCGAAGTTAGCGGTATGTAGACTACCGCTACTCTTGCTAGCTTCCGGTATGACGATTAGGTTAGCTAAGGCCGCAATTATTCTATTACGGGCAATGAAATGATGTTTCTGAGGGCCAGTGCTACCGGCCGTGTATTCGCTAACTAGTGCCCCGCCGCTATCTGTAATGTCCTTAGCGAGCTGGCGGTGGCGTCTGGGATATATTTTATCTATTGGTGCTGGTAGTACGGCGATAGTCTTCCCTCCATGGTCAACACAGGTTTGGTGGGCTATGGAATCTAGGCCTAAGGCTAGACCTGAGATAATAGTGACACCTTGCCCAGCCAGTTCCCGAGCGAGCATGCGGGTGACCCTTATTCCGTAAGTAGACGGCTTACGGGTGCCAACAATTGCCACCGTTGGATTTCTTAGTAGGTCTATTAGTTGCTGGCGATTACAGCTAGCATATAGGCAATTAATAGGCTGATGTAGTTGGCTAAGTCTAGTTGATGACTTAATTTCCCCCGCCACAGCTATTGTGGTTGCTGTATTTGACATGTCCCTCCCCAGTTATCTACTTATTTAATACAAATTGTAGAGAAAAGTATATTGCTTATATTTATTAACAGTTTATTGAAATAAACACAAAAATATAAAATGGTATTGACATTATGTAACTATTTTGCTATTATTGCAACTTGTAATTACTCATAGAGTTAATTATGTACCTTTTACCCCAAATTCTAACAATTGTTAGATTGTTTTAGAGCGCTTAGTTATTAAGTTGTTACCCTCCACTTACTGGCTGTACGATAATTTTCGTACAACGCTCTAAAACAGACTAATCCCTTTAACTAATACCTATAGTCTCTTATGAGTACATATAGGTCCCGATTTCAAGA